>WJKB01000129.1 GCA_014729345.1 Candidatus Woesearchaeota archaeon
ACGCTACTTTGAAGAGGGTAGACTATTGCGCAACTTCGTCCGCAGTAACATACTGCGGCGAAGCCGCAACAAAAATCTTTCTAAAGAAAACGACCTAAAGGTCGGGGAATTAAACCCAAGTGCCAGCTACGCTGGCATTAACATACTGGAGAAACAAGCAAAAAGATCTTGCAGATCAATATCTTGAAAACAACCAACACAACGAAGCTACTATAAGTTTCTAAAGATTCTCGCCCACTTATGCACTTTGTGAACTACTGTTTTTTGCAAAACCTTTATAAATCTTTATCTATCCCAGAACAGTTATGGAAATGCCTAAAAGATATGACGCAGAAAAGGAAGAGCCCAGGATCCAGAAGTTCTGGGAGGATGAAAAGATATTTGCATTTGACAAGGACTCAGACACAGAGGTCTATTCCATAGACACGCCTCCGCCAACTGTTTCAGGAAAGATGCATCTGGGGCATGCTTTCAGCTATGCCCAGCAGGATTTCGTGGCCAGGTACAAGAGGATGAGAGGATTCAATGTTTTCTATCCTTTCGGCACAGACGACAACGGGCTGCCCACAAAGCTCCTTATCGAAAAGACCAAGAATGTAAAAGCAGCTGACATTGACAGGAAAGAGTTTGTAAAGCTCTGCCTGGAGACACTTGAGAAAGAGCTCAGGCCGGCATATATGGCAGACTGGAAAAGGATAGGGACAAGCTGCGACTTCAGCATATTCTACACAACGATCAACGAGCACTGCCAGAGGATATCCCAGAGATCCTTTATCGATCTCCTGGAAAAGGGGAGGGAATACAGGGCAGAGGCGCCTGCGATGTTCTGCCCGAAATGCCAGACCGCCATAAGCCAAGTAGAGACAGAAGACGCAGAATTAAGCTCATTTTTCAATGATGTAGTGTTCAAGGCGGATGGAGAGGACCTGGTCATAGCGACCACCAGGCCGGAGCTCCTGCCTGCATGCGTGGGGATCTTCTATCATCCTGATGACAAGAGATACCAGCACCTGAAAGGCAAGAAAGCAAAAGTCCCTCTCTTTGATTTTGAAGTGCCCATAATGGAGGATGAAAAGGCTGATCCTGAGAAAGGCACAGGCATAGTGATGTGCTGCACTTTCGGGGACGCTACAGACGCAGAATGGCAGAAGGCCCACCAGCTTCCGATCAAGAAAGCGATAACAAACGACGGAAAGATGACAGGGCTTGCAGGCAAATACGAAGGCATGAGCATAGAGACCGCCAGGAAGATGATGATAGAGGATATGAAAGACCAGAGGCTGCTGCTCTCACAAGAGCCTATAAGGCACGCGGTCAATGTCCATGAGAGATGCGGCACGCCCATAGAATTCATCCATTCAAAACAGTGGTTCATCAAGTATCTTGACCTCAAGAAAGACATGAAGAGATGGGGCAAGGAGCTAAACTGGTTTCCTGAGCACATGAAGAACAGGTATGACAACTGGGTAGAAGGGCTGCAATGGGACTGGTGCATCTCAAGACAGCTTCCCTTCGGCATACCGTTCCCTGTGTGGTACTGCAAGAAGTGCGACAACGTGATTGTCGCAAGAGAGGATGATCTTCCTGTGGACCCGACAGTGGACAAGCCTCCTGTAGACAAGTGCCCTGAATGCGGAGGCATAGAGTTTGAGGGGGAGATAGACATACTCAACACATGGGCGACCTCGTCACTTACACCAACGATCGCAAAAGATCTCCTAAAAGGAACCAAGGCGTACACCAGGCTGAAGGACAAGCCCATGAACCTCAGGCCCCAGGCGCATGACATAATCACATTCTGGCTTTTCAACACAGTGGTGAAGAGCCAGCTGCACTGGAACATGAATCCCTGGCATGACTGCATGATATCAGGATGGGCGCTTGACCCAAAAGGCAAGAAGATGTCAAAATCAAAAGGCAATGTCATCGAGCCGCAGGAGATGATAAAGAAGTATAATGCAGACGCGCTTAGGTTCTGGGCAGCAGGGAGCAAACTTGGAGAGGACCTTCCGTTCCAGGAGAAAGACCTGGTAACAGCTCAGAAGTTCATGACAAAACTATGGAACGCATCCAGGTTCGCATTCATGCACCTGGAAGACTACAGGTCAGCAAAGCCAAAGAAGCTGGAGATCATGGACAGGTGGCTTCTCGCAAAGCTGAACAGACTGATAAAAGCCAGCACAGAAAGCTTTGACAGGTACGAATACAGCAGGACAAAGATGGACACAGAGATATTCTTCTGGCAGGTCTTCTGCGACAATTATCTTGAGATTGTGAAAGACAGGCTGTACAACCCTGACAAGAGGGGAAAGGAAGCCAGGCTGAGCGGACAGTACGCGCTGTACCAGACCCTCCTGACCATATTAAAACTCATGGCGCCTTTCACCTCCTTCATCACAGAAGCGATATATCAAGGCTATTTCAGCAAGATGGAAGGGATGAAGAGCATACATCTATCATCATGGCCCGAAAACCTCAAGGAAAGGGATGATGAAAAAGCTGAGAAAGCAGGCGATGATGCTGTTGCTATAATAGCTGCAACCAGAAGGTTCAAGTCTGATGCTGACAAACCGCTTAATACTCCTATAAAGAAGCTAACGATCGAATGCAAAGACCAGAAAGCACTTGAAGAGGCTCTTGATGAGATCAAAGGAGCAACTAAAGCAGAGGCTATCGAGTTTGGAAAAGGAGATGTAGAGTGCAATGAAGAAGTAAAGATAAAGGTTGAGCTATAGTTCTATCTACAGCACACAGGTAGTTTTGAGCAGGGTTTAATTTATTGCGGATCTGTTAAGAAAGGAATAAAATCAATGATTCCTTTTATCTTTTCGCTGATATCATACTCTATATCATAACCCCAGTAATTGTTCTCTGCTGTGATATTAACAGGATTTTCGTTTTTCATGTTTGAGATATAATTGCTGAAGAAATTGTTGTATTCAATCAGATCTGCAGTAGAGCCTGAGTTAATATTTACTCCATGAGTATTCTTTGTGACACTGTTGCCTGTCAAGACCAGATTCTCTGAATATATCAGATCCATCCCAGTCCTCACACCAAAAGGTCCTCCAGTGACATAGACCTGCGGTTTTCTCTGGTTTTCAGGATATTCAAAGATGATTGTGTCAGGTCCAAGGAAACTCTTCTGCCTTTCAACCAATACGCCATAAGTGGTCATCTCCCTGTAAGTGTCATTATTGCCAACCTGGTTGAAATTGAAGTCCTGCCATGATGGTCCTGTAAAATTGTGGAGTTCAAGTTCAAGTACACCAGCAACATCATAGGCCTTGACAAACAAGGTCATGTCCTCATCAGGATAGCTGCCATCCCCAATATTGGCAGATTCAGTTGTTATTGTTACCCCAGCATATCGATGATCATGGACTGCAGGCCTATCTGTTGTTATGTCGATGAGAACCCCTCCTTTTGCAGCGATCGTCGCTTTTTCTTGACCACTAATTTCTCCATTCCCATCAAAATCAACCCAGATAGGTGCGTCATCAAGCTCCATTGACACATCTACCCTATAATCCTGGCTGTCCATCTGCAAAGTCCCAGTCAAATTAAAAACATTGATCTTCATTGAATCTCCTGTCCCCAGATCCCTGAATGCAAGCTGGTGTTCAGAGGAATCATATGACCTGTATTGCAGCACATGTGTTGGACTTCCTTGTTTTCCAAGGATGAAATAACCATCTGTAGTTACTAGACTCTCTTCATATACAACAAGGTCCTTACCAGCGTC
>WJKB01000130.1 GCA_014729345.1 Candidatus Woesearchaeota archaeon
AACATCCATCTCTATCTCTTCTTTCTGCTCATCAGTAAGCTTTTTGGTCACATTTTTGGCCTGCTCAAGCTTAGATTTCTTGATGTAGAAGAACAGTTTCCCGCCGCAGCTGCAACCTTTCAGTATCTCGTCTGCACCGTCATCATAAAACTTGTTGCATCTTACGCATTGGTGGGGCATTTTACTTCTTTTTCTTCTTCTTTCTTGATCTTGATTCCTGGGTCAGAAGCTGTATCTTGTTCGGATCCTTCTTTATCTGCTTCACCACGTTCGCGGGCCCTATGACAGTAAGTCCTGTCCTGTTTCCAAGCAAGACGTTTGCGAACCCTTTCCTGATCTTCGCCAGGCCTCCCATATCGCCTTGCTCAGGCTCAAGTACTGCCAGCTCTATTCCTCTGAAATTCTTGTTGATCTCTTCCATAGTGACCTTGATCAGCTCAGTCTCTTCTTCCTTTGTGAGCCTGCCCTCAAGAAGCACTATCTTGTTCTCCTTGGCGATATTCAGCAGTTTTCGGATCCTGCCGATACTGCTAAGACCAGAAATCTCAGCATATGGCACGATTTGTAAAGTTAACATTTTCACCTCTTTTATCCGGCCAAAACAAACAAGGCCTCATAAAACTCATCGACATTCTTGCCGTATTTGGCAGAGATACCTATCAGCTCGTACTGGGGGAATGCAGCCTGCACCTTCTTCATGTTCGCTTTTTTCAGGTCAACCTTATTCCCTACCACAAGCACAGGTATGTCCCTGGCTGCAAGATTACCTATGATAGTGATATTTACCTGGCTGTATGGGTCTTTGGTCGCGTCAAGAACAACTATCACCACATCCATCTCATCCAGCCACTTGATGGAGTCTATGACCCCCTTGGTAGCCTCTTTTGCCCTGGACTTGGCTGCCTTCTCCTTCATGCCGACCTTCATGAAATCTTCATAGTCTATCTTTGTGGCTATTCCAGGAGTATCCACCAGGTTGAAGCTAAGTTCTTTTCCGTCCTTTTTCAGGCTTATCTGTTCCTTGATCTGTATCTCCCTTGTCTCATGGGCTATGTTGCTTACCTTGCCCATATCCTCTCCAAGCCAGTCCTGGCATATCCTGTTGGCCAGCGTGGTCTTGCCTGCATTGGGAGGACCGTAGAGACCTAGCTTGATATGTTTCTTCTTCTGGAAAATATTTATAAGGACCTTGTTTATGAACTTTTTTACCAGTTTTATCATCGAACCACCACTTTTTCTCTATTTTGTTAAGATTTATGGATATTTAAATAGTTTTCGATTAGAACACCTTCAGGCTCTCTTTCAGGAGCGATGACACCATATCCAGATCATCCTGGTTGACCTGGTCTCTCAGGTGCATCCTTGCGCTGGCCATGCAAAGTCTCATGAAACCAACAGTTATCCTGGGGCTGATATCGACCAAATAATGCTCTTCTTTCTGTTTTATCTCAGCTATCACGTCCACAATCTTGGACTGGAGATCCTTGGGAAATCTTACGTTTCCGTGCTCCTCGAGCGCATGCCGTATATATGCCTTGACAAATTTCATATCCTCATCGCTGTATTTGCCCTGCTCGCCTGAGACTATCTTTTCGGTGATCTTCCTGAAATCCTTCATACTAGGCTTCCTGACAAAGAACACCAGGTGGAATCTTGTGAGCAGCGCAGGATCGAAAGGTAGCTGCGCCTTGAGCTGCCTAATACTATTGCCCGTAAATTTGTCTCCTTTTGGGTTTGCTGTCGAGAGCACACTGATCCTCGAGTGGAACTTGTGATGGTGCCCTCCTTTGTCATATGTCACGAAACCCTTCTCCATCGCATTATAAAGGCCTGCCCTGCTGTCCTCTTTCATCAGGTTCAGCTCGTCTATGCAGCAGAGCCCTTTGTCAGCCTGGGGAAGCAGTCCCTTGACCACCTCATTTCCCTTGACAGTGGCTACCAACCCTACCCCTGAAGTTCCTGACCCGAGGCCGAAGCTGCTGACAGGAGAGTATTCTGCTGCGCTCCTGATGATATCAGTCTTTCCTGTACCCGGATCTCCCAGAAGCAGGATGTGAACACGGTCCTTTGCAAATAGCTGAAGCGCCACCGCCTTCTTGAGCATGTCCATGCCTGCGATGTTAGGGGCTATGAACCTTGGGATGATGTCTTTGGCCTTTGCTCCCATCTCCTTGAAAAGGCTTTTCCTGAAATTCATTCTTATCTCGTCATTGGCGTCAGACGCAATCTGCTGAACCATGGTATCGTCGCATGAAGGTGTGATCACAGGTATCCTGCTGCTCTTGATCACCTGGATATTGCTGTCTGAAAGCTCTACCTTGACCCTTTTCTGCTTAACCAGCTTCTCTATCTGAAGAAGGTTATTGCTGCTCATATGATCAGAAAGCAAAGCAAAGTTCTGCTTTTCGCTGTCATTAAGCTTTCTCATGCCCCTCAAAAGGTTGATAAGATCTGACATGCTCAGCATAAAAATCTTCAAAGATATAAAATTTTTCATTTTTGAGTGATATTCAAACCTATAGCAGTTTGAAAGGCAAGGATAATCCCAAAAGCTTTATATACAACAACAGCCCCTTGTCTAGCATGAAAGAGAGGGTGAGGACAGATATCCTTTCTGTTCTTTCAGAAGCCATATCAGTGCTCAGGAAAAAAGAGGAAAAAGACATACTTCAGCTCAAGGAGATATCTGACCATACCATCCATTCAGCGTCCATATACCAGGACCAGGATGCTGTCCAGATAGCTGTGGTCATCTATGCCCTGTACAAGATGATCATGAGAGGGGCAGCCACTAATTTCTACCGCAGGTTTCTCACCAAGCTTGCCAAGGCACATGATTTTCTCGCACAAAAGGATATCAACAAATACCGTAACATGATAAAGAGCATGTTCTCTGAGATCTCCAGGCAGGACAGGAAGCTCAAGCTTTACATAGAGGATGTGGTCGCAAAGGCGAGGATAAAGAAAGGCAGCAAGCTTTTTGAGCACGGCCTGTCTGCAGCCACTGCAGCAGATGTCCTGGGAATCTCCCAGTGGGAACTTCTGAACTATCTGGGAAAGACAAAGATCTATGAACAATTGCCGCAGAGAAATGTGGAATACAGGATAAGGCTTGCGAGGAAATTGTTCAACCTAAGATGAGATCGATAATATTTGACACAGGACCGTTGATATCCCTGACCATGAATAACCTGCTGTGGATACTTGAGCCTCTCAAAAGACAGTTCAAAGGCCAATTTTTCATCACAAAGGACGTTAAAAGAGAGATTATCGACAAGCCTTTGCAGTCCAAGAGGTTCAAGTTTGAAGCTCTGCAGGTAGCGAGCCTGCTGGATGACAGGATCATAGAGCTCATCAGCAGCAAGAGCATAAGAGAGCGCTCCTCACAGCTTCTATACACAGCCAACCGATGCTTCAGCTGCAAGAAGAACCCGCTCAGGGTCATCCAGCTTGCTGAGATGGAGACTCTCGCAGCTGCAGTAGAGATGGATGCAGACGCGTGCGCAGTGGATGAAAGGACCACTCGCATGCTGTTGGAGGATCCTTACAGCCTCAGAGACATACTGAAGAAGAAACTGCATTGTAAAGTCCAGATAGACAGGAAGAAGGTAAAAGAGTTCAGGAAACAGGTAAAGAAGGTGAAGATAATCAGGTCCATAGAGCTCATAGTCATGGCTTATGAGATGGGGCTTCTTGACAAGTACCTGCCCGGAGCAGCAGGCGACAGGAAAACACTGCTTGATTCTGTGCTTTGGGGCGCAAAGATCGACGGCTGTGCTGTCTCTGCAAAGGAGATAGACCAGATCATAGAGTTAGAAAGAAGAAAAATCAGGAAAAGCTCCAGCTGAAGCTCGCTTTGGGAGAGCTATTCTCCCTGTCCCTTTCTTTTTCTTCAAATTTCTCCTCAGAGTTTCCCTGTTTTCCAGAACCCTGATGATCATATTCCCTGCTTACATAAAGGAGAAGATGGTCCCTCAACCTGGTGAACGCCAAAGGATACCTGTTGAACCTGTAGAACCGCTTTTGGTCGATCCCTTTCACCTGCTCGTCTGTCATGCCCCTTGTCCTTCTGAAATCCCATGTAAACTGGAAGTCGTTCAGTTGTCTTTTCTTTATATCTTTAATCCCAAATCTTTCAGGCTCCTTGAATATGGGAGCGTTCTGCTCAAGAGCAAATGGAGAGCTTATCAGGAAATCCACGAATCCGGAGTTCTGCTCCAGAAACTGTAATGTCTGCCTGTGCTCTTCCAAAGTCTCTGAGGGGAAGCCGCTGATCAGGTATATGAAGTTTGTGATGCCTGAGTTTCGGCTCATCTTCAGCACGTTAGCGCACGTAGCCGCATCTGTGCCTTTCTGCATCCTGTCAAGCACCTGCTGCGAACCGCTCTCAACCCCCCAGAGCAGCATCCTGCATCCGCCCTCTGCTACCTTTCTGAGATTTTCCGCATTGAAGTCTGCCAGAGGCTTTGCGAGCGCAAGATAGCTTATGCCTGTCCCTTTGAGCATGGAACTGGCCTGGAGCAGCCTCTTTGCAGGCATCATCTCATCGCAGAAATAAAAATGATTTACCTCATGCTTTTCTGAGAGAGCCTTAATTTCCTCGACAAAAGGGCCTATCTTCTTGGGCCTGTATCTTAAGTAGGTCTTGTGATGGTTGCAGAAGACGCATCTCTGCCAGGAGCAGCCCCTGCTGGAGAGCACAGGCAGCACAGGCAGTGGAGAAAAGTACCTGTTGAGGTCGAGGTCAGAAAAATCAGGAGCAGGTATGCTGTTCATGTCCGCAGGATCAGAGCATCTGTTCTTCATCAGCATCCCCTTGTCTTTCCATGTCAGCCCAGGCACATCCTCAGGTCTTCCACCTTTATCGTACCAGGAGATAAGGCTGGTTAGGCCGGTTTCCCCCTCCCCTGACAGCAGGTAATCAGGTCCTTTTCCCAAGTATCTCTCGAACATCTCCTGGAAAAACGATACCTTTGCGCCCCCGAAGATACTAGGTATGCCTTTTTCCTTCAGGATTCCTGCCATGGCTACAGAGTATGGGCTTTGGGGCGTGTACATCACTGAAAATCCTGCGATGTCAGGCTTGTACTCCATGACAGGCCTTAGCAGTTCCCTCATACTGACGCTTGTGTCAGCTGCTGCAGAATAACGGGCCTGCTTCAGCCTGCTGAAATCACTCCTGAAACTCCTATTGAAAAAATCTATAAAGAGCGTGCCCCTAAGGTCATATGCTTTCTGGTCAAAGAAATCCTGCTTAAGCGGCGGAAGGAAGAGATCTGCTGCCTGCTTGACTGTGCTGATCGCCTTCCCTTTTACACTTTCAGGATAAAGGTCCAGGCTGCCGATGTTCTTCAGTGCATGGTGGTAAAATTCTATGTTCAGATCAAACACCCTGACTTCTGCATCAGTCTCTCTCTCCAGGTATGCCTTTAGAAGATTGACTCCCAGAGGGGGACTAGTAGCTTCTGAAACAAAAGGAGGGTATATCAGCGCTGCTTTCATGTGCTTGCCTATAATTGTAACATTTAAAAAGTTTGTTTTTTTGACGATAAAATCAGGTTTTGCCGGCTTAAGCCAGACGAAAAGTTTATATATGCGTAAAGTTTCCGAAAAATCAAGACACAAGATTGTCAAAAAAAACCGAAATGGGGGATACCTAATGGCAAAAAAAGTAGCAAAAGTTGGTGTTAAGAAAGAAAAAGGATATCTGTATTTTGTAGACAAGAAAGGTAATGTTGCCAGGGCAAAGATGGCCAGAGGCAAGAAGAAAGGAAGAGCCAAGACCGAGGTTGTGGCCAAGGTAGGCGTCGACAAGGAACCTGGAGTCCTTTATTTCGTAGACAAGCAGGGAGACATCTCCTGTGCAGTCATGGCCAGAGGAGGCCGAAAGAAAAAGAAGAAGAAAAAGAAGAAGTGAATCTCATTTCTTTCTTTTATCTTTTTTCTTATTTTTACTTGATTTGCCCTTGACTGCCGCAGATCTTTTCGGTCTGGATGTCTTCTTAGAGGATATTTTGGCACGCTTCTTCTTAAGGCCTGCCTTCTTTTTTCTGGCAGGGCGTGCTGAAGAACTTTTATGTCTCTTGCTGGAACCTTTTGCTGTCGATGTTTTCGCGCCCCTGCCTTTTTTGGCAATTCCTTTCCTGTTCTCTTTCAGAAACCAAACATCCTTGTCAAGCATCTTCTTGCCTGCGTACTCTGCTTCCTGCTGGAACTCGGTGTCCACCTCTTCAAGATCCTCGATATCCATAAGCTCCTGCTCCTGTTCTTCCATCTTTTTTGCTTTGGCAAGAGCCCGCTTTTTGATTTCCTCATCCACCTTCAGCTTCTTAAGCCTGTTTAGCTCCTTGTTGAGCTGCTTTTCCAGGACCTCTTTTTCCTCATCCATAGCCTGAATCAGGTTTTGTAATTATATAAACCTTTCGCAAAACAGGAGAGACAGAAAGGGCCTGCAAGCATGCCTGGATCTGGTCTTTGACCAGCTAGAGCCAGACGAAAACTGCACCACAACAATATTTAAAAATCACAGCTCTTTTGGATACCTGATGACAAAAGGGATAGTGATAAGCGGGGAGTTCGGAAAGATACTGGTCAGGCAGAAGTCTGACAAGAGGATAGAGATCGGAGAGCTCCTATTGGCTGACACTGCAGGAGGCAGGATCCTGCTGCAGGTATATGACCTTCTCTACGGCAGCCAGATATCCCAGCAGAACCTTGAGCTCATCTCCGGCATGCATCTGGAAGAAGATACCCATGTGGAATTCATGGATCCTGAGCTGAGGAACTATAACCTTGCCCTGCTGAAGACAATCATCTCGATAGAGGACAAGGATGCCAGAATATGCAAGTCCCTGCCTGATTTCTTCTCAAAGGTCAGGGACGTTGATAAGAAAGACCTCGGTTTCCTGACCAAGCCAAGCCACCCCCTGTTCGTAGGCATGCTCAGGTCAGGCAGCAGGACGCTTGACCTTGGGATATTTCTGCACGGAAGCAAGGTTTTTGCCCACCACATACTCATACCCGCCACAACAGGGAGAGGCAAGTCCAACCTCACAAGCTGCATGCTCTGGGACACCCTTGACAAGGATTACTGCGGAATCCTGGTGCTGGATCCCCATGATGAGTATTACGGAAGGAATAAGTTTGGGCTGAAGGACCATCCTTCAAAGGAGAAGCTGGTCTATTACACCCCTAATGATCCTCCTGCAGGGGCGAGAACCCTGAAGATAAACCTTAGAAACATCAGGCCGCATCATCTCAACGGGGTCATCGACTGGTCTTCTGCCCAAAAAGATGCTCTGACCGCTTTCTACAGGAATTACGGCAGTACATGGATCGAGTCTATCGTCCTTGACAAGCCTGTGGAAAACATCCAGGAAGGAACTCTCGCTGTGGTCAAGAGGAAGATTCTTAACCTTCTGAGCCTTTCCTTTGATGGCAGCCAGCTTTTCTGCAGAGGGGTCTTTGACATACAGGCAGGCCAGTCCACAGTACCTGACATATGCTCAGAACTGGAGCATGGAAACACCGTGATCGTGGATACTTCCAGCTTTTCAGGAGCAGTGGAGATACTTGTAGGAAGCCTGATCGCCTCAGAGATACTGAAAAAGTACAAGCATTACAAGACCAAAGGGACTCTCAGGGACAGGCCTGTGATATCTGTTGTTCTCGAGGAAGCTCCCAGGGTGCTGGGCAAGGATGTGCTGGAGAAAGGCCAGAACATATTCTCCACCATCGCCAGGGAGGGCAGAAAGTTCAAGGTAGGCCTTACAGCTATCACGCAGCTTCCCAGCCTCATTCCCAGGCAGATACTTGCCAATATGAACACCAAGATAATCCTGGGCATCGAGATGGCCCCTGAACGGGCTGCAATCATAGAGTCTGCATCCCAGGACCTGAGCCAGGACAGCAGGAACATAGCCTCGCTCGATATAGGGGAGGCTATCATCACGTCAAATTTTGCAAGGTTTGCCACTCCGGTAAAGATACCTCGTTTTGAAAGTTTTGCCAAAAGCCGGAGCAGGGAAGAGCCTAAGCGGTCTTTTGCAGGCATAGACACAGGCTAATGCCAGCGCTCCCGCGCGGAAAGAAAAATATATAAAGAAAGATATATAAATAATAATGCTAATGTATCTTTTATTATGCCACCAGAGGTGATTATATGACTGTCAGTACCAAAAAGATAAAGGAACATGTCAGGCTTGCAGGAGAGTACCTTCTCAACCTTGAAAGGGCAAACAGGCTCATCGCCAGGGAGGACCTGATCAGGCGCGCCATGAATGCGTGCGTGGATGTGGATAACTTCCTGACAAATCCCAGAGGCACCCAGTCTGAGATAGTGGGAAAGCTCAGCCATATCATGCAGGACATAACAAAGGTCATCCATGAGTTCAGGAAGATACATAAGGAGGAGAAAAGGGAATATAAGTATACTGAAAGCGAGGAGGCTACACTCAACGAGCTTTACGAAGATATGAAAGAAGCCAGGAGAAAGGCGCAGGCAGAGCTTTCAGCAGAGGCAAAGGAGGAGATGATCACTGTTGAGAAGCATGTCCAGGCAAGCATAAGGATAACAGGAAACATCATCAAGAACATGGATGACCTGCATGATAACCTTGATAACATGCTTGCGATCGCAGAGGGAAAAAAGCCTAAGAGAGGCTTGTGGAACACCTTAAGGGGATTCAATCCCTCTTATGCTGATCTTGCAGCACAGGCTCAGAAGCACAGCGACAGGGTAAAGGACCTGACACAGGCTATCGTGGAGAGGGAAAGGGAGATAGGCGGACATCTGGAATCTCTTAGGGAGCACATAAAAGCAATTGAGAAGTAGCAGATTTCAGCCTCAGGCTGCGTGACAGGAGAGCCCTGTCCTCTATATTTCATCAGGTAATTTTCATGAGATTCGCTCATCTGGCAGACTGCCATGTAGGGGGATGGAGAGATCCAAAGCTCAGGGAAGTGAGCATAAAGGCGTTTATCAGGGCAGTAGATGACTGTATATCCCAGGAAGTGGACTTTATCCTCATATCAGGAGACCTTTTCAACACATCACTGCCTTCCCTTGACAAGCTCAAAGAGTCTGTGAAGAAGCTCAAGGAACTGAAGGACAGGAAGATCCCTGTCTATCTTATCGCAGGCTCTCATGATTTCTCACCCTCAGGAAAGACCATGCTTGATGTCCTTGAGCATGCAGGACTTTTCGTAAATGTCGCAAAAGGGGAAGATACTGAAGACAACAGGCTCAGGCTCAGGTTCACTGTGGATCCCAGCACAGGGGCAAAGATTACAGGCATGCCAGGTAAAAAGGGGGGATTGGAAAGGGCTTATTTCCAGAATCTTGTCAGGGACAATCTTGAGAAGGAACAGGGTTACAAGATATTCATGTTCCACTCAGCGCTTACAGAATTCAAACCAGAAGACATGAAAGAGATGGATTCCCACCCTCTTAGCCTCTTACCAGGCAATTTCTCTTATTATGCCGGAGGACATGTCCATTATGTGTTTGAAAAAGATGAGCAGGGCTACGGTAAAATAGTGTTTCCAGGACCCTTGTTTCCCAACAATTTCAGGGAGCTTGAGAAGCTCAGGACAGGAGGGTATTACCTGGTGGATATTCAAGACGGCAATACAAAGGCCCAGTACCGTCCTGTAGTGGTCCATAATACCGAGAGCATCAGCAAAAAATGCGACCATAAGAGCCCTGAGGAGGTGCAGATGGAGATAGCCGAGGAGATCAAGGCCAGGGAATTCATGGACACTATCGTGACCATCAGGCTTGAGGGCACCCTGAAGTCAGGCAGGCCAAGCGATATAGATTTCAAGGAGATATTCAGGCTGCTTTACGAGAAACAGGCATACTTTGTGATGAAGAACACCAACAAGCTGACTACAGAGGAGTTTGAGGAGATAAAGATCGATACTTCCAGCACAGATGATGTCGAGTCAGAGCTGATAAAGGAGCATCTCGGACAGATAAAGGTCAGAGGTATGGATTACGAGCAGGAGGAGAAGCTGATAAGAAGCCTCATGCATATCCTTGAGGCTGAGCGAGAGGATGGTGAGAAAGTCGCTGATTTTGAGAAGAGGATAAGAGGAGAGGCTGAAAAACTCATTACCTTATGAAATCTTCTTTGTCATAATAGGCAAGTGTCTTTTCCTTATTCATCATAGCAAGCCTTATGGTTTCAGAGAGATGTTTTCTTGAATGCCTATCCCATACAGGCAGCTCTTCGAGTCTTTCTTCCAGTTCCTTGATATCCTTTTCCCATGCTTCTGCAGCCTGTGTCCTGCCTCTGACAATCACCCCGTTGCTAGAGAGGTCTACGCAGTACACTCCACCGTCAGATGTCCTGACATATCTTGTTCTGTTCAGCCTTGTCTGGCCGCACATGTATTTGTTTGGATTCTTCTGATAATCAGGCTCATCTGCATGCAGCTCGTCATTATAGGCCCATATCATCTGCAGCAGCTCATTCTCCCTTATGCTGAGCTGTTTTCCGTCCCTGCTGACGACTGAAGCTATGCTCTTGTACATAGATGCCAGCTGTTGGGATCTTTCTCTATCCCAAAAAGGTTGTTCCTTGTCAAATATGGGATCTGTCCATCCTGTCATAAGACCTAAGAAACATCGATAATATTTAAATTTTTCGCTTGATTACTACTAAAAGGTAATTAAAAAAGATAGAAATTCCAATTTGAAAACAAGGTTGCTAGATCAAACCAGACAATTCACCCAACAAGCTTTCGGAGTATCTCATTTACTTCCTTAGGCACTGCCTTGCCTTTTGTCTTTCTCATGACCTGCCCGACCAGAAAATTGAGGGAGTTCTCATTGCCCTGTTTGAGATCTTCCACAGCTTTTGGGTTCTCCTCAACCGCCTCTTTGCAGAACTTTTCCAACTCACCCTTGTCTGAGACAGCAGCAAGCCCCTGATTTTCCACATATTCCTTCACATCAAACGGCTCCTGGAGAAGCTTCTCAATCAGATTCTGGCCTGTAGTCTCTGTGATCTTCTTTTCCTCGACAAGTTTCAGCAGGTCAATCAGGTGCCTCTCATCAAGCTCTATCTCCGCCAATTTTTTCTTGCTGTAGTTCAGGACCCTGACAAGCTCTCTCCTGAGCCATTTGGCAGCCAGCACCGGATCTATCTCTTCAGCGACCTTTTCAAACAGGTCTGCCAGCAGCTTTTCCTGACTCAATATCTCAGCATCCTCTTTCTTAAGATTATATTCCTTGACGTACTTTTCGATCTTTGACTCTGCAAGCTCAGGCATGTCCTGCTCCACAGCAGATACCATCTCATCAGTTATGTCTATCACAGTCAGGTCAGGATCAAGTATATAGCCATACTCTTCCTCAACCTCTTTTGTTCTCATAGGCCTGGTGATCCCGAGATCAGGGTCCCATGCTCTTGTCTCCTGCTTCAGGCTATTTCCTTCATGTACTTCTTTCTTCTGCCTTTCAACCTCGTATTTCAGCGCCCTTTCGATCTCCTTGAATCCTGTGACATTCTTTATCTCTGCCCTTACATACCCAGATTCCTTGATGCTGACGTTGCAGTCAGCCTTGATGATGCATCTGTTGATGTCGAATATGCTCAGGTAGTTCAGTACAGTGATAAGCTGTTTCATGAAGTCCCTTGCCTCTGAAGGGCTTTCAAGCTCAGGATCAGTGACTATCTCGCAGAGAGGATCCCCCGAACGGTTGTAGTCAACAAGGACATATGTTGATCTTTCCATCCCTGAAGGATGCACTAGCGCAGCAGGGTCCTCTTCTATATGCACCCTGGTGATCCCTACCTCCTTGCCTGACTTAAGCTTAAGGCTGCCTTTCTTTCCCAGTGGTATCTCATACTGTGATATCTGGTAGTTCTTCGCCATGTCAGGATAAAAGTAAGACTTCCTGCTGAACACAAGCTGAGGAGCGATCCTGCAATTTAGTGCCAGGCAGAGCTTCAGCGCAAAATCCACAGCCTTCCTGTTAAGCACAGGCTTGCTTCCGGGCATGCCAAGGCATACCTCGCATGTCCTTGTGTTGGGCTCGTCAGTCCCATGGGTTGAGCAGCCGCAGAAGAGCTTGCTTTGTGTGGCCATCTCAGCATGGATCTCCAGTCCTATCACCACGTCTGAAGTAAACTTTTCACCTGCCATCCTGTATCATGACCTCCATCTTTTCCTGCATATGCTTATCAGCATACACCCATTCCTCTTTCAGTAGCCCATGATAAAGCGCATCTCTCCATTTCCCTGCGATAAAAGAGTCCTTTCTAAGGATCCCCTCCAGCTTTCCGCCGAGCTTTTGGATCACCCTCTGTGATGCCCTATTATCTGTTGCGCACCTTATGATTATCTTGCCAAGGCCAAGCTCGCTGAACGCGTAGCTTATAAGCATCCTGCATGCCTCTGTAACATATCCCCTGCCCCTGTAAGGTTTCCCCATCCAATAGAACAGTCTGGCTTTGTGCTCTCCAGGCATCTCTATCTCCAGGCCAAGGGTGCCCACCAGCTCTCCTGTCTCCTGCAGCACGATACCTAACCTGAATCTCCTGCCTTTCCTCATAAGCTGGTTTGACCTCAGTATATACTCTTCAGCCTTCCTGACAGTGAAAGGAAGGGGTATGTGTGTGAACTTGTATATAGTCATATCATCACCCAGTTCAGACAGCTTTTCAGCATCCTGTATCTCCAGCGGCCTCAGGAAGAGGCTTTTTCCCCTGATTATCATTCCAGCGCGCTCCCAAGCTGTATGAGCTTGCTTTCTTGCAGATGGTCGCCGATGGCCATAAGCCCTGCAGGCATGCCCCCTGCCTTTCCACAGGGGATGCTAATATGAGGCAGGCCGGCAACGTTCGGACCTGCTGTGAGTATGTCGGACATGTAGTTCTGGAGAGGGGTCAGCTTCTCGACATCCCTGAACCTTGGGGCTGTGAAAGGCATGGTAGGGCTGACCAGAACATCCATCTGTTTGAGGGTTTTCTTGTATTCCTGTATTATCCTGCTCCGCACCTTCAAGGCCTTTATATAATACGCATCCCTGCACCCTGCCATTCTCGCAAAAGTGCCCAGTATTATCCTTCTCTTCGCTTCCTTGCCGAAGTTCAGTTCCCTGACTTTGGAGAAATACTCGTTGAATCCTCCCTCAAGGCTCTCGTGCCTGCCGTATCTCATCCCGCACAGCTTGGCCAGGTTCGTGCTGGTCTCGCACATAGCGATAAGGTAATAGCAGGGGACAGCATATTCAGATGCCATAGGAAGACTGACCTCATGGGCTTCTGCACCTGCATCTTCAAGCCTGCTTATCGCGTCCTTCACCTTGCGCGTGACCTCATCATCTGTACCTTCTCCAAAAGCCCTTCTGATCACACCGAGCTTCATACCCTTGATATCCCTGCCTACATGGTCAGTATATGGATCGACCGGTCTCTTAAGCGAGGTGCTTTCATCAGGATCGTGTCCTGCGATTATCTCCAGCATGAGCGCTGCCTGCATGGTAGTCTTTGCTATGGGTCCGATCTTGTCCAGGCTGTTAGCATAGTCTATGAGCCCATGCCTGCTGACCCTTCCGTAGGTAGGGCAAAGCCCGACGACTCCGCAGAATGAAGCAGGCGCCACTATCGATCCTCCAGTGGATTCTGCCAGGCTTATATGCGGAAAATCAGCCTTGCGCACGAGTCCGGCGCTTCCTCCTGAACTTCCTCCACAGACCCTTTCCTTGTCCAGAGGATTCAGTGGAGTCTCTTTTCCTATGCCCACGTTGACTGAGAAGCTTCCGAAGCCGAACTCATCCTGAGCTGTCTTGCCTATTATTATGCCCCCTTCTTTCTTTATTCTCTGGACAACAGTTGCGTCAAACACCGGCCTGTAGCCTTCAAGTATCTTTGATCCTGCTGTGGACTCCACCCCTTTTACGCATATGCAGTCCTTGATGCTGACTGCTGTCCCTGCAAGCACACCCTCTCCTATGGCCTTGACGTGCTTGGCACCTTCTCTTGCCAGATCTTCGGATATTGTGTTCATATAATGGTATTCGCTGTCTATCCTCTTGACCTTCTCCAGGGCCTTTTCCGTATGTTCAGCTATGTCTATCTCCTGATTCCTCACCTTGTTGATAAATTCAGATGTCATTTCAAAGTTTCAACCTTTGTAGCAGACACTACAATTGCGCCTTTTGCTGGATGCTTCTTGTTTTCCCTAAGCCCCCTGACAAAATCAAGCCATTTCCCTGATTTATGATACCTGGCTTTACCCTGAATCCTGTAGCCTGACCATTTTTTGTAATAGAAAAGTATCTCTACATTGCAATTTGATTTTACATTCCTATTTGATGATTTCATATAATTATCTGTGATGATTATCTTATCATCAACAACCTTTGCGCAGGCAACAGCTATTACATGAGGTTGGTGGTCTGATGAGGTTGCGAGATATAGGACAGACTTCTCTATCTTGGGTCTGATATCTGCTAATTTCATACTGCCCTTGGCCCCTTGAAATAACCGTCTTTCTTGTGCTTGGTGTTTGCAAGAGCCTCCTCCTGCTCCAGTGAGGGCTCTGTCTTGTCTTCCCTCATGATGTTCTTTATCTCAACAGGCTGGAATGATATATCTGCGTCTTTGGTGTCGACCTCATCAAGCCTTGAGAATGCATCAAGTATCTCGCTGAACTGCGGAACAAACTCCTTTACCTCAGCTTCTGTGAGGTTCAGTCTTGCAAGTGCAGACACCTTTTTGACAAGTTCCTCATCTACCTTGACAGTCATAGTGTTCCTGAAACAGGATTTATTTAAATAGTTTACTGTATGCGAGCGTCACCAGCAATGCTCGCGCCCGAACTTACTGCTTTGTATAGAAAACTATAAATAGTGTAGATGCATCCTGGCTTATATGGCAAACACAGAGCTAAGGATCGCAGCATGGGCAGCTATCATCAGCGCTGTACTTATCATCCCCAGCTATCTTATCTCACTTGTATTTGAAAGCTATAGGGGCATGTTCCTGTTCCGGTATTCCTATATCACCATCCTGATTATAGGGACGCTGGTTTCCCTGCTTATCCTCAGGGGTTATCTTATCCTGGGAAAAAAGCTTAAGCTTGGCCTGCTTAGGGTCATGAGCATCATACTCATAGTAGGCAATATACTCATGGTAGTATTTGAGCTGGTGGTCTTGGCGATCAGGCAGTCTACAGTGACCATTTTCATCTCTTTAGCTGTTGTGGTGACCTTCGGCATCGTGATGATAATCTTCGGGGTCTCTGTCCTTGCTCTCAGGAAAAGGTTCAAAAATCTCGCGACAGCCTTGGGAGTGCTTTACATAATGGATGGCATAATGTTCGCATCAGTGTTCCTTGTGCTGCTGTATCCGCTTGTAGCGATACCTGCAAGCATCCTCGAGGCTGTGCTTTTCTTCAGGGCGTCAAAAAAGATCCGTTAAGATAACAAAAACCGAACTAATCCCTGCCTAAATGTCAGAAATCAAGGATTGATTTCTGATCATCCTAGAAATTCACTGAATTTCTATGAGGCAGGGGTATTTACCGTTCGGTTTTTGGAACAACAAAATCTTATAAAGATTTTGTGTCCAAGAAACACTTTGTGTTTCTTTGGATGAAAATCTCGCACTAAAGTACAGGGTATTTGAATCCCAATAAAAATCCCGCAAGCGAGATTTTCAATAAGATCAGAAATCTTGATACAAACATCAACAGTACCTGAGAATCTCCTTGAGATCAGGCTTTTGGATATGGACATCACAGGCATCTATAAGCTCCTTGGATCCTGAATTGAATGCTATGCCGAATCCGGAGATATTCGCCTTTTCAACATCATTGAGGTCATCGCAGACGCTTATCACCTCTTTTGGCTTGACCTTCTCCATCCTGCAGACATACCTCAGTGCGTTTGCCTTGTCTGTTGTGCCTATAGGCCATTTGAATCCCTTTATCTTGTTTGTCTTTTCGTCGATCACAAGCCTGTTCGTGAATATGAAGTTTATCCCAAAATCATCCTGCGCCCTTACAGCAAGGTCATATGGGCCTGAGCTTATTATGGCTGTCTTGTATCCCTTGTCCTTAAGCTTTTTCATGGCAGGTTTGGTCCCTGCTGTGTATCTCATCTTCTTTACAAGCTTCCAATAAGGCTCTGCGTCCTTGTCCTTCCAGAGCTTCATGACCTCTTTGACAAGCCTGGCATAGTCATGGTACAGGTACTTTTCAGTAAGTTCTTTCCCTTTCTCATAGGTGCCCAGCGCCTTGTGCAGCTGCAACCAGAAGTTGTCGGTCTTGAATATAACACCATCCATGTCAAAACAGAGCATCTTGAATTTCATTTTAACCTCTTTTTCAGATATTGAACAAAAAGAGATATATAAAGTTATTGAAAATTCGACCTTTGGGAGAATTCTCGATCCCAAAAACCGAATGAAAAATGCAAAATAACCTGAGTATATCTGTACACAAGATCTTGATTTTGTTGTACCCAATCTTCAAGCATGGGATTTTTGGTTTTTGTTATTTATTATGCTCCTGCATCGGGTTTTGTTGACGTTTCTGCATACTCATTTCATATTAGTCATCACTATATAGTAACTAAAAACAAAAGATTTAAATAGTAGTAATACAGATACCATGCCATGATCAGCCAAGATGAGTGTGAAAACATCCTAAGGAGTTCATCTGTACAGGCAACAAAGGTGCATCAAGGCAAAGACCATATTATATACATGAAAGATGCCGGTGGACCGCAATCTGGGAGATATGTCCTTTTTGCAGACAAGCAGGACAATGTCCTACAGATAGACTATGACATAAACAATGACAGTATATGGGCATGTTTCTATGAAAGTAAGCCATTGCAGAGGATGTGCGGAGCAGAACTGGCAGAAAGACTTTACTCTGACCAAAGGATGATAAGGGTCAGGGACAAAAGAGCATGGAAGCAATACACGGACGCAGCACAGGAAAAAGGCCTTATGCTCTTTGGCATGGGAAAGATAACCATACCCATGGCTTTGGACACATTTATTGAAAAATATGGCAGCAATATTCCAGGGGTAAAAGAGTTCCAAGCTGACGCTGACACTTACAGGTCGATGAGAGACATGGTCCAAAGACAGCTGGATGCAGAATATGACAAGCTGTTCATGGAAGAGGCAGAGGCTGAGACATGGGAGGATGGTTACAGCGCATGGCAGCCTGAAGATCAAGAAGATGAAGCCATGGCCTATATCTCAGAGATATGCGAAAGAGCAGAGGAATCAGAATGCGGAATAACAAGAGCTGAATCACTCATACCTGAAGTGGTCGACGGACTAAAGAAACTGAGGGGATATTTCCAAAGCAAAGGGGTAAGGTACAGGAAAGAAGAAGATATCATGGATGCTCTTGAACAGATGAAGGAGGTCCTTGACAGTCTTGGCGCAGGATATGAGGTTCTTATGGCAGATCCAGGACATGGTCTCCAGCCATGATCAGAAAAACCTGAAATAGATCAAGGGTCGAAGATCGAGAGTCTACATCCTTGCAAGCAAGGAGCAAGATATCACAGTCATTTCGAGATATCTGCCTGCAAAGGCTTCACCAGGATCTTGTAATCTCCTGCAAACATCTTGATGGATTTGGTATGGCTGCCTGCATTGAACACTATCTGCTTGTTCTCCATCATCTCTTTGTCCACAAACACGTCCAAGCTGAAGAGGTTGCCGAAAGGAGGCACAGCCCCTATCGCGCAGCCGGTTATGTCCTTGACCTCATCAGGTGATGCAAGAGACATGCTCTGAACCTTTGCGATCACTTTCAGCTTCTCCAGATCAAGCTCCTTGTTTCCAGACACTATCGCCATCAGATACTTGTTTTCAGTCTTGCAGATAAGTGTCTTGGCACTCTGCTTCAGCTCAGTGCCTCTTGCTTTTGCAGCCTCTTCTGAAGTGTATACTGCCTTATGTTCCATGAGCTCGTATCTTATCTTGTTCTTTTCAAGAAAATCAATTATCTGCTCAAATACAGCCTCTCTCTGCCGAGCAGTCACCTCGCATTTGAGATGGAGGTCCTTCATCTGCCTTTCATCCACCACATCAGGGCTTCCGTCCATAGGACACTCAGCTGCCTTATTCTTTGGGAAAGCGATCACTTCCCTGATATCATTGATACCCTGCATCATCGCGCACAGCCTGTCAAATCCTATGCCTACGCCTCCGTGAGGAGGGGCTCCGTACTTGAACGCCCTGAGCAGGAACCCGAACTTCTTCTCAGCTTCTGCCTGCTTAAGGCCTATGACATCAAACACTCTCTGCTGGATATCTTTCCTGTTGATCCTTATGCTGCCTGAGCACATCTCTGTGCCGTTAAGCACAAGGTCATACAGCTTCCCGTGCACCCTGGAAGGATCTTTCTCAAGATACTCCAGGTCCTGGTCCCTGGGCATGGTGAATAGATGGTGCTCTGGCTCCCACCTGTCCTCTTCCTCATTATAGGCAAACATGGGAAAATCCACGACCCAGCAAAACCTGAAATCATCCTCTTTCCTCAGGCCCTGCATATCAGCTATCTTGTTCCTTATCTTTGCGATGACATCATTGCAAAGGCTTTTCTTGTCTGCTATGAAGAACATGATGTGCCCGGGTTTTGCACCTGACTGCCTCTTTATCTCCTCGATAACATCTTCCCCTAGAAACTTGACAATGGTCCCTTCAGGGCCTTTTTCTGTAAGCCTTATCCAGGCAAGACCCTTGGCGCCTTCCTGTTGGGCGAATTCTGTCAGGTCCTCTATATC
>WJKB01000131.1 GCA_014729345.1 Candidatus Woesearchaeota archaeon
CACTGATTTTTCTGGAAAGACTGCTGTGATGAGCACAAGCGCAGGCACCTGTGGCATCATCTGTGCAAAAAAGGCAGACGAGATCGTGCTCGGCAGCTTTGTCTGCGCAAAAGCGGTCGCTGATTACATATTGAAGAAAAGGCCTGATACAGTTACCCTGGTCGCGCTTGGCAATGCCGGGCTGAAGAAGACAGATGAGGATGAGCTCTGCGCAGCCTATATCAAGGAGCTTCTCCAGGGAAAGAGCCCTGATGAGGAATACTACCTTGACAGGCTGAGGCATTCTCCTGACGCGCAGAGGTTCTTTGATCCAGCCAAGAAGCATTCTCCTGAGGGCGACTTTTACTGCGCATCAGACCTTAACAGGTTTGACTTTGTGATGAAAGTGCAGAGACAAGGCAAGTATATGGAGATCATCAAAGAATGAATATCCTGTCTGATATATCATCTTCCTATGCTATATCATCTTCCTATGCAACCTGCTGCTTATGCATCCCTGATACTTTGATCTCGTATCTTATGCATATCTTATCAGTATAATAGTTTCAATCTATGCATATGATGAATACAACCTATGACTAAAAAAAGAAATATTTAAATATCAGTTCTTATGCTTTTTGGCCTATGGCAGAGAAAAGGACATTTGAAGCCCTCAGAAAGATGATACTTCTCAACCTGGCTTCCGGACAGAAGACTGTCAACCAGATCGCCAAGGAAACAAGGATCAACTGGAAGACCGTGGACAACCATCTGACCTATCTTATAGGAAAGAGGCTTGTGACTGAGATCTTCAGTTCAGAATATGTCAGGATAGTGGAGCTCTCTGACCAGGGTGAGAAGCATGTCAGGAGGATCAAGCCTGAGGTGAAGATAATGAAAAACAGGAAAGCGGTCCTGCGCATGGTCTGACTGCCGGAAAAAAGGCATACCAGGCAAGCCAGTCAAGACAGAAAAAGAAAAAACAAAAGAAAACAAAAAAAGATAATAGAAAGATTCAACAAAGGATCATAGCACAAAAAGAGGCAGAGAGGAAAAAGAGTATGGAAAGATATACAGCATTGTCTGCTTCCGGAGATCCGGAGGCGGCAAGTTGAGAGTCCTTATGTTTGGATGGGAATTCCCTCCATACAGCAGCGGAGGCTTGGGTACAGCATGCTACGGCCTTACCAAAGGGCTTGCCCACCACGGCGCAAGTGTCACTTTTGTGGTTCCCACCAAGGCAGGCAGCTCAGAGTTTGTAAAGCTCTTATCAGCTGCTGACTTTCCTGGAAAGAGCGTAAGGATCAAGGGCATCAGTTCTCCGATAACAGCATATATGACTTCTGAGGAATATGAGCAGGTACTGGACCAGCCCTCTGTCTCAGGCAAGGCTGCAAAAAAGGTATATGGAAAGAACCTATGGGAAGAGGTCCTGCGTTATGCCGCAAGAGCAGGATCTATCGCAAAAAGGGAGCCTCACGACGTGATCCATGCCCATGACTGGCTGACCTACAAGGCAGGGATAGCTGCAAAGAAATCCTCTGGAAAGCCCCTGGTGATACATGTCCATGCCACTGAATTTGACCGCGGAGGCGGAAACGGCGTCAACCAGGGCGTCTATGACATAGAGAAAGAAGGCATGCACTCAGCAGACAGGATCATAGCTGTAAGCGGTTTCACAAAAGGCAAGATAGTGGAGCATTACGGAATCCCTCCTGAAAAGGTCGAGGTGGTGCACAATGCTGTGGAGTTCACCAATCCGTCATGCGCAGAGCCTCCCAGGATATCTGAGCATGACAGGGTGGTGCTTTTTCTGGGCCGTGTGACGCTTCAGAAAGGCCCTGACTATTTCCTCTATACCGCCAGGAAGGTTTTGGACCACATGTCTGACGTAAAGTTTGTGGTAGGAGGCAAGGGCGACATGCTTCCACAGATGATAGAGAAAGCCGCAGAGCTCGGCATCGCAGACAGGGTCTTGTTCACAGGCTTTGTCGCGGATGAGGACCTTGATAGGGTATACAGGATGGCTGACCTCTATGTTATGCCTTCTGTTTCAGAGCCTTTCGGCATAACCCCTCTTGAGGCCATGAGGAACGGTACGCCTGTGATGATCTCAAAGACCTCAGGTGTTTCTGAGGTGATCACCCACTGTCTCAAGGCTGACTTCTGGGACATAGATGACATGGCTAGCAAGATTATCGCGACCCTGCATTACAGTGAGCTTCACCAGACCCTGAAGGAGCATGGTTCCCATGAGGTCACCAAGTTTGACTGGAGAGTGCCTGCACGCAGGTGCATTGATGTTTACAACAAGCTGCTTTGCTGATATGAGACTGCAGATCCCTGCAGAACCTCTTGGCAAGGATACGGTAATCGACAGGAAAAAAGGAAAGAGCGCAGGAAAAACACAAAAAGGGAGGAAAAAAGATGGTATCAGTATGCTTTTATTTCCAGGTGCACCAGCCTGTGAGGATGCGAAGATACCCTGTATTCGATATAGGCAGGGACAGTGATTATTTTGACCACAAGAAGAACGAGCAGGTTGTAAAGAAGGTTGCAAAGAAATGCTATCTTCCCACAAACAGGCTCATCAATGAACTGATAAGGAAGACCAGGGGAAAGTTTCGCGTCAGCTATTCCATCACAGGTACTGCACTTGAGCAGTTCCAGGAGTTCGCGCCTGAAGTGATCGAGAGTTTCAAAGAGCTGGCAGACACAGGCCATGTGGAGTTCCTTTCAGAGACCTATTACCATACCCTTGCATACCTTTACTCCAAGCAGGAGTTCAGGGAGCAGGTAAGCCTGCACAAGAAGATGGTCAGGAAGCATTTCAAGCAGACCCCCAGGATCTTCAGGAACACTGAGCTTGTCTATAACAACGAGCTCGCAAGGACTGTAGAGGACATGGGATACAAGGGCATACTTGCAGAGGGCGCTGACCACATCCTTGGCTGGAGGTCACCCAACTACATATATCAGCCGCAGACCTCAAAAAAGATCAGGCTGCTGCTCAAGAACTACAAGCTCAGCGACGATATTGCATTCAGGTTCTCCAACAGGGGCTGGAGCGAGCATCCGCTTACTGCGCGCAAGTTTGCCGACTGGGTCGCTGCTGCAGAAGGCCAGACAGTCAACCTTTTCATGGATTACGAGACCTTTGGGGAGCACCAGTGGGAGGACACAGGCATCTTCAGTTTTTTGGAGCATCTCCCTTCAGAGCTGATGAGGCACAGCCATATAGATTTCAGGAACCCTTCTGAGATGGCCAGGCTGGAACCTGTGGGAAAGCTTGATGTTCACCACCCTGTCAGCTGGGCTGATGTTGAGCGTGACCTTTCAGCATGGCTGGGCAACAGGATGCAGCAGTCTGCGATCCAGAGGCTCTATGAGCTTGAGAGCTACATAAGGAGATCCGGAGACAAGGGACTGCTGGAGGACTGGAGAAAACTGCAGACCTCTGACCATTTCTATTACATGTGCACTAAGTGGTTCAGCGACGGGGATGTCCATAAGTATTTCAACCCTTATGACAGCCCATATGACGGGTTCATCGCTTTCATGAACGCTGTCAATGATATTGTCATAAGGCTTAAGACCATAGGCATGAAATCAAAAGCCTTAAATAGTTGTTATGTTTTACCTCCCAGTATTGTTGGGGAGATATAGCAGATAATTAGCGGAGATAATGTGCAATATTTGTATCTGTTCCGAGCTTCCTGCTCGGAGAAAAGCATAACCACCAAAGAGGTGTTGAAATGGCCAGGATAAGCAAACAGATGGCACTTAGAATTCTTGGAGAGGCTGAAGGAGACAGAAGGTTCTTTGTGAATGACGGCAAGATTCTCTCAGAGTTGAGAGAGCTTCCTGCTGCGCTGCGGAAGATGAGGAAACAGACATTTGACCATCACGTCAATGAGGAAAGGAACGACTTTTCCAACTGGGTGAATGATGTGATAGGCGACAGTGAGCTGGCAGATCAGATAACTGAAGCAAAGAGCAAGACCAAGATGACCAGACAGGTAAGCCAGAGGGTACAGGCTCTCCAGAAAAAGGTTTAAGATGTCTATGGACATACTTTCTGAGACAAAGCCTGAGAAGAGCTTTATACTGAGTGACGGAAAGGTCATAAGAAGCCTGAAGCAGCTGGAGCAGACCCTTCATCTTATAGATGATGAGGTCTTTGATAATCATGTGAACGTCCTGAAGAATGATTTCTACAACTGGATCAAAGATGTCTACGGAGACAAGGATCTTGCAGGCGCTGTAAAGGATATGAGATCGAAAGAGCAGCTCGCAAAAGCATTGGCTAAAAAGCTTGATAATTCCATCTCTTCATCTGTGGCAGATCCTTTTGCTATAAAGTCTCCCCGCTCTTCTGTTGTCGGATCAGGTTCAAGCCCTACTGAGCTTAAGCCCAGGCCAAAGACCTCTGTAAAGATGCCTGCGTCTTCCTGGACCAGTGCAGCTCCCAGAAGCTCGAAAAAAGCCGGCCAGAAAAAAGCCTCAGGATCCAGGGCAAGGAAAAAGTCCGCCCGCTCACAATCCCAGAGATCCGGAAAAGCAAGAAGAGGCTCAGTGAAAAAAGCTGCATCAGCATCAGCCCGAAGGTCAAAGCAGCTCAAGCCTCCTAAGTTTGACCATAGCATGCTGAAAAAACATGACAGAAGCCCAGGCTCAAAGACTTCCAAAAAATCAGCGTCCCAGGAGAAAGCGGTGAAGGAGCCTTTGGTGGTGCCTTATGTTCGTTCTTCGCTTATGGAATTTGTGCTAGGCCTTGTTGTGGGAGTATTGTCAGGGATCGTTATCAGCATGCTGGTATAAGTCACTTGAATTGCTTGCTCGCATCTCTTTTTGAGTTTCTTTTTCCAGGCATCAGCAGCAGCCTGTTTGCTCCGTTCGGAACCCATTGTACAGGCCCTTCCTGCATGGCTGCCACTTCCGAAGCTATCTTTATGTCGATAAATGTCCCTTCGTCAGCAAAAGGATATGACTGATCAAATGGTCTTATGTGGCTGTAGTCCTGTCTTGCGTCCTGCATCTCATACCATCTGATGCTTTCTTCCAGCCTGGCGGTCTCTGGCTGGTAATATGGGATCAGATCTGACCTTCCTCTGAGAGCTGCCTTTTCAAGCTCCCTCAGATGCAGCATCATGTCTACTTCCTGCTTTGTGTAACGCTTAAGGCTTTTTTGAAGCTTCTTTTGCCCCCTTGCCCCTAGCCTTACATGGAATGTCTTTCCGTCCTTGTAGAAAACCTCGCTGGTGCAGAGGGTCCTGCCTGTTCTTTCTGCAGTTGAGCGCGCGTCAAAAAATATATTCCTGTAGTCCTGTTTCCCCTTCCTGTTGAAAAGGAACAGGCACAGCAGCACATCTTCCCTTGCTGATCCAGGCTTCTGCGTCAGAAGTATATGAGAGTTGTCACTCTCCTTGATGTCATACCTTCTGCTTTCTTCGATCCTTTGCGTAAGAAATCCTGCCATATCCTTCTTTTGCTGATAAGATACCATCTTGTGCAGGAGATTGTGCAGACGATTTATAAATCTTTCGTTTTATTGTCACTAAATAGTGATTATAGAAATATTATAAAAATACAGAAACAAAACACGAGAATCATTATCCTTCAGACCAGAACCGCGTTCACTGTACCGTCCTGTCCAGGTCTTGAAGTGATCCTTGCCTTGCCTGCTTCAGTCTCTATGATAGTGCCTTTTGTCATGATGTTTCGCCTGACAAAATGCCTGTTTGCAGGGCTTTCCATGATAGTCTTTATCTTTGATTTCTGGCATTTCTGGGTCTTGGGGTCAAGCACATTTGCTACGTCTGCCTGGAGAAGCCTCTGCTTGTTGCCTCCTGCCTTGACCTTGAC
>WJKB01000132.1 GCA_014729345.1 Candidatus Woesearchaeota archaeon
CAGTTATCTCTGTGACCTCTATCATCGAGAACTTAGGGTTCTCAGCGCTGATGATAAGGATGTTCTTTCCAGGCACCAGGCTCTCTGTCATGAAATTGATTGTTCTCTCACTGCCTGCAGCCAGGTCAAGCTCCCTGCAGTTCTCTGAATAGCACAGCCTGATATCCTCTGCAGGGCTGTTGTCAGTGTTGCTGATCAGGCAGCTGATCAGGGCATCTTCGCCCATCTGGATCATCTTTTTTTCAGGCCTGCATTCGAGGTTGATATCCAGCGGTGGATGCCTCTCATAATCCTCTATCTGCCCCTCAGCTATCTGTCTTGCAGTCTCTTCGCTGATCACAGATCCTTCCTTGCTTCCCTGGAAAGATGTGATAGCGCTTATGTTCCTTGAAGTGTACACGCCTATGGGAAAATTATATACCATCCCCTCCTGAAGGTCATCTTCCACCCTCATGATGAAGAAGTATTCTTTCTTCTGGCCTGGAAAAAGCAATATATCCTTAAAATCATGTCCTATCACATGCAGCTCCTTGGGATATGAAAGCGCAATCTCTGTGGGAACATAGTGGTCCCTCAGGTTCTTTGCAGTGACCTTTATGATATTGTAAGACCCTGGCCTTATGTCTGTTTCCACAGGCTCTGCGCTTATCTCAAGTAACCGGGGCAGGCTGCCCAGATCATTCACTACATCAACATCTGTCGACAGGCTCTTTGTCTCGATGTCAGCGTTTCTGCCTGTCCATTCATATCTGGTGCTGGACTGCTCAGGACTGACGCTTTCCCTGAGCTTGATATGAGTGTTGTCCACCCATCCGAGCTGGCCATAGGCTATGTCATAAGGCACCCATCCCACTCCAGGATGATAGACCTCAGCCCATGCATGCCCTCCCCAATCATCCAGGCCTTCTATGTTTGTGTAAGCCACCCCGCTGACGTACTTTGTGGGGACTCCCAGCGATCTCATCATGGCCACGAAAAGGTTGGTGATCTCATCACAGACACCGTACCTGTTCTTGATGGTCCAGCTGGCTTTCTGTGTCGCGTCAGCTGTAAGCGTGTCAAGGGAGTACTCGACATTCCCCCTGATCCAGGAAGCCACCTTGTATGAGAGCATATAGAGATTATCCTCGCCTGCAGCGATCTCTGCAGCTTTCTGTTCGACCGCAGGATCATGCATGTCTATGAACTCAGAGGACAGCAGATATCTGGAATGCTCCTCCTGGACAGCATAAGGATAAGGTATCTTCTCCTTTACAGGATAAAGCTGGTGCCTTGTGGTCACGTCAGCGTTTATGCTGAAATCAAGCTGTTGCTGTTCTGGGTTCAGCCATCTGAAGATGATGATATCATCTTTTTTCACAGGCTCAGGACTGATGGAAAGATATTCCACATCCTGCTCAGGCGTATCTTTCGGATAATAGGAAAGCTCTGTAGTGACCTGATGCATGGAGTAATCATCTCCAGAAGGTATGATGTCTATCTCGCCTGAAATCCTGATGTTCAGCACCATGCCCCTGCTGTTGACATGATCCTGGGGATAGACAGGCGCAGCCAAGACAGCCAGCAGCAATGCAGCCAGCAATAGCTTTCTCATGCCCAGATGGAGACCAAAGATGATATATAAACTTAATGGATACTTCTGATGGACTGATGATACGAATTTTCAATAACATTTATAAACTATGTGGTTACCTTTTTCACTTAAGCCGCGGTGGCACAACCTGGTATCACAAGCTTATGGCTTGCTAAGGCCTCCCACCCATCCAGACAGCATCTTGCTGCTGCAGGTGAAAGGAAGGCTGACAGGAAACTGCGCAGGATTGCTAATCCTGTTTCCTTCGGGATTTCCGGGTTCAAAATGGTTCCATCAAGATGCCCAGCTGTTTTTGTGGCTGAAACCAGTGAAAGTCCCGGCCGCGGCGTTCATTTTCTCTTTTTTTTCTCATGTTTCGCTGCCCAAAATAGCAGAAAAGCTTATAAATGCCGCCCTAATTACTTCAGATATAGCGAGGTGGGGCAGTCAGGAGTGCCCGGAGGGCTCATAAGAATCTTCTTGGAAACCCTCAGGTCGATGGTTCAAAAATCCTGCGGATGATATCCGCGGCTCTGGAAGTCCATCCCTCGCTATAAATTTCTTATCATCGCAAAGCTGCGGGTTCCAGGTTTTATTCACGCTTTGAGCTGTTTGTATCCTAAGCCAGTGAGGATATGTACATGGCAAATCTTTCAGGCCAAACATGATAGAAGGCAGCCTGCTTCTCTCGCCGGTTTTCCTGTCGGTGATATGCCCGCCTGTTGAGAAATCTATGTCTGTCCCTATGGGAAGCATCTAAAGCATCTTCACTCATAAGGCTTATCTCTTGTGGTGTCTGAGTGGAACCTGTGTATGATCCTTTTTTCCACATCCTTGAACGCCTTATGGACTGTTCTGGCGATATCCCAGTCACTTGCCCTGTTTCCGGCAATCACAGATGTTGGGCATTCCACCTTTACGTTGATGGAATACTTATGAGATGTACCTGCTTTCTTATATTTCTTGAAATGGACATGGATAGTGTTGTATCCGCTGATAAGGAAAGCGATCTTTTCAGCGTAGAAAGCGCACAGCTTCGTTACATAGGCTTTCATCTGAGGAGTGAGCTCTTCAAGCTCGTTAAGCCCGACCATCTGGATGTTCTTGATGACCTGCTTCTTTGTGTTCATCATGGCTTCCAGCAGATCTCTCTTTGTGACCATGGACTTTGGCTCGTCCATCTTTGAGATCACCACGCTGCTGATCCTGTTCTTGACCATGGTCTTTGCGGCTCTTGCCAGTGTTGTTGACTCATCTGCTGTAAAAACATCAGGCCTCCTTACAAAATCCTTTACAGGAAGGTCCATGAGATTAGGGTTGTTGGGCTTGTAAGCCTTGGTCTGTAGATGGCCCTGTATGGGCTTGGAGCCCTTGTCCCTGGATATGGGCTGGGAGAAATAATACTCCATTATATCTATCAGTGAGACCATCCCAACAAGCTTTGATGAAGCGTCGACCACAGGAAGCCTGCTTATGTCCTCCTCAAAGAATATCTCGATGACCTTGCCAAGCCTGTCTGATTCCTTTATCTTCTTTGCTCTAGGATGTCTGATGTCACTGATCTTCATCCCCTTGAGCTCCTTTATCTTGGGTATCAGGCCTACCACATCAGATGACTTGACCACTCCTGCCAGCTTATCCTTCTGCATGACAGGTAGTATCCTGGCTCCTGAATGGAACATCAGGGTGGCTACATCGATTATGTCTGTGTCAGGATCGATATGCGGCACATGCCATATCAAGTTCTTTATCTGTTCAGAATCAGACAGCAGTTTGCTCTTGAGCATGCCCCTCTTCGTGACTATACCCAGCAGCTTCTTGTTGTCGAACACAAGAGCAGAATCCTGCTTTTTGATCTTCAGCTTGCCTATGAGCTTAGAGATAGTCTGGGACCTGTCTACTTTGACAAAATCCTTTCTCATTACCTCTTTTGCTTTCATGGGATATGCGTAAGGGTCATGTCATATAAATACTTTTTGAAAAAGACTTAAATACTCCATGGGGTTATGAGCCCTTATGGCAACAATATGCGGAGTTGAGGAAGCCGGAAGAGGCCCTGTGATAGGGCCGATGGTCATGTGCGGGGTGCTGATAGACGAAGGAGATGAGGATAAGCTCAGGAGCATCGGCGCAAAGGATTCCAAGCTGCTGACTCCTCGGACCAGGGAGGCGCTGTTCGGACAGATAACCAAGATGGTCAGGAGATACAAGTTCATAGTGATACCTCCATCCGAGATAGACCATGCTCTGCTGGATGAAACCCTTAACCTTAACTGGCTTGAGGCGGACAAGTCCGCAGAGATAATAAACGAGCTCAAGCCTGACAAGGCGATCCTGGACTGTCCCAGCAACAATGAGAGGGCATACGCTGCTTATGTGCGGAAAAAGCTGGAAGATCCCGGCATAGAGCTCGTGGCAGAGCACAAGGCTGACGTCCTTTACCCTGTGGTCAGCGCTGCTTCTGTGATAGCTAAGGTCATAAGGGACAGGCAGATCGAGAATATCAAGAAAGAGATAGGGGTGAACTTCGGCTCAGGTTATCCTGCAGATGAGATCACCGCGAGATTCCTCAGGGAGAACTGGGACAAGTACCCAGGCATATTCAGGAAAACATGGTCAAGCTACAAGGCAGTGGCGATGCAGAAAGACCAGAAAAAGCTTGGAGAGTTCTGACTTCAGGCCCTGCTGCCCGGTCAGAGCAAAGACCACCAAAACCAATAACATTTATAAATACCAGATGTTCTGAATTATTCGAGAATGACTAAAATAAACAAGCTAGTTATGCATGGATTCAAGTCATTTGCAAAGAGGACCGAGCTTCTGTTTGGAGGTGATTTCAACTGTATCCTGGGACCGAACGGCTCTGGAAAGTCCAATGTACTGGACGCGCTGTGCTTTGTTCTGGGAAAATCCAGCACCAAGCAGCTCAGGGCTGAGAAGAGCACTAACCTCATATACAACGGAGGAAAGACCAAGAAGCCTTCCAAATGGGGGGAGGTCAGCATCTGGTTCGACAACTCGAACAATACTTTTCCCACAGATGAACACATGATAAAGATATCAAGGATAGTGAAAAAAGAGGGAGGTTCTGTATACAAGATAAACGACAAGAAAAGGACAAGGCAGCAGATACTTGACCTGATGAGCGTCGCAAAGATCGATCCCAATGGGTACAACATAATCCTGCAGGGTGATATCGTGAGGTTTGTGGAGATGCATCCTGTTGAAAGGAGGCAGATCATGGAGGAGATATCAGGCATATCTGTATATGAGGACAAGAAGCAGTCTGCGCTCAGGGAGCTGGGCAAGGTCGAGGAAAAGCTCAACGAGGCGGATATAGTCCTGAAGGAAAGGAAAGGTTATCTCAAAGAACTCAGGAAGGACAGGGACAAGGCCCTGAAATACAGGGAAGCAGGAGACAAGGTCAAACAGAACAAGGCTTCCTACCTAAAGATACAGATCGACAGGAAACAGAAAAAGAAAGACAGCTATCAGAAGAGGATCAATGAGGCCAAGGCTAAGATACAGGGTATCTCAGAAGAGATCGAAAAGCTGAGGCAGAAGAACTCCCAGAAGAAAGAGGAGATAGAGAAGATCACCAAAGAGGTCGAAGAAAGAGGGGAGATCGAGCAGGTCAGGCTCAACAAGGAGATAGAGCAGCTGAAGGTGAACCTTGCCAGGAACAACACGAGGGTGGAGTCGCTTAAGGGAGAGATAAACAAGATCAAACAGAGAAGGGAGGAGCTTAACCAGAGCCTGGAAGAGACAGACCAAAAGATCGCCCAGCTAAATAAGAGCATATCAGAAACATTCGAGAAGAAGGCCTCCCTGACAAAAGAAAGAGACAGTATCGAGGCCAAGCTTGCCGAGTTCAGGGAGAAGAACAAGCTTGACGCTGCAGGGGATATCGACAAGCAGATAGAGGAGATAGACAGATCTGCAGAAGAAAAGCAAAACAGGATACATGAGCTCAGGGAACAGCAGCAGGAGCTTCTCAGGAACCAGGACCAGCTCAATTTCCAGATCAATAACGCTGACGAGAAGATAGAGAAGGTAAGGCAGATAGAGAAGGAGCATGCTGACCAGCTAAACCAGCTCAAGAAGATGAAAGAGGAGTTCAAGAAAAGCACGCTGGAGCTCAACAAGCTGCTTGATGAGGACAGCATGATATCCGCCCAGATAGGTAATGCCAGGCAGACACTGCTAAACGCGAATGAGGAACTGGCAAAGCTGAAGGCAAAGACAGCAGGCATACAGGAAACTGTCAAGAGCGACATGGCTGTAAAGAAGATACTTTCAAAGAAATCAGATTTCCCAGGAGTGTACGGAACTGTCTCTGACCTTGGGAATGTCAACAAGGAATTCTCGCTGGCGCTTGAGATAGCAGCAGGACCAAGGCTAAAGAGCATAGTAGTGGAAGATGAGCAGACCGCCTCTGACGCTATCAAGTATCTCAAGAAGAACAAGTTAGGAACAGCCACTTTCCTTCCCTTGAGCAGAATCAAAGGAAAAGACACCTCAGATGCTGTCAGGAAGCTGGCAAAATCCTCAGGAGTGAGGGGCGTAGCTCTTGACCTTATTGACTTTGACCCCAAGTTCAAGAAGGTGTTTCAGTACGTGTTCGCGAACACCCTGGTGGTGGATGATATCGACAGTGCTGTCAGCATAGGGGTAGGAAAGGCCAAGATGGTGGCGCTTGACGGAGACCTTTGCGAGCACAGCGGGGTGATGCAGGGCGGATTCAGGCAGAAAAAGCAGAGAAGCTTCGGATTCAAGCAGAAAGAGATGACCCAGGAGATAGACAAATACGAGGATAAGATCACCGAGACCACAAAGACTGTGGAGATACTAGAGAACAGGAAAAAAGAGGTAGAAGAAAAGATCGAGAAACTCAGGGAGCGCAAGGCCTCGCTGGAAGGGGAGATAATAAAGACAGAGAAATCCCTGCATCTTGAATCAGGAGATATAGAGGTCTCGCTGAAACTGAAGGAAGACCTGAAAAAAGAGCTAAAGAAAGTGGAAAAGCAGATAGATGATGTCTCGGAGAGTATCACAGATGTAAACAAGGAGCTTGCTCAGGTAAAGATAAAGAAGCAGAACCTCAGGGACGAGGTCAGCAAGCTGAGAAGCCCGACGCTGATCGCAGAGCTCAACTCTTTTGAGCAGAAGAAAAGCGAGCTGAATGAGGAGATCGTCAGGCTTGAGGGAGAAGCAAAGAACACAAAGATACAGATAGATGACATGCTCACCGCTGAAAAGGACAGGATCACGAAGATACTCAAGAATCAGGACAAGGAAGAGGAGGACTTCAGAAAAGAGATAGATGAACTGAATGAGCTGATATCACTTCACAACAAGGAGCTGGAAGGGAAAGAGGAGAAGGCAAGAGATTTCTATGCCAAGTTCAAGGGCCTTTTCCAGAAGAGAAGCACTATAAACCATGAGGTGCAGAAAAACGAGCTTGATATAGGCAAGAAGGAGTCCAGATCAAGGGAGATTGAGAAAGAGATGAACCTGCTTAGCCTTGAGAATGCGAAGATAGGTGGAGAGCTTGCAGGGCTTGAGCAGGACTTTGAGCAGTATAGAGGAGTAGAGCTAAGGACAGACCTGGATGAGGAAGAGCTCAAGAAAGAGATAAGCAGGTTTGAAAGGATGGTAACTGAGATGGGCAACGTAAACATGAGGGCCCTGGAGATATATGAGGATGTGGAAAAGGAGTATAACATCCTTATGGACAAGAAGGAGAAGCTCGTTTCTGAAAAAGAGGATGTGGAAAAGATGATGAACGAGATCGAGACCAAGAAGAAGGATCTGTTCATGAGGACCTTCAACATCATAAACGAGAACTTCAGGAGCATATTCAAGGAACTCAGTACAAAAGGTGATGCTTTCCTGGAGCTTGAAGACTCGGAGAAACCTTTTGAAGGAGGTGCCCTTATAAAGGTAAGGATCACAGGAGACAAGTTCCTTGACATAAGGAGCCTGAGCGGAGGCGAGAAGACCATGACTGCTTTGGCATTCATATTTTCCATCCAGGAGCACGAGCCAGCATCTTTCTATGTGCTGGATGAGGTAGATGCTGCGCTTGACAAGCACAACAGCGAGAAGCTCGCCAGGCTGGTGAGGAAGTACGCCAAAAGGGCCCAGTATGTCATGATAAGCCACAATGACCAGGTCATCTCAGAGGCTGACAACCTCTATGGTGTAAGCATGGATGAGCATGGGATGAGCAAGGTCGTTAGCCTTAAGATATAGCTTTCACCGTTTTAGTACTTCTCTTTTGATGATCATCTGATCCAAAACAAGAAACTATTTAAATGATGTCATCCTTATAGCCATAACATGGCTGCAAAACTTTTTGACACCAAAAATAACCTGGTGAAACATCTTGTTGTGGGTGTATCTTCCCTGGCTGCAGCTTTTCTGATAAGATATGCATCAGGAGTAAGCTGGTCTGTCTCATTTGCAAGAGTCTCTTTCCTGCTTTTGTTCATGACACTGATAATAGGGCCTGTTATGAGGCTTGTGAAGCCGTCAAAATTATTCACGCCTCTAAAGACCCCTTGGACATGGAGGGGCGAATTAGGGATATGGTTTACAGTTACAGGATTGGCTCATTTTTGTGTTGTGATGAGCGGAAGACCTGGATGGAGTTTACTTAAGGCTCTTGGAGGATTTTTTGGAGGCGGAGGCTACGGGCTGGCAAATCTTCTGGGACTGATAGCCCTGGTGCTGGCGATCATACTTTCGATAACATCCTTCCATAGGATAATAATGTTTTTAGGTATAGAGTCATGGAAATGGCTTCAGAGTTTTGCTTATGTTATCTTTTATCTGGTGGTTTTGCATTCCCTATATTTCCAGTTTTTTTCTACATACGGAGAAGGGCCTGATATGTTCGGATACTCCATGATCCTGATGGCTGTTGTTGTTATAGCATTGCAGACAGCAGGGTTCATCAAGACCCTTAAAGAGCCAAAAGCTGTTTCAGGAAAAAAGGAAGAATATCAGGTCTGATCCTGTTTAGGTGACCGAACAGAGCGTAGCGTGGAGAGCCCAGCGTGGCAGATCACCATCTGGTGTCTGGAATGATAGGATGGATATTTCAGCCGATCTGATCGTCTATTATCCTGATTACTTCTGAAATGGTCTTCTTGATCCTGAAGCTTTTCAAGGCAGTCCTGCGG
>WJKB01000133.1 GCA_014729345.1 Candidatus Woesearchaeota archaeon
CTGTAAGAGTCACGTTCTTGATAGGTGAAAGCCTCGGCGCTCTGTTGACGTCTGAAACAGTGACATTGATGGTCTTTGAGACAGATCTCTGGCCGTCGCTTGCGGTGACCTTGACCTGGTGAACTCCTGCCTCATCATATCCCACTTTCTTGCTCGCTGAGGTCATCCATCTTGAATATGTCACCCTAATCTTGTCCCCGTTAGGGTCAGAGACCACAGGCTTCAGGGTCAGCGTCTTGCCTTCGCTAACCTTTGCGTTGTTGACAGCCAGCTTAGGAGGCTTGTTCTTTGACCATACTATGATCCTGATCTTTGTTGAAGTCTGGTCCTTGCCGTCGGTAGCGATGATCGTGGCAGTATAGTTTCCTGCATCACCGACCTTTGTCTGCCATTCTCCTTTTGAATCCAGGGGCCTGGAGAACTTGAATGTCACCTTGTCTCCGTCAGGGTCCCTTGCTTTCAGGTTCGGAAGGCTTACAAGCTCGGTCTCAGTAACCTTTACTGTAGGCAGTTTCTCTTCTTCAGCAACCTCTTTCTTGCCGTCATCTTTATCGTCACTCTTATCCACTGCCTTGGTCTCATCTGTCTTATCGTCCTCGTCTTTCGCATCCTTGTCATCGTCTTCCTTTGCGTCTGTCTTGTCATCTGTCTCAGATGCCGTATCCTTTTCCTGGACTTCCTCGACCTCTTCAACCTTTTCGATCTTTTCCAGGCTTGTCGTCTCGTTCGGTTCGCAATCAGCATATTCGACGCGCGTACAGCCGCTAAAAATTACAAGAGATATCATAACTATAATAAAGAATCCAGACATAAACACCTTTTTTTTCATTTTTTCACCCCGATTCATGGTATAATCATTATTTACTATTCAAAAATACTAAACTCATATATAAATTTTATTGTAGTAAAGAGTATAGTTCAGGATTGTTTCTTCTTTCGTCTCTGTTTCAGCATGAACACTCCTTTCCTGCGGATCATGAAGAGGGCTGAGCCTATTAGCACGAGAAAGACCGACAAAGTGATGCTGTTGACGATGATCCTTGCAGCAGTCTCATGGAAGAACCTGAAAGGGAACAGCCTGATCAGCAGGTCTGTGCGGCTGAACAGCCATGTACCGCGCTCAAAGAACATGGAATGGAAAGCGCTGAACACAGAAGGGAACTGCCCGAGCATAAGCAGCGCTGAAAATGCCAGTGTCGCAAGGCCGCTGCCGATAAAGACCCATGATACATGCCTGCCCACATCCCTTGAACTTTTTATGAGATACACGAACAGCAGCACCTTGACAGCAAGAAGGGTCATCAAAAGCAGCGAGCCCTTGTGGATAAGCAGCTTTACGTCAAGAAGGTGGCTGCGTTCGCGCTCGTTAAAGCCCTCTATCTCAGGCTCCACAGACTGGCCTGACCTGAAGTACTCCAGAAGCTGTGAAATAGTCTCATTTGCATGGGGCACGTCATCATAGATGTTGTTTTCCCTGAAATGCTGTACATAATGATCATAGTCAAACAGGTACTGGTTGACAGAAAACAGGTATATTGTCAACGGGGCAAGGAAAACTATAAGGACCACTACTATGATCTCTGTCTCCAGCCTCCTTTTCCTTGAAACATCTTTGTCTGGCATCTAGCTCTCTGTCCAATCCCTTATCCTCTCGAGCCCTTTTTCAATATCCTCTTTTGCAGACGCATAGCTCAGCCTGATCCATCCCTCGCCGCCGAAAGGAGCGCCGGGAATCACAGCCACCCCTGCCTGATCAAGGAGTTTTTCTGCAAAATCCATGCTTCCTTTGGCCTTGCTTACGTCCTGTATGTTGAACCATGCATAAAAAGCCCCTTCTGAATTGTAGCACCTGATCCCGCTAATAGAGTTAAGCCCGTCAATGGCGATCTTTCTCCTTTCCCTGAACGCATCCACCATCTTCCTGATAGAGTCCTGAGGACCGGTAAGGGCCTCGACAGCAGCATGCTGAGCTATAGAGCAGGGATTACTTGTCTCCTGGGACTGCAGGTTGCTCATAGCCTTGATGATGTCAGCAGGGCCTGCCACATAACCTATCCTCCAGCCTGTCATGCTGTATGATTTTGATACCGCATTGACAGTCAGTATCTTCTCCCGGACCTCCTCGCTGATGGATGCAGCAGAGAGGTGCTTTTTTCCATCATACAGGAAGTGCTCATATACTTCATCTGCCACGATCATGAAATCCTTTTCAAGGGCAAGCTCTGCGATCTTCCGTATCTCTGAAGGATCTATCACCGCGCCTGTGGGATTGCAAGGCGTGTTGAGTATAAGGTACTTGGTCTTTTCAGTCACTTTCTCTGCAACAGCATCAGCTGTCAGCTTGAAGCCATCAGGAAGCTGCAGATAGATCGGCCTGCCGCCTGCTATCTGCACCTGGACAGGGTAGGTCAGCCATATGGGCTGTGGCACTATGACCTCATCCCCCGGATCAAGAAGGGCCCTTGCTATATTGGAAAGGACATGCTTGCCTCCATTCGATATTATCACGTTCTCCTGGATGTAATCTACATCATTGTCTCTTTTGAACTTGTCGCAGACCGCCTGCTTGAGCTCAGGCAGGCCTGAAGCAGGGGTGTATTTTGTCTTTCCTTCCTCTATTGCCCTGACTGCAGCATCCTTTATATTATCAGGTGTGTCGAAGTCAGGCTCGCCAGCAGCAAATATGACCACGTCCTTGCCCTGTCTCTTCATCTGCTTTGCTTTTGCAGATATCGCCAGGGTTGCGCTTGGTTTTATAGCAGATATAGTCTTGTTCAGCATCAGATCACCTCGATAGTATTGGTTCAATCTCTATCATGCCCAATCATAGAGGATGTATACATGTGAAGCTTTAAAAATCTTACTTATAAAAACAGAACAGTTTGCGAATTACAGACCTATCCTTTTGATCTTGGTTGCCTATAACCAGATATTCCATCACGACCTTTTCAGGATCGGTTTATAAGAACCTTGTTCTACAAATTTATTTGTATCATAAAATATTTAAGTAACCTATGGTTTATGCATGGGATGAGATCACCTGGCATGAAAGATTTTGACCTGCTGCTATTCATAGCAAAAAAGAGCGGCCTGTATGGAAAGCTGGAGAGTTCTACAATCAGGATCTCCAGGGAGTTCGGCATGACACAGCAGAGCATAAGCAGGAAGCTGTCGGAGCTTAAGGATAAAGGCATGATAAAGAGGTATTCCTCACCGAGCGGAGTGAGTGTCGTGCTGGACAGGAAAGGCAGGGAGTTCCTGCAGGACAGGTACAGGCAGATGTCCTCACTTTTTGGCAGGAAGAGCACAGCCATAAAGGGCAAAGTCATCAGAGGGATGGGAGAATCAAGATATTACATGAACCAGAAGAAGTACCAGGACCAGTTCAGGAAAAAGCTCGGGTTCAGAGCTTATCCAGGGACAGTGAACGTCACAATTGACAAGGATGAGGCAGCAGGATTCATGTCAGCGCTTGAGCCTGTGCATATAGCAGGTTTTACAACAGAAGAAAGGAGCTTTGGAGCTATCAAGGCATACAAGATCAGGTTCAACAGCAGGCAGGCCGCGATAATAGTCCCTGAAAGGACAAGGTACAGCAGAGATGTCATAGAGGTCATCGCGCCTGTAAATATGAGGATCACGCCAGGAACCACAGTAAGGTTGAGCATCTAGCATGCGCGATAGCAGGGAGTGCAGGATAAGGGTAAAACAGCGGTCTTACGGGGGGATAAGCATCAGAAAGATAGGTATCGCAGACACCATGTTTGCCAGGGCAGACATGTTCTCGTTCGCAGAGAAAGTGATAAAGGACAGTGAGCTCAGCGTAAAGATAGAGCGCTATACAGTGCCAGGGGTGAAGGACCTTCCTGTGGCATGCAAAAAGCTCGTGGAAGAGCACGGATGCGAGATCTGCATGGCTTTGGGCATGCCAGGACCTGAGGATATAGACAAGACCTGCACGCATGAAGCATCCCAGGGCATCATCCAGTGCCAGCTGCTCACGAACAGGCATATCATAGAGGTCTTTGTGCACGCAGATGAGGCAGAAGACGATAAAAAGCTGCTGAGGATCGTCAAAGACAGGACAACAAAGCATGCTCATAATGCGGTCGCGCTCTTGAAGGGGAAGACAGAACTTTCAGGATCCGCAGGGCAGGGAAAAAGACAGGGCCATGCGGATGCAGGACCACTGGATGATAACAGATAAGGCAAAGAGATACGGGGTGGGAATATGAATGAAAAAATAGGATTGGTGGTATCTGACTTCAACGCAGACATAACGCACCTGATGGCAAAGATAGCTGAAGAGCATGCGAAGTTCCTGGGAGCGAAGGTGACAAGGACCATACGCGTGCCAGGAGCTTTTGACATGCCGTTGGCTGTGAAGAAACTGATGGAGAGCAGGCAGATCGACGGAGTTGTCACCCTTGGGGCTGTCATAGAAGGCGATACTGACCATGACAGCATCGTGGCCAACAACGCTGCAAGGAAGATCACAGACCTTTCTGTGCAGTACGGAAAGCCTGCGGGCATGGGCATATCAGGGCCCAAGATGACCAGGGCAGACGGTGTAAAGAGGCTTGAAAGCTATGCCAAAAGAAGCGTGGAGTCCTGCGTCAAGCTGATCAGAAGGCTTAGATGAGACAAGATAGGATGAGCACGGTCAAGGACGTAACAAAGGACCTGAAAGCAGGGAGATTTGTCATCATAGTAGACGACAGGTCAAGGGAGAATGAAGGAGACCTGGCTGTAGCAGCGGAAAAGATCACCCCGAAAAAGATGAATTTCCTGATCAGAAGCTCCTCAGGGATAGTCTGCATGCCCGCAGAGGGCAGGCTCCTGGATAGGCTGGACATCAGGGATATGGTGGAGCGCAATAGCGACAGGTTCAGCACCGCTTTCACAGTCTCGATAGACGCCAAGAAGGGGGTGACCACAGGAGTCAGCGCAGCAGACAGGGTCAGGACCATCAGGACTGTCCTTAACAGGGATTCAAAGCCCAAGGATATCGCCAGGCCAGGCCATGTATTTCCGCTGAGATACACCCCAGGAGGGGTCCTGCGGAGAGCAGGCCATACAGAGGCATCAGTGGACCTTTGCAGGCTTGCAGGGCTTAAGCCTGCAGCTGTCATAGGAGAGATCATGAACAGCGACGGATCCATGGCCAAAGGAAAAGAGCTGGCTGCCTTTGCGCAAAAGCATGACATCAGGATCATATCGATCGCAGAGCTCATAGGTTACAGGAGAAAAAAAGAGGTTCTTGTGGAGAGGGCATCCTTTGCGAAGCTGCCTACAGTGTATGGAGAGTTCAACATGATCCTGTACAGGTCCCTGCTTGACAACAGCCACCACGTCGCGCTGGTCAAGGGGATAGTCAGGAACAGGAAGGATGTCCTTGTAAGGGTGCACTCAGAATGCCTGACAGGAGACGTGTTCAGGTCAAGAAGATGCGACTGCGGATACCAGCTGAGAAGATCCATGGACGTCATCAACAGGAATGGATCAGGGGTTGTGCTATACCTCAGGCAGGAAGGGAGGGGGATCGGCCTGCCTGACAAGATAAAGGCTTACTCTCTCCAGGACAAGGGCCTTGACACAGTAGAGGCCAACCATAGGCTGGGATTCGGGGAGGATCTCAGGGATTATGGTATCGGGGCGCAGATACTCGCTGACCTTGGGCTCAGCAGCATCAGGCTGATGACCAACAACCCAAGGAAGATCATAGGCCTGAGGGGTTACGGGCTGAAGGTGGTCCAGCGCCTGCCGCTCAAGGGGGTTCCCAACAGGCACAACAGCAGGTATCTGAAGACAAAGAAGGAAAAGATGGGGCACTGGTTATGATGGACAGGGAAAAGGCGTGGGAATTCTTCAGGAGATCTATTGAGGGAAGGTATGCTTACAGCCTTGAGATCTACAGCGCAGATATAGGGCGTCCAGACATGCAGAACCTTATGCAGACAGCCTCAAGCATAGCAGAGCACGCACAGATGGAGATCAGAGATGTGGGAGACCTCTGCATGCAGGGAGAAGGAAGCGTCTCTGTGATCGGGCCCTCGAACCTGGTCGCAGAGCTGGACATAGGATATATGCAGCTCAGGTCTCGTGATTGTGAAAAAGTTGACATAAGCATCTGCACTGACCAGATCTTCAACTATTCCAGCGTGATGGCATATCTGGGCAGTGTAGTGAAGAACAGGCCTGGATGGACGCAGAAGGGTTTCTGATGGCTGATAAAGAAAGGTTCATGAAAAGATGCCTTGAGCTGGCCAGGAAAGGAAGGACATCCCCTAACCCAATGGTTGGATGTGTCATCGCAAGACAGGGCAGGATCATAGCTGAAGGGTATCATGAGAAAGCAGGAGGGCCCCATGCAGAAGTCCAGGCGCTCAAGAAAGCAGGAAAAAAAGCCAGAGGAGCTGTAATGTATGCCAACCTGGAGCCCTGCTGCCACCACGGCAAGACCCCTCCGTGCACAGACGCGATCATAAAAGCAGGGATAAAGAATGTGGTCTGCGCCATGAGGGACCCTAACCCAAGGGTATCCGGAGAAGGGATAAGGCAGCTGAAAGCAGCAGGCATAAGGGTCGAGCTGGGGCTCATGGAGAAGCAGGCAAAGAGGCTTAACGAGGCGTTCCTGAGATACATACCCAGCAAGATGCCGTTTGTTCTCATGAAGGCTGCGGTTACGCTGGACGGGCGCATAGCGACATCATCAGGAGATTCCAGATGGGTATCCAACGAGGCATCAAGAAGGACGGTGCATAGGCTAAGGGACAGGTATGATGCTGTGCTCGTGGGGATTGGCACTGTGCTGAAAGACAACCCAAGGCTGACATGCAGGATCAGGGAAGGTAATGACCCCATAAGAATAATAGTGGATTCAAAACTGCGGATACCGCTTGACGCAGAGGTTCTAGCAGATGACAACGTGATGATAGCGGCCACAGAAGCCTGCGACAGCAAGAAGAAGGCGAGGCTCGAGGCAAGAGGGATTGGGGTGACAGTGGTGAACAGCGGCAGGAGGGTGGACCTTTACAGGCTCATGCAGATGCTCGGCGAGCTCAGGATAATATCCGTACTAGTGGAAGGAGGCGCAGGGATAAACGCATCTGCTCTTGAGGCAGGCATCGTCGACAAGGTCATGTTCTTTATCGCGCCCAAAATGATCATAAGAGGCAAGCCTGTGACAGAAGGGAAAGGGCCGAAGCTTATGAAGGACGCTCTTCAGCTGAACAGGATAAGGATAAGGATGGTCGATGATGACCTCCTATATGAGGCTTACCTAAAATAGCGGGCTTTTGGTAAAGATGTGGCTGTGCAAGAGAACATGACTTTGGGAGAAAACAATGATCAAGACCATAATATTTGACCTGGATGACACGCTTATAGAGTACGCCAGCATAGGCTACCGTATACACACACAGGCTGCCAGGAAGCTGGGCCTGAGGCTGCCCAGAGAGGATGAGTTCTTCAGCATGCTTGGCCTTCCATGGGATGTCATGATAAGGGATATCTGGCCTGAACTGAAGGAGCTGGACAGTTTCAAGCAGGCATGCGCAGACATAAGGCATTCCTGGAAAAGGTGCCAGATCCCGGGAGCTTCCCAGACCCTGAAAAAGCTGAAACAGACTGGGTTTTACCTGGGCATCCTCACCTCAAGGACAAGAAAGACTGCTGAGCATCATATGAAGGAGTCAGGCATAGACGCCGCTCATTTCGAGTTTGTGCATACTGTGGAGGATGTGCAAGCACATAAGCCTGATCCCCTGGCTTTCTCTGCTGCAGTAAAGATACTTGAGGGCAGGGGTATCGGCAGGGAGCAGATCCTGTATGTGGGTGACAGCAGGGTCGACGCAGAAGCAGCCAGGAAAGCAGGGATAGGTTTTCTCGGGGTATGCACAGGCTGCCTCGGCTGCAGGGAATTTGAGCAGATGAAGCATGAATGCGTGGACTCTGTGAAAGATGTCCCCGCCTATGTGGCGGGCAGGAACAGGCTGCAAGGCAGGAGAACAACAGCGAGATAGGATTAGAACAGAGAACATGAAAACCTTTATATACGAAAAACCTCTGTATCCAGGATATGGTAAGCGCAGTTACTATCATATGGGCTTTTGTGATCACAGCTGACATAGTATTTGTCTTTGCAGGCCTCTATTATCTCAGGAAGTTCCTGATAGCTTACCAGAGAGGGGAAGACCCTTCGTACCATTCAGGAGAGCTGATGAACGCTTTTGTGATGCTCATACTTCTTCCTGCAGTCGTCACAGGCATGGGCATCAGGTTCGCAGCCGCTGATCATGAAGAAAGGACGATCACCATGGAGATGGAGCAGATGCGGTCTCCTGGCGGGGAGATAGAGGTCAACTGGGAGGTCATGCAGTTTTCCGCAGGCGAGCACAAGGAATTTATACTCAAGATAAAGAACTTCAGGGACCAGAAGATGAAGGTCAGCGTGAGTGTGGACTGCATCGGCCCAAGCGATGCCTGCAACAGCACAAAGGGGATGTTCAACATCACTAACCCAAGCTTTGTGGTCTTTGGAAAGGAAAGGTTTGAGCTGCCTGTACATGTTTTCATAAACACCACAGAGAAGAGCGTCTCCAGGCATGAGATAAGGGTCTCTCATTTCACAAACAGCTCGCTGTATGCAACGCTTCCTTTCAACGTGATAGTGGAGTAAAATCAAAAGCATTAAATAGTACCTGGTCAGAATATACTCATAACAAGTATTATCGTTTAAATGAGTTCTTGCTTGTTTTTTCGATAGGAGGTTTAAAATGACTGTAAAACAAGGAGACAAGATAAAGATCGAGTACACAGGGACGCTGGAAGACGGGACAGTGTTCGACAGTTCTGAAAAGCAGGGCAAGCCCCTTGAGTTCGAGGTAGGATCCAAGCAGATCATACCAGGTTTTGAGAAGGCTATGATCGGGATGAAGGTAGACGAGGAGAAAGAGATAACACTTCAGCCCGCAGAAGCATACGGTGAGCCCAAGCAAGAGCTTGTGAAGAAGGTTCCTGTTGAACAGCTTCCAAAGGAGCCTGCCCCCCAGAAGGGAATGGTGCTTGCTGTCCAGCTGCCCAACGGCCAGAAGATACCTGCAAAGATAACAGAGGTTGGCGACAAGGAAGCCACCATAGACCTTAACCATCCTTTGGCAGGCAAGGTACTCAAGTTCAAGGTCAAGATCGTAGGAGTGAATACCTGATCTTTTTTTTGATCCTATTTTTTATTATTTTTTCCGACTTCTTTTGAATCAAAATATTTAAAAATCCTGCCTCAGAAACCGTGGTGCATGAGATCAAAGAGCCATGAGGCTGAAGAAGAATACAGGAAAGCCAGCCACGGAGATTTCTATGTAAGCAGGCATACAGTGAGCCCTCCGAAAGACCTTATCACGCTGTGCAGGAACAGGGGCATAGAATTATATCAGGGGCAGGAGCTGTTCTCCTGGTTTGAGGTCATGGCCATGTCCACATATTTCAAGACTTTTGACCCCTGCCTGAGGCAGGCTGTGCAGGAGACGCTGGGACTCAGGGCTGACTCAAGCGTATGCTTTCCTCTCAATCCCCAGGAATATGAGATAGCCAGGTTTGACGAGGCCATATGCGATGAGGATAATGGGACCTACGGGCATGATCCCAGAGGACCTCAACTGAGAAGCCTGATAAGCAGGGTACTGCCTGCAGGGCTGCAGAACGGGAAAGAGTCTGCGCCAGGTCCTGAAAAAGAGTTCACCAATGACGTGTTCATATTCTCGACAAGGGGGATTGACAGGCTGATGGCATCAAACCTGCTTATACAGGCAGGCTATTCAGGCAGTCTTCCGGTGATCATAAGGGAGCCTGATGTTGTTGCCGCTAAGGAGTATGCTTACAGTTATCCAAAAGGCCACACCTATGCGCAGGAAAAGCATTGCTTTACAGGATATGAGGCAAAGGTGGGGATAAACACGAGGGTGATAGGATACTCCTGGCCTGAGTTTGATGAGGAGCGTACCTGTTTCAACAGCCACCAGTTTGGGGAGCATGGGCTGCCTGCAAAGCTGGGTGATGAGGGAGAGAGGAGGATACACACAGAAGGCCTGCCTGTGATGAAGACAGGAGATGAGTATGTGCTTCCGCGTGACTACTGCGGCATGCGAGTCATGTACTACAGCCAGGGAGATATATTCTTCATCAATCCCTGGGAAAGAGCAGCCAGGTTCAGGATTGCGGAGAGAAGGATAAAGAGGAGGATTGACCTGAGCTTCCTGAATGATTTCTATGAGAGGCAGTCCTGACCCTTTTAAGACCACTAATGAGTAGATACAGAAACAAAAAGTTTATAAACACATGCTTCTGGATACAGGGTGATACTCATGGAAAAAGCATCTATAGGAAGCCTGATGATGGCAGCAGCATGCTTCAGTAGTATCTGCTATGTAACTATGTCATCGCCTCTGGATGAAAGCGCTGCATCGACCAGAGCAGGCAAGCATACAGAGCTGGAAGAGATCGCAGAGAGCTGTGTTTCCACTCCCACACCAGCCCCCACTCCCACACCTGTCCCTTACAGCTATCAGCTGCTGGCAGATAAGATGCAAGGCCAGGAAGCCTGTGCTGCAGAAAGGTATGATACAGCAAGATAGATGATAAAGTTCTTGCTGAAAGAAGGTAAAAGGAGGTCAAAGGGCTCAGGGAATACAAGAGAACAGATGCTTCACATCCTCTCGCTGGCTTCTATGTTCAGGAGGTTAAGGCAGTTCTCGATGACCTGCCTGGTGCATTCTGCCAAAAGTATCCTTGCTTTGGTAAGGTCCTTGTCATCTGAGATGACCTGGCAGTCCCTGTAGAATTCTGAGAACAGTTGCGCAAGATCAAGCGCATATCTTGCAATGGCATGAGGCTTTCTTCCTTTGGCTGCCTCAGAGACAGTATCCCTGAACCTTGCCATCAGGGCAACAAGCTCGTGCTCCTTGCTGTGCCTAAGCAGCCTGAAGTCAACCTCATCTTCAACATCACTGCCGTACTTTCTCAGTATGGAGCAGATCCTTGCATGCGCGTACTGCACATAAGGCCCTGACTCCCCCTCAAAAGACAATGCCTTTTCCCAGTCAAAGGTGATGTTCTTGTTGTTCTCCCTGTTGACCATGGTGAACTTGAGAGCTCCGAAAGCGATGTTCTCGGCTGACTTTCTCTTGTCCTGCTGTTTCCAGCCGGTGTGCCTTTCCTCGACTCCCCTCATAGCCTCCTGCCTCAGCTTGGATACCAGCTCCTCGTAAAGGACCATGGTGCCCTCCCTCGATGACATCTTGCCTTCGGGAAGCATCACCAGCCCGTAGCTGATGTGCTCTGAGATCCCTGCAAGAGGGCACTTGATCTTTTCAAAGGTCTTGAAGAGCTGCCTGAAATAGAGCGACTGCTCTGAGCCCACCACATGAAAGCTTGCATCAGGCTTGCCGAACTCCTGGAGCTTGAGGTGCTGGAGCCCCAGGTCTTTTGTGGAGTATAGGGCTACCCCGTCGTTCCTGAGCAGGAGGAAGACTCCCAGGTCCTCTTTTTCAAGGTCTATAACGACAGCTCCCTGATCCTTCTTGGCAAGCCCCTGCTCAAGCATCTTCTCAACGATCTTCCTGCCTGGCTCTTCCACTTCTGACTCAAAGAATATCCTGTCAAAATGCACCTTTATCTCGTCATAGAGATCATCGAAGTCATCAAGGCACCAGTTCCTGGTCTTTTTCCAGATAGACATAAGCTGCTTGTCGCCCTGGTAAAGCTTCTTGGTCATCTCCCTGATCTCCTGCTCCACGTTCTCGTCCTCTGCTGCCTTTTCACTGGCCTCTGCATACACCCTGCCCAGCCATATGCCTTTCTTGTAATCAGGCTCCTCTCCCTTGTGGAGGTTTAGATAGCCCCAAAGGCATTTTGCCACATGAGGGCCTATGTCTCCCTGGTAGTTGAGCCTTGTAACCTTTTGGCCGTCTGCCTCAAGCAACCTGCAGAGGGCCTCTCCTAGGCAGATGTTCCTGATGTGGCCTATATGCACCCCTTTGTGGGTGTTTGCCTGGAAATACTCTACAAGTATATTTTTTTCTCCTGGCTTTCTTCTGCCGTAATCCTTCTTTTCCTTGAATATCCGCCTGAGCACATCTTCAGAAAGCTTCTCCTTGTTGACAAAGAAGTTCAGAAAAGGGCCAGAGACCTTGACTTCTCTGATATGGTCGCCGAGCTGTATCGTCCTGGCAAGATCTTCAGCGACCTCTCCAGGCTTTTTTCCCTGCTGTTTTGCAAGCTCAAAGCAGGGGAACGCATAATCCCCCATAGAAGGGTCAGGAGGCTCGGTGAGAACCGCCTTTTTGACATGTTTTTCCAGGGCTTTTTCCACTTGTTTCCTGAAATCTACCATAGCAGGAGTGTTGGAGCGATAGAATATAAAGCTTTCTACTTGATTCCAGCAGGAGCATCGTGCTCTACCAGCGTCGGCTTCTTGGCGAGAGCATAACCTATGCCCTTTGCCAGCTCTCTAGGGGTCAGGCCTTTCCAGTAGATCATCCATGCGTCTGCTTTCTGTTTTCCGTCACACTGATCCTCATAGAACCTGGATATGGGATTGTCTGGCCTGGCCCTCCATACAAGCTTTTCAGCATCCCGAAGGAGGATATACCATAGATGTCTTCCGATGCCGTTGCCCTGGTGCTGCCTGCCGACGACTATCTTGTCAAGGTACCTGACATCATCATCTATGTCCTCTACTATGATCACGCCCTTGTATGCCTCTGCGCCTTCTGCTATACAGATATAGCTGGGCCTGGCGTAACCAAAATAGTCTTCAGTGAGCTTCATCCCGGATCCTGATTCCAGAAGATCTGCAAGCTTTTGCCTGTCAAGCTGGTCGAACAGGTTTTCTGTCTTGTGGGATGGCATTGTTGTTTCCTGTGACATGATGGTTTAACGGAAACAATAAAGGCCTTTATAAAATTTCTGCTCTGCTTTGGACAAAATAAACAATTATGTCCTATTTGAGACAAAGTTCTATATAAAACAAACATGTCTAAATAGAAACATTTATATATGGTAATAGCTGAAGATGATGAAATATGCATCACAGCAGTCCTTTTTTGACAGGCAGGGAGCTTAAGGTACGCAGGATAAAGGAGCTGCTGGAACGTATGCAGTACGAAAAAGAGGTGAAAAAGGATGCAAAGAGAACTTTCTGAATGGTTCAGCGTGGATGATGTCAGGCTGGACGACAATGTCCAGAGGACGCTGAAAAGCTTCAGGGTCCAGGAGATAGTGCTGAGATGACGGAAAAAAGGCTTCTAAAGACAAGCAAGGGAAGGTTTATAGAGATTCCTGCTGAAGAGTTGACCTACTTCTTACTGTTCCAGGAGACAAGAGCAGCAGGATGAGAATATGAGCATAACAAAGGATGTTGAAAGATACATACAGCATCAGCCCTCTGTAAAGGAATGCCTGAAGAGGGACATGATAAACTATTCAAAGCTTTCAAGGCAGATAGTCAAGGACCTGGGACTTGCGAAAAAGGATTTTGACGCTGTGCTCATAGCATGCAGGAGATACAGGGCAAAGATTAAGAGAAGCGCTGGTGCAGAGAAGAAGCTCGCAAAGATACTGAAAGAAAGCAGGATCATAGTGAAGAACAAGATGGTGGTGGTGGAGCTTGAGAAAGAGCTCAGCTCTTCCAGGCTGGTGGAGCTTGAGAAAGAGATAAAAAAAAGCAGGGGAGACCTTAACCTGATAGAGGGGAGCAGCGCGGTGACAGTGATCACTTCAGAAGAATTCACAGGGATTATCGAGAAGCTGTTCAGGAACAGGATCATAAACAGATCCAAAGGGCTGGTTGAGATAGATCTTATAAGCCGGCAGTCGCTGGAAGAGACCCATGGATGGGTGGCTTATCTTACCACACTGCTCGCAGAAAAAGGCATAAACATAGTAGAGACAATGTCCTGCTGGACAGACACGCTCTTTGTGCTGGATGAGAAGGACCTGGCAAAGGCGATGGAGGTGCTCAAGGCTTAACACTCGACCTCATCAGTCTTGTCATCATCTTCAGTGGCTTCCTCATAGCCCCTGATAAACCCCTCTTCTTCAGGACTGAGCTCATCATCATTCATCTCTTCCTCGTAAACTGTTTCCTGCTGTTCTATATCTTCTTCCATCAGATCACATCTTGTGCAATGGCGGACACAGGTCATATAAATAATTTATTCTACACTGTAGATGGATTACAAAGCAAAATCCCCTCTAAAATAGAAAAATATATAAATAGGAACAGAATTGGAAGGAGTAATGGTTATAATTACTACACGTAGAGGTGATAATATGAGACTATTGGGGTGTGTTGTAGCAATAATGTTGGTTCTTTTTATGTTTGGATGCGGACAGCCTGCTATTGAGCCTGAGCCTGATACTACACCAGAGCCAGAGCCAAGTGTTCCGGACACAGAACCAGCTCCTACACCTGAGCCAGAAACAGACGGTGAAGAGACAGAAACAGAAGAGGAGGGAGAAGAAGGCCCTGCTGCGCTTGAAGGCGACATAGAGCTGAAAAGATTCTACACTGACGAAGGTCAGATTGAATCCATCAGCCCTGCTGAAGTCACTATTAGCAGCGGAACAGAGATTACCTGGGTAAACACAGATGACAGGCCTCATGTCCTGACTGCCATTGGCGGAGACGTGCAGATACCTGGTATGAAGTCATTAAGGCTTGCGCCAGGAGAAAGCTGGTCCTTCACTTTTGAGGAAGTCGGAACCTACACCTACATCGATGTTGTCTTTGGAAGCAAAGGTACGATCGTTGTAGAATAAATTTTATTTTTTTTGAACTTTCTTCTTTTATTGTTAGTTTTTCATTTTTTCAGCAAGGTTTATTAATAAGTAAGGGTTTGAGCAGTACATGAGCTTCGGAATAGCCATAACAGCGCTGGTAGTGTTGCTGGTCTTTGCTGTATATCTTGTAGTCGAGTTTGCAGCTCCGGTCATAGAGATACTCGTGAACCTTCCGCTGCTGTATATCATATTCATCAGGGCAAAGGTGGAGATCGAGCACGGAAGAAGGGACTATTACCTGTGGGGTCTTGCAGTGGCTGCTGTGCTTTTTGTAGTGTTCGGAAAGTTTTCAACAAGGTACTATGTATGGTGGTTCACGCAGCTTGTTGTGCTGGCGTTCGTGTTTGCGCAGGTATACTTCTATATCACGAAAAATATCAGGAGAAAGAAAAGATAAATATCAGGGAATATTGTCGTCAATAAGCTTTTTGAGTTTTTCTGCCTGCTTCTCGACCTTGTGAAGATAGTCTGTGTCTGCAAAATGCTCTGCGGCGCACTCTTTGCAGTAGTAGTCAC
>WJKB01000134.1 GCA_014729345.1 Candidatus Woesearchaeota archaeon
ACTGCCTGCGACTATATCCTCATCTGGCAGAGGAATAAGTTCATAAGATTGATCTCCTGTCGAATCTTCCTGCATCATAATCCTCATTGCTAGTGATTCCAAGCCCATATAAAAAGTTTTTCATTCTAGAGTGGTTATTAGGTCTATTTGGATTATTTGGTAAGGCACTCTGCCTCATCACTGATATAGAAAGAGTCTTCTGCCTGACTTACCAATCCCTTGTTCTTGTCAGGCAAAGGAGGATATTCTTTCAGCATCTCCAGCTGCTTCATCTCTCTCAACGCTAAGCGCACCCTAAAAAGGGGAAACTTCCTTGCAAGCCATCTGGTAGTGAAAGGCAGCCCTTTGTACTTCTCGATCTCCTTCAGCACCTGCCGTGTGATAGGATTGCGCACAGGTCTTTTTTCCCCAAGCGAGAATATGTTTGCCCTTTCTGTCTCATATATCATGCCTGCGCCGTCAGTGGCAAAGGGCTCGATGGCTATGAACATGCCGTTCTCCAGTATCGAATCGTCAGCTGTATCATAGTTGGGTATCTGAGGGTATGCATGGATATTGTACAGATCAAGGCCATGCCCTGAAAGGTTCCTTACAGGCGAGAAACCCCTCCCTTCGATAGCATCCTGTATGGCCCTTCCTATCTTTCCGAGCGTGACTCCGGGCCCAAGGATCTCTGCAGCTGCTTCAAGAGCTTCCCTGCTGGCCTTTACCAGGTCGCCGTGCTCCCTGGAGAGGTCAACTGTAAGCGCATTGTCCCCTATGGCTCCGTTCACATGCACTCCCACATCAAGGCATGCCACCTGCTTTTCAAACACCAGAGGATCATCAGGATCAGCGCAGTAGTGCGCAGCGATCTCGTCGCAGCTGATCTGCACAGGAAAAGCCAGTTCCCCTCCCAGTTCAGCGATCCTTTTTTCTACCTTTTCGCTGACCTCAAGAAGCTTTGCACCAGGCCTGATAAGTTCCTTTCCGTACTGCAGCGCCTGATGAGCTATGTTTCCTGCTTTTTTGTAGTCTTCTGATATCTTTTCCTGCATGCAATGCTGAGAATTCCTTTTGTATAAAAACTTTTTTATGTATATCAGATGGGCAGCATGCGCTGACATATAATACTGTCTTTAAGAACTACGGAAGTGGCAGGGGATCATCCGGATCCATGTCATTTGCCAGCAGGATATCGATCCCATCAACCTGCTTTCTTGGGAGCCCCTCCCTCTGCATCGATACGCTGACCAGTCCGGGTTCCTGGAAATGCACAGCAGACCGGACAGATTCCATCATCTCATCGTATGTCCGGCAGTGATCATGACCTGAAGGGTATTCCACCAGATAGCTTGCAGAAAGCCTGCCCACAGCCATGCAGAACACGTCAGCATCCATCCATCTCCTGTGCCTTCCTGACCTCAGCAGCACCTGGGGCATGGCGTCCATAAGCATCATGGCATTCCTGACCCTGGTATGCACATTCTCCCTGCTGTATTCTGCCCCTATGGTCATGTTCACCCCGTTAAGATGATAGCTCGATCTCATCGTCTTTACGTATCTGCAAAGGTATATAAAAAGTTTTCCGTAAAAGCTGTCAGTATATTTAAAAGCTGGTCAGTATATCACTGCCACAAGCACCCTCTTGATCTGGTCAAACCTTACCTTTCCTGGATCAGACAAGGGGTTGTTGTCTCCTTTCACTCTGCAGAACCATTCGCCGTCATGGCCTATCTCTATTATCCTGTGGATGATCGTGCCTTCTGCATAGGCAGAGTCATAGGATATTATGTCCCCTACCTTCAGCTGGACCGGGCTTGAGGGCCTTAGCTGTATGGCGTTAGCATGCTCATCTATGACAGGATCCATTGAGTTCGTGTCAGTGAATGCAGCCCATTCAGGGTTTTCTAGGTCAATGACCACCCTGTCGTCATAGACATGTATCTTTTCCTGCTTTACCCAGTCAGAAGGGGATTCTCTCTCAGCAGGAAGCTCGTCGAAAGGGTTGGGAACAAGGCATGAGCTTCCGGGATTCGCTGTCTCTGTGTTAGCAGTCGTCTGAGGGACAAGCATCAGATGGTCTACTGCCAGCAGGGTCGTAAGGCATCCTAGCATGAACACTGCTGTCAGTAACAAAGTTCTTATCAACAATATAACACCCCCAAATAGAAACAGGTTAACCTGGGTGATATATAAATTTTTTTATTTTTGAGTATTCTGGAGTAGTAACCTATACTGAATACCTTAGTTTGACAAGGCTGAAAAGCATCCTGACCATCTCTTTTGCAACGCTTACACTCGAGCCCTCCATGTCATGCCATTCAGTAGGTACCTCTTTCACAACAAATCCATTCCTCTTGAGCCTATAAAGAAGCTCAACATCAAAGACAAAGCCCTCAGACCGCATGTCTCCCAGCACAGACTGCACAGCCTCTTTCCTGAACACCTTTGCCCCGCACTGGGTGTCATTGTATCTGAGGCCGAACATCAGTCTTGTCAAAAAGTTGAAGGTCCTGCTTGCGAGCCTCCTGCCCAGGGTCTGCTTTGGAACAAGTTTTGAGCCCTTCATCCATCTCGAGGCGATAACCCCATCATAGCCCTTGATGTTTGCTATGAGTTTTTTGAGCTCTTTTGCCCTGGTGGCATCGTCTGCGTCCACATAGGCTATAATGTCCCCTTTTGCCATGCTGAGGCCTTTCCTTACAGCCCAGCCTTTGCCCCTGTCTTCCTTGTTATAGAAAAACTTGAGGTTCTTATACCTGAAGTTCTTGACAACATCAAGAGTATGGTCCTCCCCTCCTATCATCACGATTATCTCGCAGTTCTTGAGAAATGTTGACAAGTAGTCATCAAGGGTCTTTGCTATCCTCTTCTCTTCGTTGAAAGCAGGGATCACTATAGATAGTTTCATATCAGTGATGTATGCAAGGTGATATATAAATCTGGCGTTTATGCAAGATGCACGAAAATATGCAAAAGTTTTATAAATAGGTTTTAATTACTTGACATTGATGAGTGTATTTCGGTCCAGTTGGGGGATGATGATAATCTTTGGAGGGATGATAAGATGAGAAAGATAGTTCTAAGTCTGATGGTCATGTGTTTTATGGTGGTTTTTGGTGCTGTAGATGCCGCAGGGATGGCGATCATTACTGAATGCGGAGGGACAGATCCCTGCGAATGCGGTGATAAACTGATAGCTGACAGGATCCTTGATGAGAATGATGCCCTGACAGGATGTACAAGCACAGCTTTGAAGATCCAGACACCAGGACTCACCCTTGACTGCAACGGGAGTCAGATTACAGGCACTTCTGCTAACAGCAATAATGGGGTCCACATCCAAAGTGGAGATGTGAATGTTAAGAACTGCGAGATATCAAGTTTTGGGATAGGTATAAGGATTGATGAAGGTTCAGGAGACAATATTGTAATACAGGACTCAGATCTGCATGGTAATTGCATGGGATTATATCTAAATAACGGAAATACTGCTGAGGTTAATGGAGTAGATTTCTCTAATAATGGACCTGGTGCTCTTGCTGATGTGGATTGCAGCGACATCACTGGCGGTTTTCCAGGAGGAATTGTAGCAGAAGGATCAAGTGGAAATGTGGTCAACGGTAATTTCGTGGGCAATGAGAATGGGATGTATGATATTGTTGGATTGACAATCAACTGGGAAGTTACTGAACCTGTAAACTGCACAAATAATCCCATACATATTTATGGAAACCTTACAGGAGCAGAAAACATAAACAAGGATAACTGTTCCATCTATCTGGAAGGCGTAAAGGTCTG
>WJKB01000135.1 GCA_014729345.1 Candidatus Woesearchaeota archaeon
GGTATTAAAAGAGCATTTATTACTAATTTCCATGTTCCTTTGCAATTAACCCATTATTTGTATTTTTGGTATTCGAAAAGATGGGGAATTGAAACTTCATATAGAAATATGGATCATGACTTTAAGGCTAGAACTACATCTAAGAATTATCATATCAGATTATTTTATTTCTTATTTACAGTTTGTTTGTATAACTTATGGATTTTAGTTAATATTTGTATTAGCTTGAGTTTGCATGGAAGGGTTTTAGAGAAACCTGTAGTTACAGCTAAGTTATTTTCTATTATTTTGTATAGAGTTGCTTATGAAGATCCTGGCGGATAAATTTATATATTTCTTAACCTTTCTTTTTTTATGGTTTTAACCCAAAGATTGGCAAAAGCAATGGAAGAAAATAGTGCCAAGCTAGTTGAAAGTATAAAAGATCTAACTAAAGCTCTTAACAAATCTGCTGAATCTTCTGATAATCTTCAAAAAAAGCTCGTTTTTTGGACAAAAGTAATGGCATTTGCAATAATTGGTCAAATTTTAGCGATAATCCTTACTGCTATTTTCAAATAGTTATTTAACTTTGTGATCTACTGAAAAAGAAAATCAGGGCAGGTAAGGATAAGGCTGCAGAAACACTCAGGTCATGCTGTGTCTGTATCTTTCCTTGCTTTCGCATAGAAGTCTAGGTTTCTGCAGAATTGCCTGAAATCATCGCCTGTCTCCATGTCTCTGGCAGCAAGGTTGTCAGCTATCTTGTGCAGTACATGTATGTAGAAAGATATCTCTGGCCTGTATCTTTTTCTGCTGCTATGCTGCTCCTCGCTGATCCTTTCCTGCAGCTCTACTGTGCAGATCTTGGCCTGCTCAGCAACATTTCCAGTATCTTCAGGTAGGCAGTCTTCTGCCATGTAAGAGAATATCTGGAGCATGTCTGCATAATCGCCGGGCCTTTTGTGGCTCTTTTCAAAATGCCTAATCACCTCATGACTGTCTTCTATCCTTCTGAACTGCTTGTATATGGTCATGGAGCATATCATGAGATGCTTGTACTCATATTGGTTAGGCCTGAAGCGCATTTCAAGCGCTTTTCTGAAGTTCTGTTGCGCCTTCAGCAGCAGATCCTGCCTGTTCCTGGCGGTCCCCTCTTCCAGCTCTGAACAGCCGAGCTCGTAGTGGTTTATCGCTATGTCAGTCATGAGGTACTTTCTCCTTTTTGAAGATATCCACCTTGTCAGGTTTTCTCCTATGGTTTTTCTTTTTGCCCTTGAGTGCTGAAGGGACTTGAGTTCGTTCATCAGCACAGGCCTGAGCCTGCCGTAGAAGCTTTCCCTCAGTCTTCCTGCTGTTTCTGAAGAAGAAAACAGGAGTTCTGCATGATAGACTGTTGTCGCTGCCAGTGCCAGTGATATGTCCACCCCTTCCTGGGATGATCTGAAATCTCTCAGGCTGTGTCCCTCTGCCCTGGAAGAGAAATAGCTGTTCAGCTGCTTCTCTATCATGCTAAGCTGGAAAGTGGTCTCATTCAGCGCGTCTTCCCTTAGGTTGTGAGGTTTCTCTATCCTGATATCTGAAAGCCTTGCAGAAAATGTGAACTCAGAATCATCAAAGATATCTGCAAGCCTGCGTACAGGCACCTCTTCTGGTATTGATCTTGTTTTCATACCTCCTGCCCAGAAAAGTCTTTCCACAGCATGCTCTATGGAATGTTCATCATTTCCTGTTCCTTTGTCCCCCATGCTTGCTGGGTAATAGCCTGTCTTTTTTATTTTTTATTGAAAATTCATCCTTTTGCAGCCTTTTTTCAGTATATCGATCCTTATCAATCCTTTTTTCTGATATCTTTTTGTGATATCAAAAACTTTAATAATCATGAAGGTATAAGCAGGTTATGGCGATTCCCTGGATCAGGAAATACTGTCCTAAAGAGCCCCATGAGATAGTGGGGCAGGAACAGGCAGTAAAGGACATAAGGTCTTATCTGGATGCCTTTCCTGGCATCAGGAAAAAGGCCCTGATACTTTATGGACCCCCTGGAACAGGAAAGACCAGCAGTGTCTATGCTCTTGCCAAAGAGCTGGACTATGAGGTCCTTGAGGTGAATGCCTCTGACTTCAGGAACAAGCAGCAGATCCAGGAGAAGCTGGGAGTTGCTTCACAGCAGAAGAGCCTGTTTGGAGGCAGCAAGCTTATACTGGTGGATGAGATTGACGGCCTCTCAGGCAACAAGGACAGGGGAGGTGTTGCCGCCATCTCAAAGATGATAGAAGGGTCTGCTTTTCCTGTTATCATGACTGCAGGCAATCCCTGGGGCAACAAGTTCTCCTCTCTTAGAAGAAAAGCAGGGCTTGTTCAGTTCCTGGAGCTTGACCATAACCGCATATTCGGCGTGCTCAGGGACATCTGCTCAAAAGAGGGGATAAGGTTTGAGGAGCACGCGCTGAAGGCCCTTGCCCGGAGAGCAGGAGGCGACCTTAGGGCTGCTGTCAATGACCTTCAGCTCCTGGCTTCTGACAAGGGATTGCTTGACAGGCAGAGCCTTGACGAGCTGGGGGATAGGAACAGGATCGAGACCATGCTTTCCGCCCTTGTCAAGATATTCAAGAACTCTGACCCTCTGATAGCGGTCCATGCTCTTGACAGTGTTGAGGAGAATCTTGATGAGAGCATCCTCTGGATAGATGAGAACCTGCCTAAGGAATACAAGGATCCTGGATCCCTTGCCCGGGCTTATGACTGCCTTTCAAGGGCAGATGTTTTCAGGAGAAGGATCAGGAGATGGCAGCACTGGAGGTTCCTGGTGTATGTGAATGCCCTTGTAACAGCAGGCGTAGCTGTCTCCAAGAATGAGAGGAACAGGGACTATGTCAAATACACCCCTACCAAGCGCATACTCAAGCTCTGGAGAGCCAAGATGAAATACCAGAAAAGGAAGGCTATCGCTTTGAAGATAGCAGAATCCACCCATTCAAGCTCAAGAAGGGTGATGAAAGACTGGTTCTTTTACAAGGAGATGTTCAGGGAAAAGGATACTGCCCAGCATCTTGCAGATGAATGGGATCTTGACAAGGACGAGCTTAGATGGCTTACAGGTTAGAATATTGGCAGAACTGCCCTATCAGCCTTTCTTGAACGTGGTCACAGGCCTGCTTTGGGTGACAAATATCTTTCCGTCCACAGCCCATTCTATGTCCTGCGGAAAACCGTAGTGTTTTTCTATTTTTCTTCCCAGCTCTGCAATCCTGGTCATCTCGTCATCTGAAAGCACCTGAGAGTTTGCTTTTTGGGGGTCCAGCTCGTGGGTATAGTTCTCTCCTGCTTCATTCCGGAACAGGGCGCTTTTCTGCTCATTCACATGAATATCCTTTATGTTTCCGCTTAGCTTGTCGATTATGTAAAGGTCAGGGCTTGTCCTTCCTGAAACTACCATCTCTCCTAGCCCGAAAGCTCCCTCGATTATTATCTGGCCATCATCATTTGTGGCAGGGTTTACAGTGAACATGACTCCTGCTTTCTTTGAGTCCACCATCTTCTGTACTACCACAGATATGAGCACGTCCATGTGGTTGAAGTTCTTGCTGGTCCTATAGTAGATTGCCCTTGCTGTGAACAGGCTTGCCCAGCATTCCTGGACAGCCCTTACCACCTTGTCGGCTTCCCTGACATTGAGAAAAGTGGCCTGCTGGCCTGCAAAGCTGGCTTCAGGCAGGTCTTCGGCTGTTGCGCTGCTCCTTACAGCCACAAACTCATCTCCTTTGCCTAGTCCTGAATACGCCTCTGTTATAGCTTTTCTTGTGTCCTCAGGCATGGACTGTCTGGCTATAATCTCTTGTATCTCTTTGGAAGCTTTATGTAGCGCCTCATTGTCCTCTACGTCTATCTGCAGTATCCTGGCTATCTCTTCCTTTATCCCTGCCTGTTCAAGGAACCTTTCATAAGCTTGCGCTGTGACACAGAATCCTGGAGGTATGGGCATTCCTGCCTTGAACATCTCTCCGAGGTTTGCGCCCTTTCCCCCTACTTTTGCTGTATCATCTTTAGAGATCTCCTTGAACCATAGGATATCTCCTGAGCTTTCAGGAATTTGGACATGTATTTTTTCAGTCATCTTTTTCAGCTGTTTCTGTAAGACATAGTGCCTGATTATAAATACTTTATGCTGTTTTCTGCTGTTCAGCTGTGATACAGCAGCACTCCGTTTGAGATCACTTCTTCCAGCTTCAGATCATTATCATAACCTTCAGCAAGGTCGATGTCATCATCTGGTTTTGGTGGTGGGTTATGCTCTTGAGAGTCTTCTTCCAGCTTTGAGGCAAGGCTTGTACCTGCGCCCTCCCTTGACCAGTGCTCTTCCAGGTCAGGATTCTTATAACTGTCGATTATCTCTTTCCATCTGTTATATTCCTGCCTGGCAAGATCGTCAGGGTAAGGCTCGTCAAGTATCTCAGGGTCTGTCTGGTAAGCAAGGCCATCTGAGTTTGACTCATTTGCTGCCTGACCCTGTTCGTCCTCTTCGCCTGTATCGCCTTTATCTTCTTCCTGGCTTTCTGGCTCTTCCTGCTCTTCTTCAGCCTGTTCGCCTGATTCTCCGCTTTCGTATTCGGTTTCGCTCATCTGATGCCTCCGGCATTAAGGATGTTGTTGTACCTCTTCATCCAAACATAAAAGTATTACTGATATATAAAACTTTCCTTTATTTACTACTAATTAATGATAAATACACTCTTATCTCATATCCTGATGCCTTAAGGCAGGCATTAGTTCGTTTTTTGCTATAAACAAGGAAAATATATTTAAATAACAGATGAATGTTGATGCAATAATGGCACTCAGCATAGAGGATATGGCAGTATTCTGCAAAAAAAAAGGTTTTGTGTATCCCTGCAGCGAGATTTACGGAGGCATCAGCGGGTTCTTTGACTACGGACCTGTGGGTGTTGAGGTCAAGAACAACATAAAGCAGGAGTGGTGGAAAACCTTTGTAACTGCAAGAGATGACATGGCTGGCATAGACGGAGCCATAATCTCAAACCCCAAGGTCTGGAAAGCTTCAGGACATGCTGACTGCTTCACTGACATATTGGTCGAATGCCAGAAATGCGGCAACAAGGTCAGGGCAGACCATATGGTCGAGGATGCTCTGGGCCAGCAGACAGATGGGCTTAGCGCAGAAGACCTCTGGAAGCTTATAGAGGAGAACGACCTCAAGTGCCCCAAATGCCAGGGCCCTTTTTCCAAGCCCACCCAGTTCAACCTTATGTTCAAGACCGTGGTTGGTCCTGCTGAATCTGAATCATCTGTATCATACCTCAGGCCAGAGACAGCTCAGTTGATATTCACGGATTTCAAGGCTGTCGTGGACAACAACAGGATGAAACTGCCTTTTGGCATAGCTCAGATAGGAAAGGCTTTCAGGAATGAGATAAGCCCCAGAGATTTCCTTTTCCGCAGCCGTGAGTTTGAGCAGATGGAGATAGAGTTCTTCACGCATCCAAAAAAGACAGATGAATGCCCCTTCTTCAGCGAGATACAGGACTTGAATCTCAATATATGGACCTCTGAAGCGCAGGAGGCCAAGGCAGACCACGAGAAAATGCATCTGAAGCAGCTTGTCTCGTCAAAGAAGGCGAACAGCTGGCAGGCGTACTGGCTTGGCATGATGCTCAGATGGTTCATGGACCTGGGGATAAGGCAGGAGAACCTCAGGCTAAGGGAGCATCTGAAGGACGAGCTTGCCCATTATGCAGGGGCATGCTTTGACATAGAATATAATTTCCCTTTCGGATGGAAAGAGATCCACGGCAATGCAGACAGGCAGCAGTTTGATCTTTCACAGCATGCAAAGTTCTCAAAGAAAGACATGGCTGTATTTGTGGAGGAGACCAGGGAAAAGGTCGTCCCTGCAGTGGCCACAGAGCCTTCCCAGGGGGTTGACAGGGCTTTCCTCGCTTTCATGTTTGATGCGTATGATGATGATTCCAACAGGGGGAATGTGGTTCTCAAGCTTCACCCAAAACTGGCTCCGTTCAAGGCAGCTGTCTTTCCTCTGGTCAACAAGCTTGACAAGGAGGCCAGAGAGATACACGAAAGCCTCAAGCAGGAGCTTCCCTGCTTTTTTGACAGGTCAGGAAGTGTGGGAAGAAGGTACGCGCGTGCTGACGAGATCGGCATCCCTTACTGTATAACCTATGATTTTGATAGCAAGAAGGACAAGAAAGTAACTGTCAGGAACATACTTGACACAAAACAGGCCAGGATAGAGATATCCGGACTCAAGGATACTATAAGAGGGCTGGTCAACGGAGATATCGCTTTTGAAGACCTGAAACCAGAGAAAGCTTAGGCCAGAACAATAAGTATGGATTTTCATAAAAAAGAGGACAAAGAGAGAGCGATCATTCTTGTGATCGGGCTGTTCATGGTAGGCAGTATTGTGACTTTTGCCCTGTTCAGCGAAAGATTCCAGACCGTGGGCATGGGGCAGTACATACCAGGTCCTGAAACACTTGCAGTCCAGGTGCAGGAGTTTCCCCTGAATCTTCCTGTCCAACCCGCTGTCGGCGACGGCAATCATATATGCGTGATCATCAGGATAGATTCAGAAGAGGTTTTGAGCTATAACCTTGACAGGACAGGAAAAAGCGGCTGGAAAGCCACATTGTCAGATGATTTTTTCTGCGACAGTCAAGAAAATGAGGATTTGATCATAAAATACAACAGTTATGCTGATTTTGCAGAGCACTTCTTCCATCCCACATGCAGGAACCTGAAAAACACCCATACAGAAGGCTATTATGTCCTTCCCTCAAGGCTTGTGAAAGAGGGAGGAGAGGTGATCTGCGATGAGGAGTTCAGGCAAGAATACTGTCCTGCTGTGATGGAATGCCTAACAGATGAGGAGGCTGACCAGCTTGAGCTGGGATGTTGTCTTGACCAGGCAGGCTCTGCTATGCAGGCTCAGACCGAGATGGCCAAGACAGGCCAGGCAGCTGTTCCCCCTTCTGAAGCAGAACAGCAGGAAACTGGCATCATCACAGGAGCTTTGGGATCAGGAGGTACATTTTTTCTCCTGCTGCTGGCGCTCATCGTTGTTTCAGGAGGTGTTTTCGTTAATCTCAAGCTTAGAAACAAGAATAGGTCTGAAGACAGGAGATCTGAAAAGAAGCGATCCTCTAAGCAGCCGGCTAAGCAGGATCATGATTCTCAGCCAACTTTGAGACACCCTTCTTTTGGCATCAGCATAGTGCCTGCAAGGCCTATCCAGGGGCAGGGATCCAGGCAGCAGGCAGGACAGCTGGGAAACCAGCCCCAAAGCCCTGCCGGGCGTTCTCCTGCTCAGCGCTCCCCTGCTCAGCGCTTCCCTGGAAATATATCTTCCCATCCTGCTGGTGAGCACCCAAAGATGAGGGAGATGAAGCAGTACATCCAGGAAAGGCTTGCCCAAAAAGTTCCGCCTCAGCAGGTGAGGCAAGAGCTTATCAGCTCTGGCTGGCAGCCTGGGATCATCGATAGGTATTTGTGATCCTTGTCCAAGGATGCCTTGTCATAGAATCCCTTTGGGAGACCTGTCACGGGATTCCTGTCATGGGAGGCTTGTCATGGGCTGTATAGCAAAAATCTTATATATGACATCTTTTTTTGAGATGAATCCAAGGAGGTAATAATCATGAAGATAAGCGAATTACAGGCAAGGCAGGGAAAGGTTGATATTGAGGTAGATATAGTTGACAAAGGCGAGGTCAGGGAGTTTGAGAAGTTCGGCAGGGCCGGAAGGGTTTGCAACTGCACTGCCAAGGATGAAAGTGGAGAGATCAAGCTCACCTTGTGGAACGAGGACATCGACAAGGTCAATGTAGGTGACAAGGTAAAGATCGAAAATGGCTATGTGGGAGAATGGCAGGGGGAGCTTCAGCTTTCCACAGGCAAGTTCGGCAAGCTTGAGGTTGTGGGCAAGCAGGAATCCCAGGAACTTTCATCTGAACAAGCTGAGCCCGAAGCAAAGCCAGGAGCTTCTCCTGAGACTGCAGAAAGGTCTGCGGCGGATGAGCAGGCGCCATCTGAAAGCGAAGATACAGGCACTACTGCTCCTGAACAGCCCAAGCCAGGCATCTCTGTGGAGCCTGACAAGAAAAAAGAGGCAGAAGAGGCTGAAAACATCTCAGAAGAGCCTGTTGGAGAAGAGGAGCAGATAGAGTGATCATGATTCTTTAGTTTTTTGCAGCAGACTGGTATTGTCACATGATTTTTGATGATTTTTTGTCCCAAAACAGCCTAAAACCATAAAGTATTTAAATAAAATTCTTTATTCTTATGTCCAGGTTGAGCACTATGGGGATCCTGGAAGCTTCTCTTCCATGACCATAAACGTAGCTCAGCCTGGGACCTGTCAGGCCTTACGGCTTTCTGGCAGGATAGAGCACTAGACTGAAGCTTGGATCTGTCGAGACAGGATGTCCTGTCGATGAGAAGCAGAGATCTAGGTGTCCCGGATTCAAACGGTTCTTCGCCAACCAGTACGTGGTGAAGGCCTGAAACTTCCGGCGTCCCCATTTTTTTCTTTCTTTTCTTGGTTTATTTTTTTCTTGCCGCCCCAAAAATGCTTGCACTTTTCAAGACTTTTGTGCTCATCCTCCTGAGACTGTCCGCGAGATTATGCTAGATGCTATCACATTGAACAGCACAGTCACTGTCAGGGCAACTAATGAATAGATGAGCGTGCTTCTGAACAGGTTTGATCCTATGGCATCCTCTTCTGCCAGTTTGTCCACACCGTTCTCTATTCCGTTAGTAAGCACAGAAAGGATATAGATTATCTCGACTACGTATATGCCCACGATTATCTGAAAATAATATGTTGGTATAGCATCGCTGAAAAGGTCCATCAATCCTCCCCCTGCAGCTCCTGCTGCCCCTGCTCCTGTTTCCTGCGCGCTTGCGAGCAAAGGACCCAGCTTACCCAGGATCGCTGTTATCATGGCTGTTATACCCACTACGATCCCGCTGATCGCAGGAGTGAGGAAGTTGATCTGGGATTTCATGCTTGAGATCACATCCGCCATCAGGTCCTTAAGCCTTTCGTTGACCCTGTGTATCTCTTTTACGTATGTTGATATGCTTGCCAGTGCCTTTGAGGCTATCACCGGACCTTTCCTTATGCTTTCGATAAGCACCTTCATGCTGCTCTCTATCAGTGAGCTTGGATAATAGTTCAGCGCGCCTGTCTGCGGATTGAATATCGCCTCCTTCACTCCCATGCCTATCTTTCTTATGTTCATGCTCACAAGCTGGAAAAAATGCCCGCTTACAGTATCCTGCATCACATCAGCGACCTTTCCGAAGGCTATCTCTGCAGGCAGTCCGTCGCCCAGCCTGTTGGAAAGCTGGAAAAGTCCGGATGCGAATTCCTGTTCCAGCTCTTTGGTCTTTTCCCTTACCTTCATCAGGTTCTTTGTCCTGCTCCTGTAATATATCCCTATGCTCAGGCCCAGTCCCAGGGTTACGAATATGCTCAGTATGCTGGCTCCCAGGCCGAAAGGCCCAAGTCTTTGGTTCTCATCGCATTGCTCCCCCATCTCCTTGGGGCATGCATAGTTCTGCAGACAGTAGTCTGCATTGCAGTGCGAGTAGGATATCCCTGCATCATCCCCTCCTATACCATAGTCGAGACTTGGGTTTATCGCGTGTACTATAATGGGGGAAAATCCCAGGATGCACAGGAGTGCTCCGAGCACCACTGACATGAACAATGGGCCCATCCTGACCTTCACCCCTGCCACATTGATTATCTTTCCCTTCAGCTTGTTCAGTTCAGGGTTTGCTTCAGAGATGTCAGAGTCTCCGTATCCTGTTGGCCTTTCTGAGAGTATGTTCTTTCCCAGGTAGAACACTCCTATGGGCAGAAGCACGTTATATACTGTCGCTATATGGAACCATCTTATCTCTGGCATGAAGCTGACGATGAGAGGAAGAATCACCAATCCCAGTATGGGCAGTATGATCCCAAGCATGTGCAGCATGGTTATGGGGCCCTTAAGGTTCTGCGCGTAATGGAGCATCTTTTCATAGGTTTCCTCAAGTATGACTGTAAGTGATTTTTCAAGCAGCGCAACCCTCCTCTTCTCATCGCCTTCCAGAAGGCTGCCTTCTATCAGGTGGAACGCCTCTATAAACTCAAGGTTCCATTTTCTCCAGGTCTCAAGGTATGAGTCAAGGCTCTCTTTCATGGAGCCGTACTTCTCAGTCTCCACGTCCCAAAGCACTTTTCTTAGGTCAAGCGACAGCGGCGGGGCGATGTGCTCTGCTGCAAAGTCTATGGCAAGTTCAAGATTTGAGGTATGCCTCATGTATGTCACCACGTAGAATATACAGAGCACCATCTGGTTGCTGGCTCTCATCCTCCAGCTGTTCGCCATGAACTTTGGCAGGCTTCTGAGAGGTATCATCAGTACCAGGCCTACAAGTATTGCTATCCCTACAAAGAACAGTCCTCCTCTCAAAAACAGGAATCCCAGTATGCTTCCGGCTATGATGAACGCTATAGGGAAAAGTATGGCGAATGAGGTAGCTCCTGCAGGAGTTATGTTCAGATGCGCTATCCTTATGGATACGGTAAGCTCTTCAACATCCTTCTTTGCAGGATTTATCTTTAATATCCTTTCGCAGAAGTTGCATGCTTTCTCATAGAACGTGAACCTTGCAGGCATAAGATCTTTCTTGAACTCTGTGAACTCTTTTGATGCCACCGGCTTTGTGCTGAGCTTTCTCGGTCCTGCATCAACCTGCATCTGTTCCTTTATCTTGCTCTCGTATTTACCAATAAGCTCTTCCATCTCCTGTTCTGAAATCTTTTCAGGCATTATATGATTGACCCCATCAGGTATTTGGCAGAGAATGCGGCCGCCAACGACAGTATCAGCCCAATAAGGTAGTAGATGAAGTATGCTATCTTCCTGTCTTTTTCCTTGAAGGTCTCTATGATAAAAGGTATGTTGAATGACACGTATATCAGCGCTGCCGTTGTCAGCGGATCAGGCACCTGCACTATGCTTTCAAGCAGCGTATTTGTGATCCTGTCTTTAGCTGTATTCAGCGCCTGGATACCCACCGAGATCACTATTGCCAGCAGGGCAGATATCACTGCACTTTTGCTGACAAGTGTCTTTGGAGATGCTGTGTACTTCTTGATCATGAAGATGCAGATGATACCGCTTATCGCAGCGAGTATGAGCGTCCACACATAGTTGGCATATACTGCCATAGGTCCGAAGAACAGCATTATCACAGGCAGTACTCCTGTTATCACCAGGGATATCAGGAACATCAAAGCCATCCTTCCCAGACCTATCTTTGCTTTCAGATCCTTCTCCCTTGGTTTCTCTTCTTTTTCCTCATGGCTGGTCCTGACTTCACTTTCTATTGTTGGCGCTGGCCTGAACATCCCAGGCTTTTCCTTATGCATGGCCTTCTTGGTCTCCTCGATCTTTTCTGCAGGTTTCTCAGCAGCAGGGGCCTCTTCCTCATGCTTAGCCTCATGTATGATCCTCGTTTCTTCCTCTTTTTCTTCACTCTTTTTTTCTCCAACCTCTTCTTCCTTGTTTTCTTTCGCTTCCTCCCCAAGCTCCGGGCCGAAGCCGTGCAGGGTGACATGCCCTTTTTCATGTATCCCCACCTCTGGCTTGAGTGCGTCCGCTATCGCACTGTCGATCTCATGTTCAGGATAACTTGCTCTCAGCAGGACTGTCCTGATAGCCTCAGCCGAGAATCCTTGTTTCAGCTGTTCCCTGACATAATCTTGAACCTGTCTTTCTTTGCTTTTTCCTGCATCTTCTTCCCTATCATCATGGTCTTTTTTCTTTTTCATGTTATCGGCTTTCATGTTCTAACCTTCATACTTCTTGGCAGCCGCCTTGGCCCATTCCTTCCATTTGAGGAGTATCCTCTTGCTGTCAAGGCTTCCGAACTCTTCCCTAACCTCATCTGATATGTTGTGGAAATAATCGTTTGCATGTATGACGAACTTGGCCTCAAGCAGCTCAGGCCTCTTTGACTTCTCGGCAAGGTCAACTAGCGCAGACTTGATATCTGCTCTTAGGTTTATGTTGTCCCAGACTGCATCCCAGTTGCCTGCCCATTCTTTTACGTTTCCTGCGATGCTTTTCAGGACCTCTATCTCCCCGTTGATAAGCTCGTCAGTAGGCTCTAGCTGGTCTGTGGATGAATCATATTTCATGAGGTCTCCGAATCCGCCTTCTCTGAGGGGGTCATGTTCCCAGTGTTTCCTTATCTCTGTTATCTGGGTGACCCTTCTCCACCTGTGCAGGCCGTCAGCGCTCCTGATGGGGTTGGCCACTATGGCTATGTCAGTTGCCTTGAAGCTTGTCCTTGGGACCTCAAGGTCATTTACCACCCTGTCGAATATTCCGTAGGGGCTGTCAGCATGGATTGTTCCTGCCACCACGTTTGCCAGGGCCCCCACTCTCATGGCCTCATAAAGGGCTCTTGCCTCTGTGCTCCTCACCTCTCCTACTATGAGCGCGCTGTCTCCCATCCTGAGGGTCGTCCTGATCCCCTCATCAGCAGGAACTTCTGCAGACCCTTTTGCCATGGCTGAAGCTACCTTCATCGGCTGGATGTTATAGCCCAGCTTTCTAAGGCTTATGGTAGGCAGCTCCAGAGTGTCTTCTATGGTGATTATCCTGTATTTTCTCATGATCTCCACCAGCAGGCTTCCCAGCAGGGAGGTCTTTCCTGCGCTCCTGGTCCCTGCTACCAGCATGGTCCTGCTTCCATCTATAAGGAAGCTCAGCAGTCCTGATGCAAGAGGGCTTACCATCCTGTGCTTTATGAAGAGCGGCAGTGTCCATGGCTTGTCCCTGTGCCTCCTGAATGCATATGCCAGTCCTGTTGGGTTCAGAGGTGGGCTGATCACAGCCACTCTTGAGTTTGCCCCTGGTATCTGCAGCTCTGTGTCAAGTACGGGGTTAGCTTCGTCCAGAGGCCTGCCTGATATCATCCTGAGCTTGGATGCCCAGCTCTCGGACTCAGGGATCGTAGGAAATATATTTGTCTTGCAGTCGTCGAACTGGGAATGGACTATGAACATAGGTATCTGTCCCATCGGACTGTTTATGGTGATGTCCTGTATCTTTTCGTCTCTAAGGAGGTTCTCTATAAGCCCGAACCCCACTGTGTACCTTACAAGTATGCTGGTGAGTTCGTCAATCTCCTTTGTCCTGAACTTCAAGCCTCTGTACTCTGCAAGCTCCTCTATGAGGTCATGTCCCACGTTGTAGAAGACTGACCTCATCCTTTCAGGGTCCACAAACTCTGACTTTTTAGGCTTGTGCTCTGCCAGTATGTTTCTCGCTGAGTCCAGGATCTCATACTTGTCTTCAGAAAGCTTGAATTCAGGAGGGACCATATGGTAGAGATACTGTATGGTGTCTGGTATCTTGAATATGGTCACCTGGGTCTCGCCCACGCTGTAGCTGCTGAGTTCCTCACCCTCTTGGGGGAATGTCGCCATGAGCTTGGTGAACATGAAGTCCGGTTTTATTGTGGGTACGAATATCTTTGAGTAAACGCTCCTGTCTCCCAGCTTGTATCCTGCAAGGTATGGTCCTGCTATGGTTATTATCCTTGTATTTTCAAGGTCAGATGCAAGGTCTGAGAGGAACTTGACATATTTCTGTATGCATCCGCTGCATGTCCTGTCCTTGGTGTTCTCCAGCCTTATCTTTTCCCGCCTGATCATCCTCCTTATCTCTACATATGTACCTATAGGGTCCCTTCTAAGCATGTCATAGACCAGGTGCTGCACTTCTGCGTAGACCCCTGGGGTGCACTTGCTGCACGCAGGCATCAGCAGCTTTGCATATCCTACTTTTGACTTTACCCAGCTGTTGAACAGGTTAGCTATCTCGATGAGCATCTGGGTCTGGTTATAGTCATACTCATAGTCCCTTTTCTGGTAAAGCACCACTTTTGTGGCATTGGACACTTCTCCAAGTATCTCGATAACCTTGCCCATTATTATGGAATTATCCTCTATAGAAGGAAAGTATGTGGATGTGCTGCAGTCTATCCTGAGTATTATCTCCTCCCCCTCTCTGATAACATCATACGAAAAAGCAGTCTTTTTGTTAGCCTTAAGTGTAGGCAATTGTATCCCCTCTTTTTTCCACCAATGCGCAAGCATTTGTTGCGGGTTCTGTGGATTTGTATCGTTCCAAAGCCTTCATGGCTGTTTATGGTGATACCACTCCCCTATGCTAACGCAAAGTTATTATAATCTGTTTGGTTTCTGCTGTATTAAAATACTCATAGTATATATAAATATTGCTCTTTTGGTGCAAGATGGCGTTTTTATCCGTAAAAAAGAAGGATAACTCTGGGAAAGGCGAAAAATCTTCCGGACAGAATCAAGATAAGGGTATGTGGAGCCAGAAAGGTCCCCCTGCTCCTGAGATGGACAAGGCTTATATCATCAGTCAGGTCAACAACATGGGCAGGCGTCTCAGGGTCCTTGAGGAAAGGTTCACTGAGCTTGACCGCAGGGCCCAGCTTACTGACCAGAATATGCTTGACCATTACAAGAAGCTCACTGCTGAGATAAAGGCTATCAATGATTCAGTTGTCGAGATAAAAGGCGAGATAGACGTAATAAAGTCCAGGATCAAGGAGATAGTAGTCGAGCTCAGAAAGAGTGCAAAAGAGGAGGATGTCAAGGTCCTGGAGAAATACATAAACATGTGGGCGCCTGTGAAGTATGTTACACAGGGAGAGGTCGAGGGCATAGTCAGGGATGTCATCGACAGTATGCGCGAGAAAGGTGGATAGTTCAATTGATAAACAAAAGTTTTTTATACTGGAAAAAATAGACTATCTTAAAAGAGGGTGATAGGTTAATGGCTTTGTTTGGATTCGGCAAGAAAGAAGGAGCAAAAGGACCGACTCCTGGTCCACCGCCAGCACCTCCAGGTGCTCCGCCTGTTCCTCCAGGCCCTCCGACAGCCAAGAAAGCTCCTACAGGGCCCCCTCCTGAAGAACAGGGCATACCTGTGGATCAGGTCATCAGCATGAGACAGCAGGGCCTGACAAACAACCAGGTGATCCAAAATCTTCAGAGAGCAGGATATTCTCAGCAACAGATATTTGACGCTATGAACCAGGCAGATATCAAAGGCGGTGTAGAGGCCTCACCTCCAAGTTATGGAGAAGAGGCTCCTGCCAACCCTATGCAGCCGCCGACTTCTGGTCCTCCTGCCCCTTCGCAGCCTCCGCCTCCTCCGTCAGGACCTCCGCCCCAAGGACCTCCTTCAGGTCCCCCTACTGGTCCGCCGCCAGGACCTCCGCCCCAACCGCAGAGGCCATCACAGAGCGCTGGTTCGCTAAGCAGCACTGAGGAGCAGATAGAACAGATCGCTGAATCCATAATAGACGAGAAATGGACAGAACTGGTCACCAACATCAACAAGATAATCTCTTGGAAAGATAAGCTTGAGTCCAGGATGGACGCTTTTGACCAGAAGATAGATGACCTTAAGGCAGATTATGACAAGCTGCACGAGGCTGTTCTGGGAAAGATTGAGCAGTATGACAAGAACATAACCAATGTAGGCACTGAGGTCAAGGCCATGGAAAAGGTTTTCCAGAAGGTCCTTCCTGCTTTCCAGGAAAACATCAACGAGCTTGGAAGGGTCACCAAGCGTCTTAAGGGCTCCAAGTGATCCTTAGAGATTCTGGTCGCAAAACATCAGAAATTCTATGGAGAATGTCTTACAGAAATTTCTTATAACTGTTGTCAGGTGGTTACCGAAGCAAGCTTCTGTATGGTGAACAGCCCTATCAGCAGTATAAGCGCCATGCCCAGGACTTTTGGATGGAATATCGTGTTCCAGAAATCGCTTTCAGCTTCTCCTGCTTCTGCATCATCTCCAGGCAGGCTTTCCTCTTGCTCAAAATAGACAGATGCGAGGCTTCCGATCCCTATAATAAGGACCACTGTCAGTATCAGGTAGAATCCTCCAGGCGAGGTTATCCATGAGGCCACTTCAGCCTGACTTGTGCCGAACATCATGTATGCGATCATCAGAAACATGAAGAATATGAACACAAGTACGAACCATGGGGCCATCCTGTTTATCGTCTTCACTGCGATGCCTGAGAAAAGTACCATCACTCCCAGGACTATGGCGATCACGCCATGGACAACTGCATTCTCCCCGAAAAGCTTGGAGTATGACAGTATCCCGAAGACCACTATCACTACCAAGAGAAAAGGGAATATGATACTGAAGTTCTGCAGCAGGCCTATATCCAGGGGAGTTGCCATTTTACTTGCCCTTGCCCATGAACTCCCCGAAGAGGTTTCCTACCCTGTCTATAATGCTGGCCTTTCTCTCTGCTTCTCCTCCGCTTGTGATGAACGCTATTATGATTCCGAAGACGAGCAGTATCACGATTATCGCCACAGCATCTTCTGAAAAGAAGTCAGTGAACCAGCTCCATCCTGTCCACCATCCTGCTGCTGCCCCGAATATTATGAC
>WJKB01000136.1 GCA_014729345.1 Candidatus Woesearchaeota archaeon
CTCGACCTTTTCATCTAGCCATCTCAGAAGTTCCTTGTCTATGGTGATGGTTATGCGTTCTTTCACTCTAAGCTCCTGTCGATAGTATCATCATGTCAGTTTCTACAATGGTTATCTATCGATTCGATACTATATTCTCATTGTAATTCTATATCATACTTATACATATTTAATATCATAATAACATATTAAGTAATATTTAAACTTTTTGGTTCTTTGGACCTTTTTGCTCATCTGTCCTGTACTACGCGATGTTGCCACCGCCCACTGGACAACCACCCAAAACACATATAAAGAAACCCAAAATATCAGATCATATGAACGGGAGTGACCTTAACGAGCTGTTTTTTCCTCATGAGGATGTCAGGGCTATCCAGGACCAGCTTGTATCTGAGATCTCTGAAACCATCAGGCAGAAGGGAAACCTTATCGCGCATGCCCCCACAGGTCTGGGAAAGACCGCTGCTGCGCTTGCACCTGCGCTTTCACATGCACTGAAGAATGAGCTGTCTGTCTTTTTCCTGACCTCAAGGCACACCCAACACCTTATCGCCATCGACACCCTGAGCAAGATAAAGCAAAGATACAACCTGAAGTTCGATGCAGTGGACATCATCGGCAAGAAATGGATGTGTCCTGTCCCAGGCACAGACACCCTCTATTCCAAGGAGTTTACAGAGTACTGCAAGAAACAGAAAGAGGATTATAGGTGCGAATTCTATTCAAATACAAAAGCCAAAGCAGGCAAGATCAAGGAAGGGGCTGAAAAAGTCCTTGAGAAGATAAAGAACATAAGCCCTTCACATGTGGAGAAGATTGCAGAGGTCTGCAGCCAAGCCAAGGTCTGCCCTTATGAGCTCTCCATGATGCTGGCCTCCAGCTCCAGCGTGGTGATATCTGACTACAACTATGTGTTCAATCCAGGGATCATGGACACCTTTTTCCTGAAAGCGAAGAAAGACCTTGAAAAGAGCATAATAATCATAGATGAAGGGCATAACCTTTCCCACAGGCTCAGGGAGCAGATGACCGAGAGGCTGAGCAACTTCATCCTCAAGAGGGCTGTCAGGGAGGCAGAGAAACACAGCAATGACGAGGTGATCCAATATCTCGACCTGATAAGGGATGCACTTGACCAACTTTCCAGGAATCTTGGCATGGGAAAGGAAAAGCTTGTTGCCAGGCATGAATTCACCAGGAAGATCGAGCTCATAGGGGATTATGAGCAGGTTGTGGCTGACCTTGAATTTGCAGGGGATGAGATAAGGGAGAAGTCCAAGAAAAGCTATGTCGGAAGCGTGGCATCTTTCCTTGACAGGTGGAGAGGACCTGATGAAGGCTTTGCAAGGATACTTGCAGTCAAGAAGGTCAACAGCATGCCTTATGTCTGCCTTTCGTACCGCTGCCTTGACCCTTCCCTGATTACAAAAGATATATTCAGGAACGCATATGCGACTATCATGATGTCAGGCACGCTCACTCCCACATCCATGTACAAGGATATCATGGGATTCCCGAACAGCACTGTGGAGAGGGAGTACGGCAGCCCTTTCCCAAGTAAGAACAGGCTCTGCCTCTTAGTGCCTGAGACCACTACAAGATATGCCAAGCGTTCAGACCAGCAGTTCAGGCATATAGCAGAGATCACCTCAAGGATAGCAAACATGGTGCCTGGCAATTCAGCAATATTCTTCCCCTCATACAGTCTCCGCGACCAGATAAACAGGCACCTTGCCTCGCAGCTGAAAAAGACTACATTCCTGGAAAGCCCGGGCCTGACAAAACAGGAAAAACAGGATCTCCTACATGAGTTCAAGCAGTACAAGGACCAGGGAGCTGTGCTTCTGGGCGTGGCTTCAGGGAGCTTTGGGGAGGGGATCGACCTTCCGGGAGACCTGCTGAAAGCTGTCATCGTCGTCGGACTTCCTCTGCAGGTGCCAGATCTTGAGACCAAGGAGCTTATCAGGTATTATGACAACAAGTTCCAGAAAGGCTGGGAGTATGGTTATGTCCTGCCTGCAATCACAAGGGCGCTTCAGAACGCCGGCAGGTGTATCAGGTCTGAGACAGACAGGGGGGCGATCATATTCCTGGACGAGAGGTATGCCTGGCCCAACTATAGGAGATGTTTTCCTGCTGACTGGGACACAAAGGTCACAAAGATGTATGAGGACAGGATAAGGGAGTTCTTTGCAGAATAATCCAGAATATCATCGAAATGTTTTTAAACCAGTGCTTGATTATCTGCATATAAAAAGGGGTGAAGCAGGTAATCACTCCAAGATTTCTGGAGTTGGTTAGAGAGCTGTCAGAGAGTATAAGAGCCTGTCAGGTCTAATTAGAGGAATACAACATGAACACGCCAGTATTTATCGCAGCAGGATATGGTGAGGATAGCATCCCTATCGATAAGGATGAGCCGTGCAAGTCTTTTGTGAAGATCCATGGAAAGCCCTTGTTCGGTTATTCCCTGGAAGCAGCCTTAGGCTTCACTGAAGGAGAGGTCTATATCTGGGGGGATAAGGATAGGCTTGAAGAGGAGACAAGATCAGGCACAGTAGAGATCCCTTCTGATGATGACCTTGAGAGGATAGTGTTTGTCGAGCAGGAAGAGAACATGTTCGATAGTTTCCTCAAATCTTTCTTCAGATACCTGGCAGATGTCCGCGGTCCAGATGATGAGAGGATGTTTGAGAATTTTGAAGGTGATCCCGGCAATCCTGGACAGGTTTCAGGATACATCAGAAGGAATCCACTTGCCACCATGCACGCAGCGATGGTACTGCCATGCGATACTCCGCTGATTACAGTGAGGGAGATCATATCTTTCTACAGGAAAGCCCTCAGGCTTTGGGACAAGGCAGACTCTTTTGGAGGCATGTCCAGGAAACAGGACCTTGAGAGTTTCATGGAGCATGCAGGGGTCGATTTCACAGAACAGGATTACCGCAACCTTAACATGAACTTCATGCCCATGTTGGGAGGGGACTATAGGATAAACAACATGTGGATAATGAAGCCGATGAGAGTTTTGGAAAGATGTCCTGAGATCCTTGAGCTTCTGCCTGAAATCTATGCAAAAAGATACCAATCAAAAGCAGAGAACATCAAGTATATGATTTCTCTTGTCAGGAAATGGCAGTCCGACAGGGGTACAGACCAGGCTGAAAAGGAGAGTCGCAGGAAAGCCCTAATCTATGATATGGCAGTGTGGCTCCCTCCTATAGTATCACAGATGCTCAACAAGTGGCAAAAAGATTCCAGAAGGACAGTCTGGTACAGCCCGCGGATAATGGACCATGCTTTTACTGAGGATTTCTGGCCAGCAAGGCTTGTTACCACAAGGTACCCTTCAAGTA
>WJKB01000137.1 GCA_014729345.1 Candidatus Woesearchaeota archaeon
GGGCAATACTGTTTGGGATGATCTATGATAACACCAAAAAAGATGCAGCGGAAAGCGGTTCTGGCGCAGCAGTATCTGCAACAGCTGGTATCCAAAGATATGAGGATAATCAGGATAGTTCAGATGATGGCACCTCCAGTACAGGCTTCCCTATCTGGGATGGGGAAAAGCCATCAAACGTGCCTGCATCAACTGTGACAGCTGTCCCTACACAGCCTAAACCAGCATCCGCATCAGCTGAAACAGACCTTGCAAATACTGCAAAGCATATATGTACACCAACTCAACAGCCCACCAAAAAGCTAGCTTATACAAGCATCCCAATGCCTGCTAAAACAGATACTCAATCATCCACACCACACCCTACTTGTACTCCCACCCAAAAACCGACTGCTGTACCAACATCAAAACCAACCCCCACTACTGATACAAGCAAATCAGATAGCTTCAGAGAAGACTATCTATTGCTGGAACAAACCTGGCAGAAGGGCGATGATGCTACAGCATACCTCCTGGCAAGGGAGCTTCAAGAAAGGGTCTCAGACAGCCAGGAACTGCCTGAAAGGCTGAGAAAGGAGTTTACAGATTTTTGTGAGCTCTCAGGCCTTATGTCAAGAGCTTTTTCATATGAGGAAGGGAGTGAGCAGAGGGTGGCAGTGATCCCTCCTGAAGCCACGACAGATGCAGAGTTTCCCACAGGAACCGGGGTGAAAGCTGCAGAATTTGACATGTATGTGGCTCCTGGGAAAGACACAGAGATAGTCTTTGAGGTTGAGCAGCAGGTAAAGGGGCTTGATCCAGGTCACAAGGCAGCAATATACCTTAACAATACAACTGTCTGGGAAAAAGGATTTTATGAAGAGACAGTTTGCAGCCAGGATCTGGAACCAGGAATATACAGGGTAGTGTTTGAGGGAGATCTCCTGAAAAGATCGATCTGCAGCATAAGCTCATCACATCCCCTTGTAAGGGCAGCACATGGTCATAAGGAAGCCGGGAACAAGGATGACCAGGGCCTTGAAGAGATGCTCATAGAGCTCACTCCTTCGCAGAGGGAAGAGCTTATTGAGCTGGATATAGACCATGACATGCCCCTTATCGATATCACAACGCTTAACAGCAGCCAGCCTTACATACTGAAGCTTTTTTCTGAGGAGGGCATGTTCATGGAATCAGACTCTTATGAGCAAGGCAAGATCAACAGGACAGTATCTCAGATCATGGAACTGGATCCTGGAGTATACAGGCTGCTCATGCTTCATGAGGGAAAGGAGGAGCTTAAGATAAAGATAGAGACAAACTTTATGATGAGGAGGATGAAACGATGAACAAGAGACTAAGAAGATGGATAGGGACAGCAGCGATACCTACAATATTTACTGGAGCAGGATGTGTACCCCTTGGCTCTGAATGGAGTCCTATAGGGGAGCCTTACACTGTTGGAGGAGAAAACACGAAAGATACGAAGTCGAGGACTGTGCTGGATATCAAGGATCAGGAAGCTGACCTTGACAAGATGGTGATAGACGCGAAGGTTACAGGAAGAAGAGAAGAAAGAAGGATCGTTTCCCTTGACAGGGTCCAGAAACAGAGGAAGCATATCAAGATAGGTTCATTTGGAAAGATAAGCTATACGATGCTGGGCATCACTGCAGGATGCACCCTGCTTGGAGGTCTTGCAGGGCTTATAGACGGGGGCGGCGACTCTCAGATGAAGGGAGGACTTATCATCGGCAGCGGCATGGGAGTAGGGATGTGCATATACAGCGTTGCAAAATATGGCGATGAGATGGACTGGGAGAATGATCTTTTCCATACTTATAGGATACCTGGGAAGCGGAGGATAGTGGTGCTGACAAGGAACGCTGAGAAAAGCATCTCAGACCCCCGTCAGGTTTTCTCTGACAAGCCTATGGACGGAGTTGAGGTGATCGCAGAGCCTGACATTGGCCTGGAGCTTCATGGAGGCAGGATGACCACAGACAGCTACGGCTCAGTCAGCTTCAGGATAGCATCTGTGCCTGATTACTGGGCCCAAACAGTGCCCAAGATAGGCCAGAAGATATCTGAAAAGGATCTGCTTGAGGGCATACTTGACAAGGACATGAGGGATCAGTTTATGCAGGACATAGCCAAAAGGGCGCAAAGAACATCCTATAAGGTCAGGCTTAGTACTGACACAGGATATGAGGATGCAGCAGCAGCTGTGGATATAGAGGGATATGAGATCACTTCTGAGACCCTTGACTCCTGCATGGAAAGGCTTGTGGACAATGTAATCAACTCAAAGATTATAGATGTCACAGTAGTCTGCAGGGAATCCTCGCTCAAGACAATACCTGGCGCTGATGTAAGGGTGATATCGTCTGCGTATCCTCCGAGGATCATGGCGGAAAGCCTGTTTAAGGGTGACTTTCTTGAGATGGCAGTCCCACATATAGATGACTATGTCCATGACGAATATGAGGGAGAGACTGACCATAAAGGGGATATGACCGTTCCTCTGATGCAAGGATTTGACTTAGCTATACAGGCGGTTCATCCACATTACAGGCAGCTGGGCAAAGTTCGGATGAACAGTGTTAAGGATGATAATATAGACGTTTACATGATAAGGCAGGAATAATGGAGGTCAGTCTATGGGAGACATGATGCCGAATGCTGTGGGTAATTATAGGGTTGTTGAACGGATCGGTGTAGGGGGTTTTGCAGAAGTTTTCAAGGTTTTCAGGCCTTCGACCAGCCAGACGCTTGCACTTAAGATGCTTTTGCCTGATCTGGTGGATGATTGGAGCAAAACTTTTAATGCTGAGGCCAGGTTGATGATGAACCTTGACCATCCCAACATATTGCGGGTGCATGACGTCGGTTTTTCTGGTTCCAGGCCTTACTTTGTATCTGACCTGCACGCTTATGATCTTGAAAAGGTGTTGAGGTCATGGAAAAGGCTTTCCTTGGAGTATGTTATCAGCATTGCTTCGGATATTGCCGAAGCTTTGGAGTATGCTCACAGCCAAAGGTTTGGCAGGAGAAGAGTTATCCACAGGGATATCAAGCCCAGCAACATACTGATAGCCAAAGACAGGACAGCAAGACTATCTGATTTTGGGATAGCAAAGATGCTGGAAGAAGGAGAAACACGCAGCACTTCCACGACTGGAGCCAAAGGAACAGCAGCTTATATGAGCCCTGAGCAGGCTAAGGGCAAAAAGATTGACCAGAGTTCTGACATCTTTTCACTGGGTGCAGTGATCTATGAGATGCTGACCACAGGGGTTGAAGGTACAAATAGGATTATCGGAGACTGTGATTCGCCGCCTGTTTCAATATACAGGAGAGATGTTCCTGATGATTGTCAACAGCTGATCACAGACGCCCTGCAGTATGAGAAGGCCAGGAGGCCAAGCGCGGCAGAATTTTCAGTAGGGCTGGAAAATTGTCTTGTTCAGGCGCAGGGCAAAAGTTATGATAAAACAGTAGTCATACCGCCTTATGATCCTAAACCCCATGACAAGTTCTGGAAAAGCATGGGTCTAGGTGGCGTAGTAGCTCTTTCAGCTGCTGCAGGGATCTATATTGCTATAGACATCAAAGGTTGGCAAGAGCAGCTGACGCCTCCAGCTGCAGTCCATGCCTCTGAAAATCACATTGAAGAAAGCCCTGCAGATGTTTTGGTGCCAACACCAGTCGCTCTGAATACCAATACCCCTGTTCCTGCAACAGCGACACCCATACCTCAAACCCCCACGCCTTCATCAACACACACCCCATTGCCTCCTACTGCCACAGCAGTACCTACAGCCACGCCAGTTATGGGTCCTGGTTCAAGATTTACATATCAAGTATTCAGGTCAGGGGTGATGCAGGATAGGACTGTAAGGATCGCTTCTGATGCTGCAAAGGAGCATGAATTCATGATAGGTCCCTCAAATCCTGTAGTGAACCTTGCAATGTTTGTTAAGGAGCAGGAGGAGGTGAAGTTCAAGATCACAGGCGATTCCAGGGCATCCTACACCTTCAATCATGTTCTCAGGATTATGTATAACAGCATAGAGGTATTGAAAGCAGAGTTTACCGAAAGTTATCCTTTCAAGGATATGATGCTGCCAGGCATATATCATATGGTCATCACAAGCAACTGCGCATCTGATTACAGGATGAATCTTGATTCTGACCATCTTATAGATCACATCTCTGATTCTGAGATGCAGAAAACTGAAGTACGTTTGGACTCTGACTTACGGATGAAAGAACTTACACTTGATATAACGAATGCTGTCCCTCTGCTGACAGTACATAACAGGAGTGAGGATGAGAGTGGAATGGTGAAACTGTTCACCGATGATGGCATGATAGTAGATTCCCAAGTTATCAGGCCAAAGGCGTCCTGGTCAGAGATGCTTAACCTGGATAAAGGAAAATACAGGCTATTGTTGATGTATGACAAGGATGATTATCTGTCGATGCAAGTTATGGCTAATTTTGCCATAGGAGGAAGAACATGAAAAAGAATAAACTATGGAAGATAGCAAGGAATTTAGCAATACCTGCTACGGTTTCAGCCTTAGGCTGTGTACCTACAGGATACAGATGGGATCTGATAGACACCAAGTTTATACCGAGCGCCTCAGAAGCACAGGTAGAGAAGGATGCAAGCATAAGAATAGGGGAAATAAGGTCGGATCTGGAAGAGAAGGTCCTAAAAGTGCCTGTACATGCTACTGTCACTGAAAAAAGGAATGTTCCCTATCATGAGATACAGATAATGAGGCAGAAAAGGACATTCACTTATCCAGGAGGGACCACGTGGAAAGGATTAGGATACGGTGCTCTATGCGTTTTAGGAGGTCTTGCCCTTGATCAGGCTGTGGCTTTTGAATTTAACGGGGAAGAGAAGGATAATGTATTCCTGATAGGAGGAAGCATCTTTGCTCTGCTTCCTATAGCAGGTCATTTTGAGATGGTGGATGATTATTCATATACAGGAAAACAGAAGGAGCAGAGGAGCGGCAGCAACTTGGACTGGCGATGGGAAGGACCTAAGACAGTCTTAGACAACAAGCCGATGAGTGGCATTACAGTAAAAGCAGATCCTGAAGATGGAGTGGAGATTGCGTCGAGAACAGCCACAACAGACAGATACGGTTATGCAACTTTCCATATGAGCATCGACGCACCTTACTGGGCATCTTCCGACGAACGCCTGGAAACGATGATAGCATCGGATGCAAAAGATATGATAAAGGATCCTGCAGCAAGAAAACTGTTCATGCAGACTGCAATCAAAGGCTTTGATGAAGAAAGGTATCATGTAGAATTTGACGCCAGGCTAAAGGGTGATTCAGACGAAGAAACAGTGTATTTCAGATGCTCGCAGCTTTCTGAAAAAGCTCTGGATTATGCCATAAGAACTGTTGTTGAAAGACACATCAACAACCGTATAGTAAGTTTTCCGATAAGCGTCCTGAACAAGCATGGCAATCGAGCATCAAATGTGAAAGTCAGCGTTGTTCCAGGTTCGCCAGTGCCGTCATTGGTGTCTGAAGAGATGTTCAGAAAAGATTTTGCTAAGACGGCAAAAGGGCATATAGATAGGTATCTTTACAGTTCGGGCGATTACAGGACGAGAAACGGAGAGGTTAATGTACCGCTGCTTAAAGGATATCCTGTAAAGATCACGGTGGCGCCTTTCACACAACAGGAAGATGTCAGAAACATAAGCAGTCCTACAGATGGAGGGATTACTGTAAGGATGGAGTAGGTCAGGATCAAGATCTGATTTCCAGGATAACTTAAGACGCCAACCTGCGGAAACTTCCAAATATCGAATCTTGGACAGACAGGTAATGAATAGATATAAACGAGGGCAGTCTATGGGAGACATGATGCCGAATATTATAGGTAAGTATAAGGTCATAGCGGAGGAGTTATCTACTCATATCCTATGATGCGAGTATCGATCCAAATACAGTGTTTACTGGAAATGATCCGCATGATGTTTACTGAAATATGGTTTGTCCAGCAGAAGGTTTGCAGATATCCGGATAGTACCTGAGGGATATTTCTGAAAATCTTTCTAATTCGGTCGGAAATTCAGACATTTTTTCTCAGCAAGTTATATAAATCTTAGAAGCAGCTATTTCTGTATGCCAAAAAAAAAGAGATGTCCTGTGCAGAGGCTGCCAGTTGATCAGAAATATAATGTGTTGGGGATCATAGGAGACGGAGCCACTGCAGAAGTGTATGAAGCAGAGCAACAAGGCAGGACAGGCCTAACGGTTGCTATAAAGATGCTGAAGCAGAAGCATATGCCCACGTATACTGAAAGATTTCTTGAGGAAGCTAGGATTGCAAAGTATATGCAGCACGAAAATATCCTAAAGATAATCGAGATTCCGCCATTTGATCCTTTCAGTAGGCCTTATTTTGTTACAGAGCGCCACAGGTGCAATCTTGCGGACATGATCGAAGAGGGTATGGATATGGAGACAAAGAGGGAGGTAATAACGAACGTGTTTGAAGCCCTGAAATACTCGCACAGCAAAAATATTGTGCATAAGGACATAAAGCCCCAGAACATACTCGTCTCTCAGCAGGGCAAGGGCATACTTGCTGACTGGGGCACTGCAAGACGAGATGAGTTTGAGACTGACTTGGAGACCACGCTAACAGGGACACCAGGATATGTGGCTCCTGAGATTTTCAGGGGCAGAAGCTTCAGCCAGCGCTCAGACATATACTCTTTTGCCACTGTGGTATACCAGACCCTTACAGGCAGGCTGCCGAACGGCTGCATGAGCCTGACTGATTACGGGTATCCCAAGGCTGTCAATGATGTACTGAAAAAAGCTTTTGAGGATGATCCTGACCTGAGATACCAGAAATTTGATGATTTCCAAAAGGATTTTGAATGGGCAATGGGCTCAAGAGCAAGGAGAGATAGTTTTTTGAGAAAAACAGCTTTTTATGTTTTCGGCGCAGCAGAAGTCATCGCTTTGGTGGCAACGCTTGCTGGGGGCAGGAGAAGACAGGTTTCTGAGTCCAGATACGAGGAGCAGGCCATAATAGATGCTTACAGCAACACAGGCAGGAAAATGTCGATGACTACTGCGCCATTGCACAGGGCTGATATCTGTGCAGCCCAAAAACCTTTGCCTAGAGGTTCACATACAGGATATTATGAGCCTCAGGAGAAGAAGGGCAGATATGAGCAGAGACCAGATCCAACCCATGCACCTACCCAGATACCTACCCTGGCCCCTACTCAAGAACCTGCTGAAAAGCCCACTGCCAGGCCTAAGAAACCCGGGCCAATGCCAACACCCATACCTCTTATCGATATAAGCGAATACCAAGACAGGGCAGCAAAACCTATCCCTGTCCAAACAGATAAAAGGTCGCTGAAGCCCACAGCTATACCTCTGACAGACATGTCTGGAGAGGATAAGTACACTGAAGCAGCCACCCCAACCCCTGTAACAGATCGGACAATCTGTTGTGAAACAGAGGATGTATCAGATACGGAAGAGGAAGAGAACAAGATCCCTCTGCTGGCATCACTGGACAATAAAATACATGTACCCTCGCTAACTGAGATCAAGGAGCATACCTGGCAGTTGCCAAGAAGCAGGGAAGAGGCCAGGCAAGTGCCTGACCTCCAACTGCTGAGATATGACAAGGAAGTGAGGGGACTTGCCACAGGACAGCTGCCGAACCTGTTTGAGAGGGATGAGGTGGATGTGCTCGCAAGGGGCAGGCTGATAAGAAGAAAGGTGATGGATTCCCCTAACCTGTATACAAGGCCTAACCCTCTGCATCCCAGAGAGATAATCAAGCTGGATTATCTGCTGAGGGGAGGACATGATTTCGAAGAGCTCTGCAGCAAGCATGGATACAAGGCATTCTTTCATGAGCATGACGGGCTGGAACAGGTCACCTTGGTGCATCCCATGCAAAGGAGCAGCCATAACATGGTTATGGGAGGCCTTTCAGCGGTGAGCAGCAGCGCAAAAATGAGATCAGATGGCCAAGGCAGAGTCCAGAACAGCACAAAGTCCTGCACAAGCACTGATGAGGCCCATTTCCTGCTGTATAAGCTTGCGTTTACCCCTCTGGACATGAGAATATCTGACTCCAGAAACTTTGATATATACAAGTTATACTGGTCAGAATGTCCAGAGCTACAGGAAAGAATGGAAAGTGGGGGAATCTCAAGGCCTGGATATGTAAGCAGCATAGAAGAAAACCTGGAAGCCGCAGGCTATTGTACCCTCTTTGATTTTTCGTCAAGAAAAGGACCTTATTTTGTAGGGATGGAGCATTCAGTCCTGGAAGGGGGCTATGTTGATACTGGAGTATACTATCTGCAGATAAGAAAGAAGAGTATCCTGAGTACAGAAGTGAGGGTAGCCTGCAACTATCCGCTTCTGAGGGTTTCGGGCCGTGATGAGGCTGTTGGCTGGTTTATCAGGACAACCGGCCGATGTAAGAAGTAAGATTTATAAATGATAAGCTCAACAGATATCTCTGATGCCAAAGCGGAAAGACATTGAAAAAGAGGTGAAAGAGGTAGTTAAGGAAACAAGGGAAATGCAGAAGCCTTCTGCAAGTTTCCATGAAAAGATACTCTTCAGCATCCTCATGGTTACCATCCTGCTTGGATTCGGGACCATATTCTATTCCCAGACAGAGGCATGGAGCTATATCGACGCGCTTTATTTTTCTACCATGACACTGACCACTGTAGGGTATGGTGATCTTGTTCCCACAACACCTGTCAGCAAGCTGGTAACATCAGTCTATGCGATCTTGGGGATAGGAATCATGCTTTACTTGCTCATATCTGTGGTGGGTGAGTATATCTTTAAGCAGGAAAAATACTTTGACAGCTTGGTATACAAGCTGCATAATCTGGGGGCATCGCTGGGACACAGTAACAAGAAGAGAAAAAGATGATATCAGAGACACTGCTTCTTATGGTCGGACTTGTAGCTGTATGGATAGGCGCAGATCTTGTAGTGGAAGCTGCAAAGCAGGTTGCAAGGGCCCTGAATATTTCTGAGGCCTTCATAGGGCTCACAGTGCTGTCCATCGGCACTTCATTGCCTGAGATATTCACCCACATAATGGCAAGCATAGAGATAAACAAAGGTGTGGACCACGCTATCTCTGGCATAGCTGTAGGCACTAATGTGGGCTCAAATATAATCCAGATGACCCTGATAGTGGGCATTGTAGGTCTTGTGGCAAAAGTGTATTCTGACGGCAAGATCCTAAAGTTTGACTTTCCTGTCATGCTCGGAGGCATAATGCTGCTTTTCGTGTTTGCAGGAGGAGGTTACATCTCCAAGGTCGAGGGCGTGGTGCTGGCGCTGGCTTATGTGCTGTATCTGGCATACCTAGGTCATGATGAGAAGATCCACCAGAAAAACCCTTTCAAGGTTGATTATGTCAAGGACGCCTTCTTTTTTACTGTAGGGATGGTCCTGCTGCTGGCAGGAGCCCACTGGGCTGTGGACAGCGCGCGCACCATCTCGCAGATGATGGGCTGGAGCGGCTCTTTTGTAGGGACCATGATATTGGGTGTCGGAACAGCGCTTCCTGAGCTTACCACAGCGCTCACAGGGGTAAGGAAAGGGTCTCACAGCATCTCGCTTGGAGTATTGGTGGGCTCAAACATCACAAATCCTTTACTTGCTTTGGGTATCGGAGCAATGATCTCAGGATACCTTGTTGAACAGTCGCTGATGGTATTTGATATACCCTTCTGGTTCTTCATATCTCTGTTTGCACTCCTTTTCTTCTGGAAGGACCAGAGGCTTCAGAGAGGAGAGGCTATGATACTTATAGGGATGTATGCAGTGTACATGGCTGTAAGGATAATGTTTTACATGTGATTTTGAAAACATTTATATAGAGGGAAAGCTGGAAAATATCAAAGGAGGTGATATGATTGGCAAAGGTTACTGTTTATTCAACATCCACATGCCCTTGGTGCACAAAGGTGAAGGATTTTCTGAAAGAGAATAATGTTGAGTTCGAGGATATAGACGTGTCTTCTGACCAGGAAAAGCAGGAAGAAATGGTGGAAAAGTCAGGCCAGATGGGTGTGCCTGTGATCGACATTGACGGAGAGATAGTTGTGGGCTTTGATGAGGACAAGCTGAAGAAGCTGTTGAAGCTGGATCAAGATGCTTGATACTGTGATCATAGGGGCAGGTATTGCAGGATGCACTGCTGCTATCTATGCTTCCAGGAAGAGGATGGATTTTGTTCTGCTTACAAAGAGTTTCGGAGGACAGTTCTATGAGTCAGGCGAGATACTCAATTATCCTGGCATAAAGAAGACTGACGGTGCAGATTTCTCAAAAAAGATGAAGAAGCAGCTTGAGTTCAATGATGTAGAGATCAAGGAAGGTGTGACTTGCAAAGGCATAAAGAAAAGGGAGTCATACTTCACAGTAGAGACTGATAAGGGGGACCATAACACAAAGACCGTGATAATATGCACAGGCGCAAAGCCAAGAAAGCTGGATGTTTCTGGAGAGAAGAGATACGCCAAGAAAGGGGTGCATTACTGCTCGGTCTGCGACGGTCCGCTGTACAAGGACAAAGATGTGGCTGTGATAGGAGGGGGTGATTCAGCCCTTGAGGCTGTTGATTTCATGTCCAAGATCGCAAAAAAGATCTGGCTGGTCAATATCAGAAGCAAGCTCACAGGACATGAATACCTTCAGGAGAATCTCAAAAAGATGGACAATGTGGAAGTAATCAATGATGCAGAGACAACAGGCATATCAGGCAACAAGACAGTAAGTGCGCTTGAGTACAAGAAAAAAGGGGAAAAGAAGAAGATAAGCTTGGACGGCGTGTTCATAGAGATCGGGAGAGTTCCAAACACAGGATTTGCAGAAAACTTCCTCCAGATGGATGAGCATGGACATATCCAGATAGACTGCGCTACAAGGACTTCTATGGATGGAGTGTTTGCTGCCGGCGACTGCGCCTCAGGACATGAGTACCAGTATGTCATTGCAGCAGGCCAGGGATGCATGGCGCTGCTGAAAGCAGCCAGGTATCTTGCAAAAAAGCAGGATTAGGACTCAAAGTAAGGATTTTCAAAATGTTTCTGATATGCGGTTTCTAGGATTTTTATGATATTGCCGCCTATCTCGTCCCTGTTGTCAGTTGCATACGCAACTATATCAGGTACAGTGTCGAGCAGTTCTGCAATCTCATGTGTGGAGAATCCCAGATCATCTGCCCTGTATATCTGTGATGAAAGCCTGTAGTTAAGCACATAAGGCCTTCCTCCCTGGTAGATGCATAATATCTTTCCGTCACGGGCTTTTTCAGGGTCAGAGTCCCTGTGGTTAACGATGTTGGCAGGGGTTGTTCTGATCAGATACGCAAGATCAGGATTTGTCAAACAGGAATCCTGCGTTCTCTTAAGCGCCTGTTTCTGATCAGGCGACATGAAATCTCTCTTTTCGACAGTCCAGTTCAGGGAAGGCAGGCCGAGACGTTTCAGGAACTTGCTCATGCCCATGACTGATGTGCCTGTTTCCCTGGCAAGCTGCGTGTATGAAGGCTTTTCTCCCTGGTCCCTGGCATGCTTGTATGCGGTGAGGATGGTAAATGCTTTGTCAAAAGAATATCTTTGAGGGGATGCGGCAGGATCTGACCTGTCTTCAAACGCTTTTTGTACAGCCCAGACATCTTCTTCAGGCGCAATTGAAGGGATCGCAGATAGGAGGCTGCTTGCTAATCTTTGCATATGCAGATGTTGAGCACTCATAACCTCATGGGTCTGCTTCCTTGCAGCATCATAGTGCTGCCTGCTCTGCCTATATGCATCATACATGCCCATCTTTTCGACATATATTCTTACCCATTCTTTTGTGCAGCCTGCTTTTCCAGCTATGGCTTTCAGGGGCAATCCCCTGCGTACTAGCCTGTCCTTAAGCCTGTCATGCGTATAATCTGTCCTTGGGTGCCTTACCTTGATCTCTTGACTCCTGCACACCGCTGCTACAAACGAGAGGGGGTATCCTGTAATCTGTGCGATATCCTTGACCTCAACTGCTCCTGATGTAAAAGCAGCTGCAATCCGGCCTGCCCTTTGTTGATAGATGCGGGCCGCTTTTTCGATGAATACAGGGTCGTTGCCGGCAGGCTCTTCAGGTTCTGGAGCTGTTTCAGAGGATATCTCTATCCCAAAATCTGCTACATACCTCTCTATGGTCTGGGTCGCCATGCCCATGTAATCAGCAGCCTTTTGGATATCTGGTTCTTGCTGCAGACACTCGCCTATACTGATGGCTCTCCTTACTCTTGTCCTTGAGGCTCCTTCTGGTACAGTGAATCCTATTCTCTCTGCCTCCTGGGACAGTTCAGCAAGCATTGCTGTTTCTTGTTTATGGTCCATGTTGTTTTTTTTGGGGTCATGTATTTAAAAATCTTACGTTTTTTAACCACTCTTAGGTGATATAACTGTTGGATTTACAGTAATCTTACAATAAATTTTTTATATCCATGGGAGTTTTAGGCATGCATGACCTCCAAAGGAAATGAATACAGGATTGCAGTGATGGATGGAGTGGATTACAGTGCTTTCAGGGATCAGTTGATGTGTCATGCAGGAGATCTGAGGGTAGCAGCTGATGATAAGACCTCAGTGAGTTTTGGCGAAGGAGAGCAGGACATGCTTGCAGGCCTTATGAGATCGTATGACTGCGCTGTGATCAGGAGCAAGACAAGGTTCAGGCAGGCGCTTTATGACTGCGGTAGGATAAGCCTTATCATAAGGGCAGGTTCTGGACTAGATAATATCGATCTTGCTGTTGCTCAGGAGAACAATATAGAGGTAAGAAATACTCCAGCAGCAAACTCGATAGCTGTAGCTGAGGTTGTGCAAGCAATGGCGCTCAGTTCCGGGAGAAGGCTGTTTGAAACAGTATCAAAATTGCAGCTATATAAAGGCAAAAATGCGCATACTGCTGTCAAAAAGGGATATAACGCCTGCGGGGTTGAGGAAAGCAGCGCTACTGTGATAGGATGCGGCAGCATAGGAAAAGAGGTAGCCTCAAGATTTCTTATGGCTGAGATGGACCTGACGCTATATGACGCGCTGATGCGCGCTGATGATGTAAGGAGAGAGCTTGACAAGCATCTAAGGAGCAAGGGGTGGGATTATGAGTACATATATGCGCTTGAAACAGCTGATTCGCTTGAGGAAGCTGTCGAAGGCCGCGATCTTGTGACTATTCATGTGCCTCTCACAGAATACACAAAGGGGATGATAGTTGAAAAACATATAAAGCTGATGAACAAAGGAGCCACGCTTATCAATACCTCAAGGCAGGGAATAGTAGATGAGCAAGACCTATATGACAACCTTGACAGGATAGGCATGTATTTCACTGACCTGAATATAATACATGAAGGTCTTGCAGCAGCTGCAAAAGACAGGCATAACCATAGGATTGTGCAGACACCTCATATCTGCGCAAACACAAGACAAGCCCAGATAAAGGCAGCGAAGATGGCGGCAGATACTGTTATTGAGTTCCTGGCTCAGAAAAAGGGGCTGTAAGGCTGCTCAACAGGTTGCTCAAAGAGATCCTGAAGGACACTGATGATCCTGGGCTGAATTGATCCTCTCTTGTTCATGACATATCTTACCTGTCTGGAAGTAGCTCCTGAATACTCGCAGATGTCTTGCCTTGAAAATCCTGCATCATAAGCCTCATATACCATGCTTGCTTTCTTGAAAGAAATGCTTAGTATGCTGCCCAGAAACTCGCGTTCAGGCCTTTTTTCCTGGTTTTTACTGAAATGTCTGTAAACTACCTGTGGATGCACGCCTACAAAATGCGCTGTATCTGCAGTGGACAACGGCAGAAGATAGGCCCTGTCCATGGCCTGTATCTGCATGCCAGATGTCCTGTGAAGCCTTGTGTTGTAATACATGGAGCTAAGTTCCGCTGCCCTGATGATATTTCGGGCTCCCATCGTCGAGATACCGACGACATCACCCAACTGGCTGTAGCTCAGCTTTTGGCCATGCTGTCCTGCATCATGATAAGCTCCCAAAAGTTCCCAAACCTCATGCAGGCTGAGTCTTGTCTTTGGAGCGTTAGAGAACACGTTCAGCGCATGGTTGTAGATGAACAGGCTTCTGGGCGATGCTATAATGGTACCAAATGCCCTGATACCAGCAGCAAGTCGGCTGTACATCTCTTCTTTTTGTGATTTTTCAGCAGATTTGCTTTGGGCCCTTCCGGCTTTCCATACAGCGTGCTGCCCTGATGACCACAGATATTGATGGATGTTCTGCCTGGTTGTCCCAAGCCTCCTGGCCATCTCTGGCAGGGACCTGAACTGACTAATCAACCTATCCTTTTCAGGATCGTTCTTGGTTTCTACGTAGATTAGCGGATCAGGCTTGAAAGGCGTATCTATCGATTCGTGCCTGCATATCCGCACTATAGTAGAAGCCTTTAGACCCAGAAGCTCTCCAATATCATTAGGGTCATCTATGCCCCTTTGGATGGCATCCTTTATCACTTCAGTCCTTTGCTCCAGATTCATAACCAGAAAATATGTGAGATCTTTAAAAATGTTACTTTTACAGCATCTTGAGGCTGCCTGTAACCTTATCTATCTTTTCTTCACTGTCAGGACCGATACCAAGGCATGTTACTGTTCCAGGCGGAAGCTCTGTCCTTCCTGCATCTGAGATAAGCCCTGTTACAAGGCCTGCATCCTCTGCGAGCTGCCTGTATCTAAGAAGTTCCTGCTGGTCAGGCACTTCCAGCACGACCTTTTTCATGCCCTGATCTTTCCACTTTTTTATGTCATCCTTATGGGACTTCATCAGGGCTTCTACAGAAGCATGGCTTACCTGGGCTGCGAGCTTGCCCTTAGAAAGCTTCAGGTCTTTCCTGGCTAATATTACCTGTTTATAATCTGTCATGATAAGTATTGGTTCTTGTTAGTATTTAAAGGTTTGGTTAGTAAGACCTTTGAAAATGCGTGGATCTGGAATAAACAGTTACATATTTATGTTTAGAATCAGAAGTCATAGGAATTCCTGCTTCTTCTCCTTGTTTTTGAATTTCAGGATCTTGAGCATCTGATTCTCTAATAAAAAGGACCTCAACATCGTATTTATCATCAATGAATTTCCTATTTCGATAAGCCAAGTTCATAGTATCATCTGGAAAAGGTTTTCCATCTGGTTCTCTATCAAGCCATTTAGGAATCTCAAAATCATCTTCAACAAACACAATAAAATCAAAATCAGAAAATATACTTCCTCTAAATCCTGGAGATTCATACTCTCCAAAAGAATTTTTTACAGACGAACCGATCAGTATGATCTTATCTATTTTCTCATCAGGAAGCAATTTTGACTTTATTTTTTCAATAGCTTGATTTCTAAGAGAATCAATCTCTTCTTTTGAAAAAACTTTTTTTTGAGGTCTTTTTTTCAGATGCTCTTCCATTGTATATTTAATTCCTATGACCTTAATAAATGTTTCTTAAAGGAAACTTGCATGAAAGATCATTAAAGGAAATCTGGAATGACAAAAATGCTTTCTCATATAACAGAAAATTCCAGAAATCATCCTTGAAAGGGTTTTATCCTAAATGTGAATTTGGAGAGATATGCAGAGGCGGTTGTCCGATTATCAGCGAGGCATTGACAGGCTCAACAAACAATGATCCATACTGCATCGAAAGAATCGAGAAAGAGGTTATTTCACAATGAGTTTGCCCTTTCTATTATTTTGCCAAAGAAAGAAGCTGGTGCTGCTGACAATCCATAATTTGCACAAAGAGACTATATGCAAGGATATCTGGCCTACAGAATAACCTATCACAGGCCAGCGGTACAGGAGCATGCCTGCAGTGACCAGGATGATTGCAGAGGCAGGTCATGTATATCACCTTGCAGATGACCTTGAGCCTTGACCTGAATACTGCCCATGACTCTATCCCTATGATGATGACAAATGAGCAGTGCATCACCGGAGGGAACTACTGCATGCTTCTCATAGGGTCGACAGGCGTGAAAAGCATGATCACCCGCCTTACTGCGCTCCAATAAAGAAAATCAAGCAGGAAAGCGAGATTGAGGAGCAGATAACTGAAGAAAGCGACTGCTGATAAGACTACCTTCAGGACATGGTCGTATCCTTTATTCTTCATCTTTTTTCCCTCTTTTCTCTGAAAACATTCCGGATTATCTCTTCTGCAGCATCCTTCTTGTCATAACCTTCAGGCATGCTGATGGTTATGTCTGCATATCTCCTGTAAAGAGGGACTCGCTCCCTGAAAAGCTGTTCCAGACCCTTCTCCAGCCCTACAATGCCTCTTGTAGACAGGTCTGTTATCTGCTCCCTTATGTTTTTCAGCGGCAGATCAAGGAAGATGATTATAGAGCTTTTCTTCAGGAAATCCATAGCCTTTGAAGAGTACACCATGCTGCCTCCTGGGGATATTATGCAGTTGTCTATATCGCCGAGCCCCAGGATCGTCTTTTCCTCTATCTCCATGAACCTCTTGTCTCCAAGACGGTCTATTATCTCCTGCAGCTTCAGCTTTGTCTTCTCTTCGATCAATTCATCCAGATCCAGGAATGTGTAGCCAAGCTTTTCTGCAAGCTCCTTCCCTACCACACTTTTCCCTACACCTGGCATGCCTATCAGTGTTATGTTCATATTAAGGTCAGTGGCTTAAGAAGTATAAAATATTTTCTGAAAAAGGTTGTTTTTGAGAATTCTAAGGATTTTGCAGGAAAGTTCAGGAAGAAAGGACAAGAAATTGTTGTAATGGATAGTAGAGGAAATGTAGTTCATAGGGCACGCACGCTTTTTGCTTTTTCTTGAAAAGCGCGTGCTCTTTATTATAGAACAAAAACAGTCTTAATGCGGAAACAATATTTCAGCCAAAACCCATAGCAAAACAAAGAAGCCCATTGTAGTGGATAAGAATATTATGACAGAATGGTCTTTTTTTCTTATGATGCCTGTCATGCCTGTAACAAAAGCAGATATCCCTGAGATAAATGCTGCCAGCATCGGCAAGGCTATTCCAGGCCTAAGGATAATGTCCTGTAGTATTGTTCTTCCAGATTGGATGCCTTCATAAAGAACTACAGATTTCATGCCGATAAACAAGAATATTGGCATAATGATGAGTAATATAGCTGATACTTTACCGAGAATGCTCTTTGGTATGATATCTATTTTCATATTGGAATAAGATATGAATTAAGTAAATAAATGTTTTTGTTTTGATGCTATTGCATGGAAATTTTATTTCTGGACTGGATGATAACCCTTCCCATAAACAGGATGTTCTCTCTTTCCTGGATGAGGGCGGCTGAGCCGAGGCTTTCGAAGAAAGCTGAAGAGTTATATCTCGGGCGTTCAAAACCGAAATGTTTATATATTATAGTCTATTATAGTTCACTATGGCAACTACAATACAGATAAGCGAGGAATTGCAAGACGAATTGAGTAAAAGGAAGATCTCTGATAGGGAGACTTATGAAGAAGTCATTTGGGATGTATTGGAAGATACAATGGAGATTACTGAAGAGACCAAAAGTGAGATTGAACTTGCACGTAAGGAAGTTAAGGAAGGCAAATTCGTCACACTTTCTGAAGCAAAAAAACAGCTGGGATTATAAATGTATGAAGTAATAATCTCAACTAGAGCGCTTAAGCAGATATCCAAACTAGATAAGGATATACAAGAGAGGATTTATAAGGTCTTGGAGAGGATACGGACAAGGCCTGAAGCTCATGTTACTAAGCTTGTTGGGGATACGGCTTATAAATTGCGGGTTGGAGATTACAGATTACTTATTGATATAAACCAGCAGCAGCTTATTGTTTTGGTAATTAAAGCAGGCCATAGGAAGAACATATACAATAGACCTTAAGAACGCCCGAAATGCAATTTCACATAATCGCTGAAGAACGAACATATGCGACACTACTTCTCGTCTATTAGATCTGGAATGAAGCTTTTTAGTCGCTAAATCTGTCGCATTTAATCATAAACGAATGGAAAATGCGAATTAATTATTATATAAGTTAAACTGAAATTCTTGAAGCCAAAGCAAGCAGTGCAGGCTTTATCAAGAAATCTGATTATGTCATATATGCTTTATTCATCCCATGGGGCGTTATTAATCACAAAAAACATGATGAGGAATAGGAATACCAAAAAAGATTTCATTATACCAATTACAGAATCTTAGAGGATATTCTGAACATTTACCCACTCCAAATGAACCAGTGCATTTATCACCACACTGCAAACTTGAAATGCATAAATTTCCTCCATCTTGGTATTTGAAATCACAATAATGGGCATATTCAGGCATACAATAACCGTAACATTTCCATACACCACCCATTTCCTGGCATTTATCTTTATAAGATTCTACAATAGGTATTTCATTCATTCTCAGATTTTCCATTTCTGAACGATTAATCTCAAACTCACAAGACCATCCTGTATCAGTATTAATACAGGAAGCTTTACCAGAAAATTCTCTTGTAAGTTGAGGAAATGTTTGCTTATCTACTATTGAATTATTTGTTAGTGAGAAAATAAACCAGATTAAAATTACACTAATAGCTATTGTGATTGAAATAAATATCTTACTTTTAAAAAATTTATGAACCATATATATTATTAGAATATCTTATTATAAGTAATTTTCTATGACTTCAATGTGATTGAAAGGAGATTAAGAGCCTACCTGAATTGAGTATAATCTGTGTTATACATTCCTGCCGAAGCGACTGACCTCGAAATACAACAGCATTTCAGAGTGGAAGGAGCGCTCCTGGCAGGATTGAGCATTTTGGCGTAGCCAAAACCGGAAAAATTGAAAAAGACTTTCTTATTAAGCTCATAGAGCTTTCTATTTGAAGAACAAAGCCCCCAGAAAACCGAAATATTTATATACATGATATACATATTTATATATGTGATGTAATATGGTACAAGCTGTAATAAATATCGAGGAACATACTAATAGGGTGTTAAATATTGTAAAAGCAAAATTTGGGTTAAAAGATAAATCTGAAGCAATAAATTTAGTAGTAAATGAATACGAACAAAGTGCTTTGGAACCTGAATTAAGGCCTGAATATAAGGTTAAGTTAGCTAAGATTATGAAAGGAAAACATCTTTCAAGAGAGCAACTTGAGAAAGAGGTTGCATAGATGTACAGTGATTCATATAGCGAGGAAATCGCTAAAAAATTGGCTAAACTTAGAAAGAAGGATCCAGTTCATTATTCTAAGGTTCGAAATAAGATGGACTCTATTTTAGAAAATCCCAAACATAGCTATAAGTTTTTACATCATGATATGAAAGGGATTCTGAGAGTTCACATCGGACATTTTGTTTTAGTATTTGTAATTGATCATTTAAATAAGATTGTTTCATTTGAAGATTATGATCACCATAATAATATTTACAAGTAGGTTTTCTGGGGCAAATCAAAATATCAAAGCTTTTTCTGAATTGAATATAATAGGTGTTATGTTCTCCGCGCTAGCGGTACGAAGTGGAGCGGAGAAGTTTTGATTTGCACGTCTAAACCGAAACCTTTATATACTATAGCTTTCTATATAACTGCTATGGTAACTACAATACAGGTTAGTGAAAAACTAATGGACGTTTTAAAAAAGAAAAAAATGTATGATAAAGAAAGCTATGAAGATATTATTTGGGATTTGGTAGAGGATACTATGGAACTATCTGAAGAAACAAAAAAGCATATTGAATTAGCTAAGCAACAATTTGCGAAAGGACAATTCCATACTCATGAACAAGTCAAGAAGGAGCTTGGTTTATGACTTATTCTTTGATTTATTCAGATATCGCATTAAAACAATTGAAGAAACTGGATAAAGAAACTCAAAGACGAATAATTTCTACTCTTGAAAGGATTAGGATTAGACCTTATCCACATGTAAAAAAACTCGTAGCAAATCCCTTTTTTAGGTTGAGGGTTGGCGATTATAGGGTTATCGTTGATATTAAAGATGATAAACTTCTGATTTATGTAATTGAAGTAGGTCATAGACGAAACGTCTATAAGTAAAGTGCAAATTAAAATTGAGCATAATCGGTGTTATGTTCCCTGAGCCGTAGGCGAGAGCGCAGCGTGGTCCAGGCGAAAAGTTTATAAATAAGTCCAACTTATCTAAACTTAGGTGATTTAATATGGTGCAAGCGTTAGTAGAAATAAATGACAATACCAATAGAGTATTAAATATTGTAAAGGCTAAATTTGATCTTAATGATAAAGGTGAAGCTATAGAAGTAGTAGTAAGTAAATATATAGAAGAAGAGAATGAACCTGAGTTAAGACCGGAATTTATTAAAAAAATCAACGAGGTAAAAAAACAAAAAAGTATTCGTGTAGATAACTTCGCTAAGCGATACGGATTATCTTAAAATGTATCATTTGGATATTAAACCAGAAGCTGATAAAATATTTGAAAAACTTTCAAAGAAAAATCCTAAACAGCTTCAAATGATTGATAAAAAGATAACAGAAATCCGACAGAAACCTCATCACGAATACAAATCATTGAGAAAGCCTTTGCAAGCTTTTAAGCGAGTTCATATTGATAAACATTTTGTTCTAATTTTTAAATTGGATCATCAGAACGAAGTAGTAGATATCTATTATTACAATCACCATGATAAGGTCTACAAGTGGAGACCGTAGAACGAAGCCACCTGAATTAGACATAATCGGTGTTAGACATGTTTTTTTGCAGAAAAAACCGAGCCAGAGTGCAACGTGCCCGAGAGGAATGAAATGGAGCGAAGGAGTAAAATGTGTCGCCGTCAAATAGAATCAATAATTTCTTTCCATGAATTAACACGATAAATTCCTTGAGGCAATTCAGAACTTCTGTTCCAAGGACAATCAAGAAGCAGGATTTTTCTTTTTGAGTTAAAGCATTCTAAAGCGTATTCTGGAGAATCTTCGATTAAAACATCAATTCCCAAAGAATCACAGATTTTCTTTTTTGTTGTTGAACTTCCATTTTGTGAATAATGATTTGCGAAATAAACTTCTGAAAAAACACTTGGGAAATGTTGAGTAATCCATTCTCTTGTTGCTTCAGCAACATCATCTTGTCTAGAAGTTACAACAACCAAATCATTATTCTGTTTTAGAATGCTGACTGCTTCTTGAGAACCCAAAACCGCTTTCATATTTTTGAAGTAAGGAGTTTTATGAAAATCATATACTTTCTGAATTGCCTCTTCTTTTGTTCCGCCCCAAGTTTCCCAGAATCTATACGATTGGAATTGTTCTCTATCTAATGAAGTCCCATAAGTAACATTATGATATTCTATCAATGCAGGTAAAAAATCTGCAAGGACTTCATCTAAATCAATTCCAATCTTCATACTATTAGGAATTTATCGCGTGTATAAAAAGATTACTTAAGTGGAAAGCTATATAGGCGACACATTTTATTGGATTTAATCGGTGTTATGTGATCGAGCCGTAGGCGAGGCAAAACCCGTAGGGTTTTGAGTTGAAAAAAGGCGTTTTTTTATTGTTTTAGAACCCCAGAAAAATAGAAAGATTTATATATAAGTAATAGTTATTAGTTAATAACTATTGGTGATTAATATGTCAGAAATTATTCAAGAACAAAAGCTGGAACATTCTCCTACACTTAATACAGTGCTTATGGTAGAGAATACTCTAAAAAATATGGATGAAAGCATTATTACTGTTGCAGAGCTTAAGAGAAAACTTCCGAGACAGGTGAATCATAATACTTTGATGATTATTCTTGAGTATTTAGAAGAAAGCAATAAAATTGCTGTTAGTATTAAGGGCATTACTTGGATTCATAATACTAATTCTAACTTAAGAAAGGCAATTCAGAGAGGTCTTGAGTTATGAAGTCTGTGAGAGTGATTCTATCTCCGGAAGCGGAAGAGGTATATAAATATCTAAATGAAGAAGCACCTAGCTCAAAGACCGAACGTACAATTTTCAATTCTGTAAACAAAAAGATTGATTTAATTAAAGCGAATCATCATTATGGTGAGCCTATCGCTAAGAAGTTGATTCCAAAAGAATATATAGAAAGATATGGAATAACTAATCTTTTTTGGGTGGAATTACCTATTTTTGGAGAATGTTATATACTCTCACAGATGGTGAGAGTGAAATTGAAATAGTTGCTTTTATTCTTGATGTTATAGATCATAAAACTTATAATAAAAAGTTTGGATATAAGAATAAGTGATTTTTCTGGGGTTCTCTTTTTTAAGCCTTTTTTCAATTGAATATAATCGGTGTTAAGTTCCCAACGTTAGTCGACCGAGAAATGAGTAGCATTTCGAAGGAGTTGATTTTCTGGTGCTGACCGAAAGATTTATATATTAATACCATATTAATATCTTATTAAGGTGATATAAATGGTACAAGCTATAATAAATATTGAGGATCATACAAATAGAGTTCTAAATATAGTGAAGGCTAAATTCGGTCTGAAAGATAAGAGTGAGGCTATTAATTTGATGGTCGAACAATATGAGCAGGAGATTTTAGAACCTGAATTAAGGCCGGAGTATGTCGAGAAACTTAAAAGAATTGATAAACAAGAAGGAATTCGCTTTAAATCTATTGCTGACTTGAGGAAAAGCATAGAAAATGCATGAATTCGAAATAAAACCAGAACTGTATAAAAAGTTAGCTAAGCTTTCTAAGAAAGATAAACGAATGTACGAAGCGGTTATGAAAAAGATTGAAGAAGTTATAAATTCTGAAGAGATTGAACATTATAAAAATCTGAGATATGATCTGAAAGATTATAAACGAGTACATATTGGACATTTTGTTCTGGTTTTTGGTTATGATAAAGCGAAGGAATTTATTTCTTTTAAGGACTTTGATCATCACGACAACATCTATGGACATTAAGGCACCAGAAAATCAATTGAACTTAATCTGTGTTATGTGTTTTTTCTGCAAGAAAAAATCGCCGAAGGCGACAGTATGACGCAGGCGGACTCAACTATTTAAGAGTCTACAAAAAAGATTATCCATTATAAAATAGTTACAGGCAGAAGATTTATAAATATTCAACAAATCCATATTTGTGTGAGTAATGAATCAAATCCGAAAAGAAGTTTAGTAGATATTACATTAGATGAAGCTGTTAGAGTTTTAGAATTAGGAGAAGGGCTTCATCAAAATATGAATTACCAATTAAGAACGAAAACAAATCCTCTTGATGAAAAATTTGCTCAGTTGTATTATGTTTGGGATAACGAAGAGCATATTTCTGCAAATTTTTCTGATACAAAAAATGCTGTAAGTCTTTGTGATGGTAATTCATATTATCGAACACATTATAGAATTGTGAAATATCTTGAAGAGAGAGGATTTAATTTAGCTTCTGCCGACAAACATTAAGTCGACTCTTTTTCTAAAATAATTATTGAGTCCGCCGAGTAATATTGCACATAATCGGTGTTATGTTCTTTTTTGCGAAGTAAAATGAGCGTTAGCGAATTAATTTGTGAGCAAAAAATTCGAGCGAAGTGAGAAAGTCGTTGGAAGTTTAGTTTTTTATGGGGCTGGTGAGCGTAACTTTTATAAAAGTGCAAGTATTATCAGAATCCTATGGCAGTGATACTTTATGCGGATGATTTACTTTCTGAAGATCGTACAAGAAATGGTTACGAACGAATGGTAGAGAGAGTGGGCCATAAGTTAATCACTGCTGCGAATGGTCAAGAAGCACTTGAAATTCTTTGTGAAGAAACTATTGATCTAGTATATTTAGATGTGAGCATGCCTGTTATGGGTGGTCCAGCAGTTTTAAGAGAATTGAAAAGCAGAGGATTACAGATTCCGGTAGTGATGTGTAGTGCAGAACCTGAACATGAGGTTAGAAGATATGTACAAGATAGTGGATACGAATATGTAATCGGAATCTGCGATTTATTGGAAGCTGATAATATTGCTAAACATCTAAGCGAACCAGCCCCAACTATTCTTTCTTCCGACGATTGAACTTAATCTGTGTTATGTTCTCGAGACCGAGCCATATTGAGCGTAGCGAGATAATGAGTGAGGTTGAGACCGAGTGACCGAAGGGAGCGAAGGAGTCCGACCGAACAAGAATTGTCAAAGAGGATGGTTTTCTGGTATTCTGCTAGGAATGATGTTTAAGGTATTAAACGTAGGAAA
>WJKB01000138.1 GCA_014729345.1 Candidatus Woesearchaeota archaeon
CTCTATATCTTTCCTGGTGAACTTATCCTCCACAGCCAGGCATTTGGTCATCTCAGCATTCTTGAAAACCTGAAAATCTGAGCCCTTGACAGTCTCAGTCACATCTGCTAGCTCAAGGCCGAACCTGAGGTCCGGCTTGTCTATACCATAACTGTCCATAGCCTCTTTATAGGGCAGTCTCGGAAAAGGGGTTTTGATGTCCTTTCCAAGAACTTTCTTGAACACGTGCTTCATCAACCCTTCCACCAATGCAAGCACATCATCAACATCGACAAAGCTCATCTCAAGGTCTATCTGTGTATGCTCCGGCTGCCTGTCTGCCCTTAGGTCCTCATCCCTCAGGCATCTTGCAAGCTGGAAGTACCTGTCGCATCCGCCCACCATAAGTATCTGCTTATAAAGCTGCGGGCTCTGGGGCAGCGCATAGAACTTTCCAGGATTGACCCTTGAAGGCACTATGTAATCCCTTGCGCCTTCAGGAGTGCTCTTGACCAGCATGGGAGTCTCAATTTCCATGAAACCGTTAGCAGATAGGTATTCCCTTGCAGACTGGGCGCATCTGTGCCTGAAATAAAGCCTTTTCTGCATGGTCGGCCTTCTGAGGTCAAGGTACCTGAACTTCAGCCTCATCTCCTCATTTGCCTCGACCCTGTCGTTCACCTCCATTGGAGGGGTGTCTGCCTTGGCCAGCACAAATATATCCTCTACAAGCACCTCAACCTCTCCGGTGACCAGCCTTTTGTTTTCCATTCCTTCAGGCCTTTCCCTAACTGTCCCCAGTACCTGTATAACATCCTCTCTTCCGAGATTTTCAGCTGTCTCATGCGCATCCTTGTTGTGCTTCGGGTCAAACACTATCTGGGTCAGTCCGTACTTGTCCCTGAGATCTATGAATATTATGCCGCCGTGGTCCCTTCTCTTATGGTCCCAGCCGCAAAGCTTGACCTTCTTCCCCAAAGCCTTCTTGTCAAGCTCTCCGCAGTTGTGGGTACGCATGGTCGTTTTGTTCATAAAAGGAAATAAGTGAAAGTTTGGTTTATAAAAGTTTCGAAAAACAAAAGTTTTCCTGATAACAAAAACCGAACTAATCCCCTGCCTAAAATCTCGCATTAAAGTGCGGGTATTTGAATCCCAATGAAAGTCCCGCAAGCGAGATTTTCAATAAGCACGAGAAATTTTATATAGACCATTGTTTACCAAATCATAAGAAGGGGTGAAAGTGAAATATACCAAGTGAGGTGTTGATATATGGAAGAAGAAAACCAATTACGACTATATTCTATTGTGCCTCTGATGCAGATGGCTGAAAAGTCTTCTTTAGATGACAGCCCTTCGGCTGTAGGCGCGTACAACGTAAATTTCTATGCGCAGGCAGAAGGCATATTGAAAGGATTATCAGGTACAGACGCTCCTGGAATCATCCAGGCAAGCAAGGGAGCGTGCAAATTTCAGGGAGGCCCTGATGTTATCCAGTACATAGTCCTGGAGGCTATGAAAAATCTTGGCCACGAGCATCCTGTTGCGGTTCATCTTGACCATGGCGATGAAACTTCAGCGATAGAATGTGTTGACAAGGGGTTCAGCTCTGTGATGATAGACGCATCACACCTTCCTGATGAAGAGAATATTGCAGCAACAAATGCTATTGTTGAATATGCGCATCCCAGGGGCGTAAGCGTGGAAGGAGAGTATGGGCTTCTGGCAGGAGTTGAAGAGGATACTGAGCATGCAAAGAGCGTCTACGCAGATCCTAGATTTGTGCCTGAATTTCTGGAAAGAAGCGGTGCAGATGCTCTGGCTATCGCTTATGGAACATCCCACGGCCCCAACAAGGGCAGGACAGATTCCCTTGACACCACCATAGTAAGGGACAGCTATCAGGGACTTCTTAAAGCCAGCATGACCCTGGATAAGTTCCTGGTGGGCCACGGATCTTCAACTGTGCCTGCTGAACTTGTCGCTGGCATCAATGCCCTGGGAGGGACTCTTGAGGGCACCAGTGGAGTTCCTGGATACAAGATCAAGGAAGCCATAGAATATGGTATAAGGAAGGTCAATATCGACACTGACCTGAGGCTCAAGATAACCCTTGCCATGAGGCAGTTCCTTGCTGACAATCCAGGGGTTGAGAAAAGCTCAGAGGCTCTGGGCATGATCAAGGGCGTATTTGACGGCACGATACCTGCTCTGGACAAGCACAAAAAGCCTATTGAGCCTGGGATGCTTGTCGATCCAAGAAGCTATCTTGACCCTGTGAAAAAGAACATGCCAGAATTGCTGAGAGAAGACTATCACAAATGTGAAGATGACGCATTCATAGAAGCCATGGAGCTTGTCAGCCAGGGAGTGGCTGAGCATGTTGCAGACCTCAACCGGATGTTCGGCTCTGCTGGGCTTGCCAGATAATCTCTCTTCCAGCTTTTTCTTGTCTTTTTATTTTTTATCCATATCCACTCACAACCCTGTCAGACAGAAAGCTTTAAATATCCCCTTGGTTTGTAAGGTACTGATGCCGGGCTTGTTCCGGATAATCAGTGTTTAAGAAGAGGTGAGCTTTTGATGGACAAGGATACTACTTTTATTCTCTGGTTTGACCAACTGGGCATAGATGATGTCCCTCTGGTGGGAGGCAAGAACGCTTCTTTGGGCGAGATGTACAGGAATCTTGCTCCCAAAGGCGTAAACATACCCAATGGTTTTGCAGTCACTGCTGCTGCCTATAGGTATCTTCTTGAGAAGAGTGGAACAGAGGATGATATCAAGAATGCGTTGGAGGGGCTCAACACCAGGGATGTGGAAGACCTAGCAAAGAAAGGGGAGAAAGTAAGGTCCATCATCAGGAATGCAGATTTTCCTCCTGAGCTCAGGGATGCGATCTTTGAGGCATACAGCAATCTTGAGAAGCAGTATGGGGAAGGCGTGGATGTGGCTGTGAGAAGTTCTGCAACCGCAGAGGACCTGCCCACCGCCTCATTCGCAGGACAACAGGAGACCTATCTGAATATAAGAGGGCCTGAGCAGCTGCTTGAAGCCTGCAAAAAATGCTTTGCTTCACTTTTCACCAACAGGGCCATATCATACAGGGAAGACAAGGGATTTGACCACTTCAAGGTCTATCTTTCTATAGGAGTACAAAAGATGGTGAGGTCTGACCTTGCCTGCAGCGGTGTGATGTTCAGCATCGACACAGAGTCAGGCTTCAAGGATGCTGTATTCATAACAGGCTCATACGGCCTGGGAGAAAATGTTGTCCAGGGAGCGGTAAATCCGGATGAGTATAACGTATTCAAGCCCACTCTCAAGAAAGGCTTCAGGCCTATCATCAGCAGGAAGCTGGGTGACAAGTCTATAAAGATGATCTATACGATGGAAGGCAACAAGACCACCAAGAACGTCGATGTGCCTGTGTCTGAAAGGAACAGGTTCGTGCTTTCAGATGATGAGGTCATTACACTGGCAAGATGGGCCTGTACAGTGGAAGACCATTACAGTGAGAAAGCAGGCCATTTTAAGCCCATGGACATGGAATGGGCAAAGGATGGAGAGACAGGCCAGCTTTTCATAGTCCAGGCAAGACCTGAGACAGTCATGAGCCAGAGGGATGTCAATAAGCTTGAGGAGTATGAGCTCAAGGAAAAAGGCGACGTCCTCGCAGAGGGCAGGAGCGTCGGCAACAAGATAGGTCAAGGAGTTGCGAATATAATCAAGGATGTCAAGGATATCTCCAAGTTCAAGGAAGGCCAGGTGCTTGTGACAGAGATGACAGATCCTGACTGGGAGCCTATCATGAAAATCGCAGGGGCTATAGTCACAAACAGGGGAGGCAGGACCTGTCATGCAGCGATCATCAGCAGGGAGCTGGGCATACCCTGCATAGTGGGCACAGATGATGCTACTGAAAAGGTAAAGCAGAAACAGAAGGTGACTGTAAGCTGTGCAGAAGGAGAATCAGGCTATGTATATGACGGTCTTGTGAAATATGAGAAGAAAGAGACAAACCTGAAAGAGATGCCTGAAACAGATACCAAGATAATGGTGAATGTGGGCAACCCTGACCAGGCATTTGAGTTCAGCTTCCTGCCTAACCAGGGAGTGGGGCTTGCCAGGGAGGAGTTCATAATAAACAACTATATCAAGATACATCCGAGGGCTCTTCTGGAGTTCAACAAGCTTGAGGATGAGGATGTCAAGCAGCAGATATCTGAGATGACGGTCCAATATAAGGACAAGAAGCAGTATTTTGTGGACAAGCTGGCTCAGGGAGTGGCCACTATCGCAGCAGGCTTCTATCCCAAGGATGTGATAGTCAGGATGTCTGATTTCAAGAGCAACGAGTACGCCAACCTGATAGGAGGTAAGCAGTTCGAGCCTGAAGAGGACAATCCGATGATCGGCTGGAGAGGAGCCTCCAGATATTACAAGCAGGGATACAAGGCAGGATTTGCTCTTGAATGCCAGGCCATGAAGATGGTAAGGGATGAGATGGGCCTCACCAATCTCATACTGATGATACCTTTCTGCAGGACAGTGGAAGAGGGCAGAAAGGTGCTTAAGGTAATGGAAGAGAACGGCCTCAAGAGGGCAGAGAACGGTCTGAAGGTATATGTGATGTGCGAGATCCCTTCAAACGTGATCTTGGCTGAAGAATTCTCAAAGATATTCGACGGTTTCAGCATAGGCACGAATGACCTGACCCAGCTGACTCTCGGACTGGACAGGGACTCTGAGCTTGTCGCAGATGTGTATGATGAGAGGAACGAGGCAGTGAAAACTTTAGTGGCTACTGTGATCAGGATAGCCAAGAAGAACAAGAAGAAGATAGGGATCTGCGGGGACGCCCCTTCCACGTATCCTGAATTCGCCAAGTTCCTGGTGGAGCAGGGCATTGATTCTATCAGCTTAAGCCCTGACGCTGTTGTAAAGACGACCTTGAAGATAGCTGAGACAGAGAAGGATATGAAGAAAGAGTGAGATTCCAGGCTCCTGATCCCGGCAGGCTTCTATATCAGACAGATATTACATAGATATATTTTGTCATGCTCCTGTGGATGTAATACTGAAACCTTTTTTCTGCCTTTAGGCCTGCCTTCCGTATCTCAGCATCCATCTGCCTTGGAAAAATGACCACTGCCCTTTTTCCCAGCTTCTTCTTCAGCAGACCAAGAAAATCTCTGTAAAGGCTTTTCAGGTCCATCCTTCCTGTATTCTTTCCGTAAGGAAGGTCAGTGACAACATAGTCGGCCTTTTTCATCAGCAATGCATCCTTTTTCACCAGCTTGTAATCCCTGATATTGTAATGGTCCAGGTTCTCGGCAGCTCTTCTGAGCATCCTCTCATCAGTATCGCTGCCTGCAGGCCTTAGCCCCATGAGGCCTGCCTCTATCAGTAGCCCTCCGGTGCCGCAGAAGGGGTCCATGACAATATCGCCGTTCCCTGCACCTGTAAGGTTCACGCATGCCCTTGCCAGCCTGGGATGCAGGCTTACTGGCGCGAACTCAGGCCTTAGGTGGGCTTTTCTCTCCTCAAAACCTTTCTCAACCTCCTTCAAAAGCAGTCCAGCGATCACGATATTATCCTCAAAGAAAAGATGTATTGCAGTTACAGGATCTTCAAGATTGACTTCTGGACTCTTAAGTTTTTCCCACACATAACCGGCAAACCTTTTCTCATTTGAGGCATCTCCACCGTAGATTCTCAGGCAGAAGTTTTTCTTGTACACAGACTGCCAGTCAAAATCCTTCATGTATCCTTCCAGGCCATCAACAGTGGTTTGGAACAGGAACTTATAGATACGATGAGTGTAAGCAAGCCTCTTATCTAACCCCTTTGTACCAGCCTGGATAACAAGAAGATTGCCTATGAGCCTGCTTTTCTGAACGCCTGTCAAGACCAGGACTTCTTCTTTTGCCAGTTCAGGATCTTCTCCTGAAAGTTGGAACATGGATTTCATATCCTCGATACCTTGTTATCGCCTATTTAAATCTTTCCGACAAGAATCCTTTTCTTTTATTTTCAATATTAACAAAAAGTATTTATATGACAAAGACATAGCATCATGCATGGCAGGAAAGAGGGGGAGACCGGTCAGGTCCCAGATAAGGCAGAATATCATCGAGATACTTCACTTCCTTGGCAAGGGTTATGGTTATGATATCTACAAGATCTATGTACAGGTCTTTCCCAAGGTGACCATGAGGTCTATATATTACCATTTGAGAAAAGGGACCTCGCTGAAGGAGTTCGAGGTTGAGCAGATAAAGAGAGAGCGAGGGGATTACAGTTGGGGGACTGAAGCAGAAAAGATATACTATAAGCTCGGTCCTGCTGCAAAGCCAAGGATAGACATGAGGATAAGGAAACTATTTGAAGAAGAGGTGAAAAGATGAACAAAGATGAGGTGATTGAGGACTTCAAGAGAAGATGTATCCAGCTGGACGGCATCCTCCAGGAGTTCTATGATGAGGAAGGACTGGGACATATAGCTGCCCTGGCCAAAGGATTGACCACGGTGGACAAGGAAAGCATGGAAAGGATAAAAAGAAACCTTGATGTGCTTAGGTTTGAGACAAAAGACCTTATCAAGGCCACCAAGAGGATCAAGAGGCTTCTGTAAGAAAGGAAGGCCTTGACCTGAGATTTACAGCTTTCTCAGGAAGCCCATCAGCGCAAATACCTCTCTCTTTGTAAGGTTCGACTTGCCCAGAACCCTCTTCCATACCGTCACCTGGGTCTGCTTCTTCTCTTCTGTTGCAAAATCCATATTTGACAAGGCTTTTTCAAGATATCTCAGGACCTGTCTCTTCTCTTTTGCAGATGCCAGAGGATATTTTTCCTTAAGCTCTTTCTCGCCTTTTTTCCTGAAAATCTCATAGAAAAGTATACAGGCAGCATGCGAGAGGTTAAGGGTAGGGTACCTCTTGCTTGAGGGTATCCTTACCACATAATCGCACATGAGTATCTCTTCATTAGTTAGGCCGATACCTTCCCTGCCAAAAACAATGCCATACCTTGCTTTCTTCCCTTTTATCTTATCGGCAAGCTCTCTTGACGAAAGGGGGCTTCGGGGGATGTTGTAGTCAGTTCCCAGCTGGCTTGTCGTCGCAATCAGGCAGTCGAGATGCTTCAGGTATTTCCAGTCCTTTACCTTGGCTTTCCTGAGTATCTCCTGCGCGTGCTTGGCCCTTTTTCTAGACTCCTCTGATAGGGGCCTGCATTTGGGGTTTATCAACACCAGGTCCTTCAGGTCAAAATTGGCCATAGCACGTGCCACGGCTCCCACGTTCCCGGAATTTTCCGGCTCGATCAGGATGACAGTTATCATTTTATGAACATGAATGGATTGCCGATGTAGGATGTCATCAGCCCAAAGAAAAGCGCAGCCAGGAAAAGAAGGGAGATGAATGTAAATATCTTGTTTGCTTTTTTGCGGTCCTTGACTATCCTCTTCAGCGCAAGGTCTGACATCCTTCCGCCGTCCAGTATGGCAAGAGGCAGAAGATTGGCCATGCCGATAAAGAAGCTCAGCAGGCCCAGCCACTTAAGGAAGCCTTTTATCCAGTAGAATACAGGCTTGAATGCAGCGTATTCAGGTTTGACATCCTTCACGTTTTCTATGGTCTCTATCCCCATAAGAGGCACAGAGCTATCCTGGGGGCTGCTAGTCAGGGTAATGTTGTATTCTTCGTCTTCGCTTCCCACTGTTATATGGTCGCCTGGAGACTTGCAGTATCTCAGGTCATAAAGCATACCCTCATATCCTGCTATATCTTCCCCCTGGTAGCTTGTGATTATCATGCCTTCTTCCAGGCCTGAACGTGCAGCAGGCAGGGACTGGTTTTCTATGTTGAATCTGAAACCTATGGGCTCTGTGATACCCGCCTCCACCGGCACTATGACAAGCGACCATATCACCAGCACCAGCAGGGCCAGGACCACGTTCGAGATCGGCCCTGCAGAAAATACAGAGTACTGGACCGTGTCAGGCATCTTCTGCAGCTGCTTCTCGTCAGGCTCGACAAAAGCTGCAGGTATTATGGGCACGAGCACAGACATGAAGGCAAGTCCGCTGCTCCTGAGCTTAACATCATGGACCCTTGCCATAATGCCGTGCGATGCCTCATGCACTACCACTATGATAAATATCGAAAGTATCCAGTAAAGGAAAGGGAGATATCCTATCCCAGGTACTGTGGTGAAAGGAAGCACCAGCGCCATCCCGCTTTCAGCTGTATCAGGGCTGATGAAAAGCTGGAGAAGCATGAAAAGTATAGAGAGAGATATCCATATCATACCTGCAAACCCGAGCCCTATGCATGAGTAGCCCACGATCTTCAGGAACTCCCTGTATTTCCTGGCCACCCTCTCCATGAATCCAAGACCTGTCTTGGACCTGTAAAGTATAAGGTAGAACAATGGAAAGACAAGCTTCTGCACCTGTATCTTCTTCCTTTTGACATAGGTGAAGACTATCAGAAAGACGATAAACACCAAAGCTGCGATCACCTGCGGATCAAGCAGCCTGCTAATCACCTCTTCAAGCATTTTACTTTTTCCTTACTGTCCTCAGCGCCTTGGAATTGCATTTCCTGCACTTCACTTTTCCCTGGATCACAAGCATGTTGGGGGCCTTGATGACACTCTTGCATCTCTTGCACACAAATTTCTTGTGGAACAACCTTGCTTCTGCTTCATCAAACTTTACCATCATATCTCACCCTATTCGCTCTTGACCTGTTTCATGACCTTGTTTCCCATGACATCCCAGTAAAGCACATTGCATCCCTCTACACATTCCCCTTTGAGATCTTCAGGGATCTCCATATAAAACGTCTCATATGTCTCAGAATCCATGACATTTGCGGTGTTTCCTGAGATCGAAAGGACATTTGCGGTCCTCTTGTCTATGATAGGAACTTCGATATTGTCATGACCTGGCATCACAGTATCCCTCTTCTTTCCGTCAAGGATACCTACTGCTACCAGCCTGACTTTAGCGTGGCCGTGTTTTCCAGGTCTTGAGGTCTGGACATCTGTCACCTTGCATGCTGCCCCTTCCAGGACAACGTAGCTTCCCTTCTGCAACGAACCTACTGATGTCAATTTTGTAGCCATTATATCACCTTTTTATCTAAACATCTCATGAAAAAAAGTGTCTGGTTTAAAAAGATTATCCTTTTGGACAGTTCAGTCATCCTTTTGAAGCAAGCTTGATATCTCCTGACTTGACTGTCTTCCTGCCTGCGTGATTTGCAAACTTTATCGCTCTTGATGCTATCTGTTCTGCTTTCTCTTCCACAACATCCTTAAGAGCCATCTTGGCCTTGTCTGATACCCTGTCAGCCCCTGTCTCCTTCAGAATCTTTTCCATTGCAGCCAAAGGCAGTAGTTTTTTTGATTGCATTCTTCTTGCACCCCTCTGAAAGTGTTGAATCGTGTTTTCAGTAGAAATAAGGTTCATATTTAAAGGTTTCGGTGCATTGTACCGCTAAATTCCCTTAAAGACACTCAAAAAAGAACCTTTTTTAAGAATCTGCTTTAATCTCTGCTCCATAAGTTCACTGTCCTTGAATTTTTTCTCCTTTTGCCTGAACTCAGCTGTGTGGTGATAGGATCTGCCATTGCAGTGCCTGAACTTGTGCTTCTTGTGCAGCATCTCATGGTACATGACGTAATCCAAGACCTCTGGGTCAGTTTCTCGTAGAACCGTACTTATAGTTATGGTGTCTGTCCCGAAGTCATAGCTCCCCAGTTTCCTGCAGCTTTTCTTGCCGAACACAAGGTTCGGAGCTTCCAGCATCCCCATGAAATACTCTTGATTCACCCTGTTGAAGGATTCCATAAGAAAAGGATCCTGTCTGTCTTTTACAATGCCCATGTGCAGGTTTTTCATGAAATAGTTGTACATGTCTATGTTGGAGGTATGACCTCTCTCCTTCAGGATCCTGACCATCAGCTCCTGTATAAGGCCGATCTTTATCTCCCTGCTTACAGGCCTCCATCTCTTGCTGAGGCTGAATATCATCGTTTTCCTGCTTAGTCTTACGTTCGCGTTATAGCCCTTGAAGCGTCCGCTGTACTTCAAGATCCCTTCATAAAGAAATGCCCTGTCCGGAAAAAGACCCCTGAAAGCCTCTGTTATCATATCCATCTTGAGGTGCTTGGGTTTCAGCCTTTTACCTCATATCTCAGGATGGCGGCTATGCCTCCGATCTCTTTGAGCTGAACCCCCTCTCGCGTCTCCGTCGATATCATCCTTACATCTGTGCCTACATTCTTTGACTCGTTGTCAAAAAGCTCA
>WJKB01000139.1 GCA_014729345.1 Candidatus Woesearchaeota archaeon
TTCTATAGGGGAGATCTGCGTCCATGATTCCAACTCCAAGTACATAATCCAGATAGGAAGAGGCTACCATGACAGGGATAAGAACGGTAAGATACTTGAGTGCAATGACATGCTGTATATCTGCAGCCATAATATCAAGGAGGGTCTAGTCATAGTGGGCGAAAGAAGAACTTTTGAGGAGTTTTGGGTTGAGGATGTCGAAAGGGTTCCCCTGCAGAGGGATGGCAGGCGCGACGACAGGGATATCGAGAAGCTGGCCACCCATCTTGCCCATGACCCTATGAGCATCAGAGGTCTGGTTGAAGAAGCTGTTGCAGAAAGCGACAAGGTGTATGCTTCAGGAGGAATTGAAGCTGCTGCTTACAAGAGGATACTGCTGGAGGATGAGGCAGGCCATGCGCCTCAGGAGGTCGAAAGGGTCAACAGATTATATCCCAGCTGCCAGATGGTCATAATTCCTGATCTGAGGTTCATGCAGCCTGATGCTGATTCTCGCGAATATATGTGGGTCCAGCTCAGGAAGATGGTGGAATACCTGAACCTGTCTTTCAGGCTCGAAAAGCCCGAATTTTTTGACAGGGGCAAAGAAGAGGATGACTGGCAGCAGAGAAACGGTTTTGCAGCGAGGATGATGTATCCAAGGCCGGGTGTCAAGCCTGAGGACCTTCCGCTCCTGCACTGCGAGCATGGAAATCACCTTTGGCAGTACTACCATCGTTACGTAAGGATGTTCTTCATCTCTGATTCACATATATCTGAGGAGATGAAGGAGAGATTGCCTGCTTTCTACAAGTTGAAGAAAGAGTCATGTCCTGTCTGCCTGTATCACTCAGATGTTCTGGAAAAGGTCGTGTGATCATATCGCCTTCTGATCCTGGATTTCACCTGCTTTTTTCAAAAACTTTAAATATCTGTTGCAATCAGGCTGTGTTATCGTCAACAAATATTTCAGGAGGTGTTATGATGGAATTCAAGGCTTTGGGTATAATTTCAGTATTCTTGCTTTGTGCTGCGTTTCTTGGAGGCGCTGAGTGCGGCGGCCAAGTCTGTGCAACTGACGCAGACTGCGCAGATGATGAGCAGTGCTGCCACAGTGAATGCATAAGCTCCAGCTATGAATGCTGCACTTCAGACTATTGTCCTGATGGACAGTTCTGCTGTGAGCGCGGAAGTGCGGTTATATGCTGTATCGACGGCCAGGAATGCGCGGTTGATAACTCAACAGGCATGCCTTTCTGCAGCAACGATCCGATAGTTTGGGGTTGATCAGCTTTTTTTCTTTTCTTTTTTTCTTTTCGCTTTTTTCAGAAAAGGCACTTGCTTGCCTTTATTCTCCTTTAGTGATTACAAAAACCGAAACATTTATATATTACTTATCATCACTAAATAGTAACTAATTTAAAGAGACCCAAGTTTAATCCCCCCACACAGATTTCTCTTGGGCTTTCTTTAAATCATTCAGGTGATGATATGGATATGATACCTAAGTTTGACAGCATGGTGTTTTTCGCTATGCAGACCCCTTTTCTGACGATAATTCTAACTGCACTTTTCATGCAGTTCATGCTTCACCTGAAGATCTCTTGGGAGCAGTCTTCGCTGCGGGGGTGGAGGAGACTGCTTCCCAAGATTTTATATAAGGGAAGCTGAGGACTGATAACATGAGACCAAAAGAGATGTTCTACAGGCTTGAAGAGCTGCTGATAAGGGATACCGACAGGAACAGCATCAGTTCGTACAGCAGGGAAATTGTGGACAAAGCTGGTTACAGGAGACCTTATCCTCTTTACAGGCTTTCAAGGCCAAAGATAGCCCTGTGGTTGAGCGCAGCAGCTCTGGCAACAGGTATGGCAGTATATGTACTGCACAGCAGGAAAGGGAGCACTGATGAGCAGGTGAGCCCTGGAGAATATATATCAGCAAAGGCTGTGCCTGAACTCCAGAAAAGGGGCAGTGAAAAGCATGAAGAGGCAGGCACTTGCAATGATGTATGCAGCGACAGTGGAGGGGTCGAGAATGCTGAGCCGCTGTATGACATCCAGGTCGCAACACAGTTCATAAGAAGGAACGCGCTGGACGTTATGTCAAAGATCAACGGAAAGACAGTGGCTGGAAACAAGCTTGAGTGCAGGATCGAGACAGTTCCAAGAGAGGGAAAGTTCTTCAGGGAAAAGCATGAGGTTGTGATCTATGCCGGGCTGCCCAGGGAGGAAGCCCAAGCTCTTGGAAAACAGATAACAGGATCCATAGATGGTATTGATGATTATTTCCCAAGAGATATCACCAAGAGAATCAGGGATGCTCCAAACGATAAGAGACAGCCCTCTCAATACAGGCATGATGCAAGGCAGAGGTTCATCGACGAGATGACCGGGCATATCGTCAGGACAAGCGCTGAATACATACTTGAGACAAGAGGCATGGAGCATGTAGGAAAATATGCCATACCTGAGCAGACAGCAAGGGATTACGCTTCTGCGATGCACAAGGTCCTTGAGCTTATACCTGATGTAAAATATGACCTCTTTGACGTGCTTGCGCATGAGAGCAAGTTCACGGATTTCAGGGATGATGAGAAGCACCCTATGGGCCCCTCGGTGGGAGCAGGAAAGGTGCTCAGGGGAACGATCCCTTTTGTGTACAGCATGCTTCTGGAAGATGGCCTTGAGATGCCTGAAGGCTGCAGAAGATATGACACTTCAGGAGAAGGATGGAGAGTGATAAGGTCAGCCTGGAAAAGCAGGGATCTTGGGCCTTTTCCCGAGGATATCCCTGTAGTGGAAGGCGATCCTTTTCTTGAGCTTCTTTTCTCAGCAAGATATCTGAAATACTGCATGGACAATACAGCTACTAGGGAGGATGCAATAAAAGCTTACAACGCAGGGCTGCAAGGCGCAGCAGGCAATGACCGTTACCTGCACATGGTCAGGAAAAACCATGATGACAGGGTCCAGAAGACCCTCCAGGCCAGCCTGTGAGTCGCCCCTGTTTCTGGATTGCAAAACATGCAAAAAATTATTGGATTATCTGAGATGTAAATCTTTTGATCGAACTGTAAAAATTACAGGTTTCGTCATGGTTTGGCAATAAACCATTTTGAAAAAATATATAAATGAGCGGTTGTCTTGTTTTTTATGGCGGTAATAAATAAATTTATTCTTTGCCTGCAAAAGAGGCGCGATTATGGATGAGACTGAAAGATTAATAGCAAGGCCGAATTATGCAGATAGGCCTGCGCGCACATTTCTGGAGTACAGGCTAGAGCCAAGACTTTCTGGGCCAAGACATGCTAACCTGGACAATCTAAGCTTAAGAAGCCCACTTGTAAGGTTCAAGAAAGGAGAGAAGTCAAGGATATATCTCAATGTCTGTATAACAACTGCGATCATGCAGGCGGTAACCGGGACCAGGATGAAAATAGAAGCAGCAAGACATGGGATGAGTTCGATGAGCCCCTCCTCGCAGCCAATAGATAAGCACAAGGAGATGGTCTATGATGCAAAGAAGAAGAGAGGTGTGTTCCAGAAAAGCAGAGTGTTCTTCAGTCCAGATCATACGCTTGCTGATGTTTTAGAGTTTAGGGAAAAGACAGGATACTCTACTATCCCTATCACATATTCTGGAAAAGAGACAAGCAAGCTTGTAGGGATAGTATGTGATGGAAATACCTGGCCCACAGATCCGCCTGGAACAAAAGTAAAGGATTTTATGACACCTTTTAATGAGAACTATCCTCATGCCAGGCTACATGATTCGCTTGATGGATGCAAAAGGATCATGAGAGACCACGCAAGAGCTGGAGTGTCCGTAAAACACCTTCCAGTAGTGGATAGCAGAGGAGCTCTAAGATTCTTTATCTTTAAGAAAGACTTTGAAGAAAGATACAAATATCCTATGGAGGTTATCGACGACCAGGGAAGATATGTTGTGGGTGCCGGTGCGAATATAACAGATTTTAAGGAACGTATACCTGAACTTGTTGATGCTGGAGTGGACTATATCTGTTTTGATTCTTCAAACGCTTTTAAGACACATATGGCAGATGCCATAAGATGGGCAAAGAAGGAGTATCCTGATCTCATAGTGGGAGCTGGAAACATTGTAGGAGAAGATGCTTTTACCTATCTGGCGCAGGCAGGAGCAGACTTTGTCAAGATAGGCATGGGAGGAGGCAGCATCTGCATCACTCAAGAGCAGACAGGCCTTGGCAAAGGGCAGGCAACAGCGCTTCAGGATGTAAAGACAGCAAGAGATGAGTTTTACAGGACCACAAAGGAATATGTGCCAATAATATCTGATGGAGGTATAGTCCAGGATGCTCATATAGCAGTTGCGCTAGCGATGGGTGCTGACCATGTTATGATGGGCAGGTATTTTGCAAGATTTGATGAAAGCCCTACAGAAGTTGGGCGTGTAAGGGGAAGGATGTTGAAGCCTTATTGGGGAGAGGGCAGTAAACGGGCAAGAAACTGGATGAGATATACCGGAGATGAGTCCTATTTCCTTTTTGAGCAGGGTGTTGATGGTTTTGTGCCTTACGCAGGACCTATGGCCCAAGCTTTAGAGCAGACCATCGCTCAGGTAAAGACACCCATGTCTGCAAGCGGTTCTATCGATCTTGCAGAGTTCAGGAAAAATGCGCTTATCCAGAGGGCTTCTGAAGCTTCTATAAGGGAAGGGAAAGCCCATGATATCCTGCTTCTTGGAGAGGAAGGCCAAAGATACGAAGAAAACAGATGGTGATGATAATATGAAACACGACACGATAGTCATGGGAGGACAGTGGGGAGATGAAGGAAAGGGCAAGATAGTGGATGAGCTTTCAGGCCAGCATGATGCAGTCATAAGGTACAACGGACTGGATAATGCAGGACATACTGTGGTTGTTGATGATGAGAAATATGTCCTCCACGGCATCCCATCAGGGATACTCAGGCCAGGAGTGATGAATGTCATCGCAGCAGGATGCTTTATAAGCCTTGACGGACTTGTTGCTGAGATCAGGGAGCTTCGTGAGAGGGGTGTGGATGTATCGCCCCAGAACCTGGCTATCAGTGAAAAAGCGCATGTTGTCCCTGCCTACAACAGGGTGCTTGACGTCGCAAAAGATATGAGAGAGGGTGTCGGCACGACTGCAAGGGGCGCAGGGCCTTCAGCAGGACAGAGAGCAGAGAGGACAGGCATACCTGCAGGATGGCTGGTAAACACCCATGTTGCCGAAGGAGAGCTACTTGACCAGCTGCCTGTATTGGAACAGATGATCAAGATGTATGTTAACCCGAGCGATATGGGGAGTTTTCAGTCAGTTCTTGACGCAAAGGATCTTGATGAGCTGGTCACTCCGACAGGGATGCTTAGACGAGAACCTTTCATGCATGACCTAAAGGAAGCCAAGGATGTTCTAGGCCCTTTTATCAGAAACACAGAATACCTTATCCATGACATGCACGACCAGGGAGGTTCCATGCTTTTTGAGGGCGCCCAGGGAACACTGCTTGACAATACCTTCGGCTCTTATCCATTTGTGACAGTCTCGCATCCAGGACTTGCGGGGGTTCCTGCAGGCACAGGCTACACACCTGACCTTCAGGACTCGCTGAGGATAGGTGTTTTCAAGGCCTATATTACAAGAGTGGGGAGAGGCCCTTTCCCTACAAGGATGGAACCAGATACAGAGGAGAGGATCAGGCAGAAGGGAGGCGAGTACGGAGCCACTACCGGACGGCCAAGGAACTGCGGCTGGTTTGATGCGTTTGCGATGCAGTATGCCATCATGACAAACCATCTGACTGACATAGCCCTTACCAAGCTTGACATCCTTTCAGGAGAGCCTGAGGTAAGGATATGCACAGGATACCATTTCTTTGAAAGTAAGCATGACCAGTTCCCTTCTGATGGAAAGATGATGAGTCTTTGCTATCCGGTATATGATTGTATGGATGGCTGGAATGAGGATATTTCTCTGCTTGTCAAAGAAGGCAAAGAGCTTCCTGCGCAGGCCCAGAAGTTCCTGCATCGTATCCAGGAGCTTGCAGGTGATAAGGTTCAACTTAGCACCTTTTCAGCAGGTCCTGGAAGAAA
>WJKB01000015.1 GCA_014729345.1 Candidatus Woesearchaeota archaeon
TTCCACCTAACACCCTGAGAAGTATCCTCAAGTATTATCCCTTTTTCTTTCAGCTCATCCCTGATCTTATCAGCTTTCTCATAGTCCTTGTTCTTCCTGGCCTCTTCCCTCTCCTCAACCAGCGCCTGTATGTCCTCATCAAGGGACTGCTCCTCATGTTTGAGCACACCCAGGACAGCGTCAAATCTTTGCAAAAGCTCCAGGGCATTTTTCGCGTCTTCTGTGCTTAGCTTGCCTTCAAGCATAAGCTTGTTGATGTTCTTGACGAACTCAAAGATTATGGCAAGAGCGTTTGAGATATTAAGATCATCATCCATCTCAGCCTCAAATCCATCTATTGCGAGCTTCACAAGGTCAGGAATGTCCTGGTTGTCTTCTGTATCTGATTCCCATGCTCTCAGCTTGTCAGCACAGTCCTGCAGTCTCTGGACAGACTGTTTTGCAGCTTCCAGGCCTTTGATGGTGAAGTTGAGCTGCTGCCTGTAATGGGCTGATATGAGCGAGTATCTTATGGCGAAAGGGTCATGCCCTTTCTGGATGAGGTCTCGGAGAGTAAAGAAGTTGCCCAAAGACTTGCTCATCTTCTTGCCCTCAACAAGTATAAACTCATTATGGACCCAGTAGTTGACAAACTTCTTTCCGTAAGCAGCCTCTGACTGCGCGATCTCATTCTCATGGTGCGGGAAAACAAGGTCGATCCCTCCTGTGTGTATATCAAAGGGCTGGCCTAGGTACTTTCTTGACATTGCCGAACACTCAATATGCCATCCAGGCCTTCCCTTTCCCACCTCAGTCTCCCAGAAGACATCTCCGTCATCCTTGTCCCAGGCCTTCCATAAGGCAAAATCCTGGACCTTGTCCTTGGCGTATTCGTCTGACTTCACCCTTTCAGAAGCGCCTGCCTTAAGCTCTTCAAGATTGATGTGAGCAAGCTTGCCGTAGCCCTTGAACTTTGAGACGTCAAAATAGATGCCATCCTCAGCCTTGTAGGCGATGCCCTTGTCAAGAAGTATGCTTACGAGTTCGACCATATCTTTGATGTGTTCAGTAGCTTTGGGATAGGTAGTTGCAGGCTTGACATTGAGGGAGGCAAGATCATCCATGAAGGCTTTTGTGTACCTTTCGGTGAACTCCTTTAGAGACACCCCTTCCTTCTGGCTATCTCTGATGGTCTTGTCATCCACATCTGTAATGTTCATGACCTGGTTGACATTTAACCCCTTGAACTCAAGGTATCTTCTCAGAAGATCTCCCAGCAGAAAAGCCCTGCAGTTGCCTATGTGCGGATAGTCATACACAGTTGGCCCGCAGTTGTACATACGGACTGTGCCTTTGTCGATAGGCCTGAATACTTCCTTTTTTCTTGTCAGCGTGTTATACAGTTGCAACGGCATCTTGGAAAGGTAGAATAAGGGCCTGTTTTTAACTTTTGCTATTATTGTCAGCATTATCCTCAGTATCCTGGTCACCCTTCTGCTGGCTGCACTTTTCACAGTAATAAATACCATCTTCTCCCATCTGCAGAGGGCCCATACACTTAGGACAGTTCATGCCTACATACATCTTATTCTATAACGTGAAGCTGGAGCTCATCAAGATCCATGGGATCCAGTTCACTTACCTCATCTTCGGTGTACATTTTTTGGTTTTTGTCCACAAACATCATTTTTCTTATCCTCCGTGCTTGTTTCTTATTGATTAGAAACTTTTCCAGGATCGGAAGAAAATGAGCAGTGCTTAACAACCCAGCACGGTTGTCAGCCACGGTGTTGTCCCGGTTGTAGTCATGAATGTATATAGAATATCGTTCCTGTGTCCGGTCCTAAAATCTGTAGCTGACATTTAAGCTCAACAACATATAAAGAAGTTTGAGTATTTAAATATTACGCAAATAGTCTATATAGTTTATGAAATTCGCTGATCCAGGCTCTTGGATGCAGAAACAACCTATCTTTTCTTGAACACGAAAAGCATGTGGTCGCGCTGGAAAGGACTGAGTTCACGCTTGTCTACAAGAGTAAGGTCCTCCTCAAGCTTTTTCTGGACAGACCTGAAGATCAGGCCGGGCTTTTTGGAGACGTCGATGCTCCTTGCCTTGATCGCAGCAACGCAGTAGGCCCCTTTCTTGAGGAACTTTGCAACATTTTTCAGGAATATCTCAGGCTGATTCCGCTGGGCAATGTCCTGGAAAAGCCAGTCCACCTTTTCCTTTACAATATCCTCATATTCCTCGGGTTTTTTTGCGTCTGCAAGCAGAGGAGCGATATTAGGTCTTTCCTGAGCCAGGAATACCATCTCCCTCATGACCCTCGGAGCGAAGTCGAGCGCAAACACGAAGCCTCCCCTGCCTACTATGTCAGAGACATGGCTGACAGTTGTTCCTGTGGAGCATCCAAGATACAGCACTGTATGGCCTTCTTTCAGGCCCACCTGGTTCGCTCCCTTGAGGATCGCTGCTGCGAGCTTTGATTTGGAAGCATCCCACTCCCTGAACTCAGTTACGCCTTTGCTGGCCTTGTGCCCTAGATCCACTGATTCCCTCACAAGCCTCTCGCCGTACACAGACCTGCCTGGGACAAGATTTATTGTGAACAATGATCTTCTGCGGCCTTTTTTCTCATATATTCCCGGGAATCTGGTGGATTTCATGTTCCTGTGCCCTCTTTTCTTCCTGTATCGATATGCTTCCTGAAAAAAACCGAGGTGTCAGGGCAGAGCAGTCCTTTCTTGTCCATGTTTCTTATCTCACTGACAGTCCTGAAGCCTCCATAGTCCATCTCCAGATCATGCATGATTATCCTATTTTTCCAGACAATATGGAATACCTCTGAATTATAACTGTGATCCTCTGAACGGTAGCTGAAGACTGTCATGAGTTCAAGCTCTGCGTCCCTTATCCCAAGCTCTTCTTCAAGCTCCCTCAAGGCGGCCTGCTTATAGGTTTCTCCAACATGCACAGCCCCTCCGCAGCCTATGCCCCATCTGCAGGGATAGCGCTTCCTGGTTGCACACCGCCTGTGAACGAAATATTTTCCTTCCGGATCCTTCACTATGATTATGGCAGCCCTGATGATGATGTCTTTGCGGTTCCTGGCCTCTTCCCTGCTTATAGCGGATAATGGATTATCATCTTCGTCAACTATATGCACCATCTCCTGCTCTTCCTGATCCGCACATATGTCCTGGCTCACCATTCCCCAAACCTCTGGACCAGCTCTTTCCTCAGCTTATCCCCCACATAATCACCCTTGAAATAATCTACTTTCGAAGCTATGGATATCTTATCTGCAAGCATCCTGGCGACCTTTCCCTTATCCCTGCTCTGGCTCACCAGGGGGTGCTCGTGAAGGATGCCGTATTTAGGTGATTTCGCACCTGTCCTCATGTGTCTGAAAAGGGCTTTTTCAGCGCCAAGGAGCTGGACAGTGGATGCAGGAAAAAGGCTCAGTTCCTTGAGGCTACCTGCGATAGCGATAAGCTTTGCTCCGATAAGGGTGCCTGTAATGGCGTGCACGTTAGGAGCTGTCCTTTTCATAAGTTTTTCAAGATAATCCTCCTGGCTTTTCTTCAGCTCATAGAGTCTCTGGGCTCCTGCAGCAAGAGCCAGCATAGCATCAACATCCTGCTTCGGAAGGTCTGCGCCCATGGTATCCCTAAACTTGTGCTCTTTCATAAGGGCCTTCTTGTCCTTTTCCAGGATGAGCTGGGAGAACCTCTGGTTGTCTTTGACTTTCCTGCTAAATTCAGGCAGATAGAGCTCGTACCATTCCCTCAGCCTCCTGATAAGGATATTGGCGGCCTTGGTTACCTCTTCTATGCTGCTTACAGCCTGTATGACCAGATTATCATCTTTTACAGACTCCCTGATCCTCTGTTTTGTCGTTCTTATGCACCTTTCCCTTATCCTTGACCTGTCCATGGAAACGGATATAAGACGGTGGTTTATAAATATTTAGGGTCATGATATACGTATCTCGACAGTAACCAGAATAAGGTAAGAAAGATTTAAATACAATGACGCCACGACATATTTTCATGAAAGAGATACGCATCCACGGAAGAGGAGGCCAGGGAGCGGTCACTGCAGCGCAACTGCTGGCAATATCTGCTTTCTATGACGGCAAACAAAGCCAGGCGTTCCCAAAATTCGGAGTGGAAAGAAGAGGCGCCCCTGTAGAGGCATACTGCAGGATCGACGAAAAGCCAATAAACGTAAGACAGCAGCTGTATGAGCCTGACATGCTGATTGTGCTTGACTCGTCACTCTTTGAGGCAGTCGACATCACCAAAGGGCTTGAAGAAGGCGGGTTGATAATTGCAAACACCAACAAGGATCCTGAAAAACTGGGCATCAAGAGCAAATTCAAGGTCAAGACAGTGGACGCTACAATGGTGGCTCTAAAGATAATAGGGGCAGATATCGTGAACACTTCCATGCTGGGAGCCTTTGCAGCAGCAACAGGCCTTGTAAACCTGAAATCCATAAATAAGGCCATAGAAGAGAAGTTTGCAGGCAGGAAAAAGATCATCGAACAGAACAAGGAAGCTGTGAAAAATGTATATGACAGGGTAAAAGATGGCAAAAAAGAAGCTTGAGAAAGTAAACATAGGGGCTGTAGTTACAGAACCAGGCAGCACTGTGAAGAACAAGACAGGCAGCTGGAGAGCCCTGAAGCCTGTAAAAGACGAGAAAAAATGCATAAAGTGCGGAATTTGCTGGCAGTTCTGCCCTGACAATGCCATCAGCAAGGACATAAAGATAGATTATGACTACTGCAAAGGGTGCGGGATCTGCGCAGCAGAATGCCCTGTAAAAGCTATAAAGATGATAAGGGAAGAGAAATGAAGAAAGTAATAGAAGCATCAGAAGCCGTGGCCATGGGAACCCTGCTTTGCCGACCGGATGTAATACCAATGTATCCTATCACTCCCCAGACACACATCGTGGAAAGGCTTGCAGATTACATAAATGACGGGCTGCTTGACAGCGAGATGATCCATGTAGAGTCAGAACACGCAGCGCTATCAGCTGCCATAGGAGTAAGCGCAGCAGGATCAAGGACATTCACAGCCACAGCATCACAGGGGCTGGCGCTCATGCATGAGGTGCTGTTCGTGACCAGCGGGATGAGGCTTCCGGTGGTCATGGCGATCGCAAACCGGGCTCTTTCAGCCCCAATAAACATCTGGAACGACCATCAGGACAGCATGAGCGCAAGGGATGCAGGATGGATACAGATGTATGTGGAATCTGCCCAGGAAGCGCTGGACACGATAATCATGGCCTACAAGGTCGCAGAAGACCACAAGGTGCTGACCCCTGCGATGGTATGCCTGGACGGGTTCACTCTTAGCCATGTGTACGAGCCTGTGGACATACCGAAAAAGAAGGATGTCAGATCTTACCTGCCTGAATTCAGGCCTTTTCATGTGCTTGACCCAAAAAAACCTGTCACCATGGGGCCAATAGGATACCCTGACAGCTACATGGACTTCAAGATACAGCAACAGCACGGACTTATGCAGGCTATGAAGCTTATAGTCAAGGCCAACAAGGATTTCAAGCAAAAGTTCGGAAGATCCTACGGCAACGGGCTTATAGAGAAATACAGGCTTGAGGACGCAGAATACGCGATAATGGCAGCAGGAACTGTCTGCGGGACCATCAGGACAGTGGTTGATGAGCTCAGGAAAAATGGCATAAAAACAGGGATGATAAAGCTAAAGACATTCAGGCCATTCCCAGAGGATGACATCATCAAGGCCCTTTCAGGGCTGAAAGCTGTAGGGATAATAGACAGGAACATATCGCTGGGACAGGAA
>WJKB01000016.1 GCA_014729345.1 Candidatus Woesearchaeota archaeon
GACCCAGCTTGGTCGCAAGTCCAGAAAGCCTTGAAGTAAGCTTCTGCACAACTTCAGCAGGAAGATCATACTCTGTCTCAAAGACCTTAACCCAGTTTATCAGGTCTCTTATCTCATTCTCGATCTCTTTCATGTCAGAATCTGATATTTCAGCCATAATCCATCACCTCATTAGTTTGTGTTGTAGGCATCAGCCGGCATCAGTCAGCATAGATGCTTGAGCCGGGCAAGGCCGTAACGTCAGATAAAGGGCAGAAGGGATATAAAAAGCTTTTGGTGCAAAGGGGTAAAACATCATCTGAAGACAAGATATCTTGAGACCTCTATGTCTACTTGAGGATCCTTAAAAAGAGTGACATCCTCCACAATCTCAACAAGTATGGCCCTCGAATGTGGCCCTGTTATCTCAGGATACTTCCTAACATACTCCGGGCCGAGCACAGCAGCCCTGTCACTGTCCCCGCAACCCACAACATCCCTTATGCCAGGGATCCTCTGGCCAAGGTTCCTTCTCTCCTGCCTGGAGTCAAGCTGTTCTACAGCGTATGTGCCTGGCTTTGCATAACACAGGTCGCAGCCCACCTCCTCATGCTGAGATGCCATCAGGCTCCTTATAATATCATCGAATTGCATGTTCCTGTGGATTTTGAGGTGCTATTTAAAGATTTTCAATAAATTTTTAAACAAGAGAATTTTCAGCAGGTTGTGACCAAACAATAAGGGTGATAATCATGACAGATCAGATAAAAGAGATGAGCGGAAAGGAAGCAAAAGATGTTGAGCAAGAGGATGCTACCAGGGCAGAGGATGACACAGGCATGACCTCTGAACAGATAGAGCAGGAGATGGAAGAAGGCGAGAAAGAAGAAGATGTTTATTCTGAAGAAGGAAGAGAGAAGCTCGTCGAGGATGATGAGATAGAACCAGCTGAGGAAGGTTTCATGGAAGGCGCAGAGGAGAAAGGCGAGATGGCAAAGTGCGAGAACTGCGGAAAGATACTTGACACAGATGACAAGAGCAGTATAGTGGAAAGGGAGCTCGACGGGGAGAAGCACTGGTTCTGCTCTGAGAAATGCGCTATGGGAGGAGAGCAGCCCGGCGCTGACTAATATTTTCTTTTTGAAAAAATTTTTAAAGCTTAAACAGATTATCGCTGTTATGCTTGAAGAAAAACTGGCGCCTGTTATCAGGAAACTTGAGGGATACTCCCATAGGAAAAGAAGATACAGGTATGTCATAAGATTTTTTACTGAGCATGAAGAGAATCTTGCAGAAGGTGATGATATCGACAGCCAGATTGAAGATATGGTATATCTTTGCACTCTGCAGGACAGGTTACGGAAATTCCTGACTTATCCTGTGCTGGGAAACTTCGTCCTGGAACAGGCAGACCAATATGAACCGTCCACAGACAGGCAGCAAAAAGTTTTTGGGGCAATGAGAGATGTGGTCGCTGAAACCCGTTTCAACAACCACCACATGGAGATGCTGAACAATGATCCTGAAGGCTTCACTGCACTGCAGGACACTCTTTACAAGGTTATGCTTCAGCATCCTATAGTTGCAGAGCGCATTCTCAACTTTCTGCATCAGATTTATAGGAGAGTAGAGGCCAGCATCAGGGACCCTGAAAGAATGTTCGTGCTTCACCCAAGGCTTCGCGACAGGGAGTATGAAACCGACCTCGGACATGGATTTTCTAATCCGGTCAGGCAGCTGACGCTTCAGCTTGAGACACATGTCTATCATGGCGTGAAACACAGGCCTCTGGACATGACCGTCATGGTAGTGGATGACGAGAATCCTGAGGCATGGTACAGGAGGCTGCTGGCAGTGGGCTTTCAGGAGAAAGAGGGCCAGAAAGGATATTTCACAGATGCCGAATCCGCGCTTGCAGCCCTGGAAAAGGGAGATTATGATGTGGTGCTCTCAGACATAATGCTTGGCAAAGGAAAGATGGACGGCATCACATTTGTGGAGCAGGCAAGCAGCGCCCAGCAGAAAGCAGGAAAAGACACCATGTTCCAGGTATTCTCATATGATATTGACGCCCTTAAAGAGGCAGAAGACAGGCTCTTCGGAAGGCCGCCGATAGCGTTGAATCAGCCTCTCGGCAGCTACAAGGGTGACTTCACAGCCATGGACCTCAGACATGATGTTGAGAAGGCTTTGAGGTACGGCAGAAGGAAATAACCATCCCTAAGGAATGTTTTCGATACCTTGCTCAAGCCTCTCAATCTCACTGGTCAGCCTTTTCACGACCTCAAGCTCTTTCCCGCCCATCTGCACAAAAGCCTCTTCAGTCCCTTTTTTCTCACCGATCTCTTTCTCTTCCTTAATCACAGCGTCAAGCTCGGCCTTTACTGTCTCGATGCCCTGTTTCAGCCTTTCCTTAAGATCCTCTGAAGGTCTTCTCTCCAGGGATCTCTCCTCTGAAAGCATCTGGTCAAGCTGATCCTCGATCTTCTTGAGCTCATCCAGTATCTTTTTCTCCTTGGCGATGATCTCCTCGTCTGACCTTATCAGAAGCAGCTCTTCTCTCCATACCTTTGCCACAGATCCTCTCACGTCTTTTGCAAGGTCTATGACTGACTCAATACCTGCCATGATATCACCTCTTGTTGTCGCCTATCATGTTCCTATGTCTTTTCCTGCGTGTCTATCACCTTCCTTCGTAAAGCCTTGCAGCCAAAAAGCTTGGAAGGTGCGCGTTGAGTATCTTCTCAGCTGCCTTGTCGATATCATAGTCAACCCTTTTGATCCATGCCTTTGTTCTTGAGGGGTCTATAAGGCAGTAGCATGCCTTCTTGTTGCCGTCCCTTGGCTGGCCCACGCTTCCTGCATTCACGATCAAGCCTTGTTTGAGCTTCTTGACAAAAGGTATGTGCGTGTGCCCCATGATGATGATCCTTTTCTTTGTCATGTCAAAGAACTTTTTGAAAAGGCTTTGTGGCATGTCAGGGTAGACATATTCATTGAGATAGTCTCTTGGACTTCCGTGGACAAGTAGCATGTCCCTGTCTTCCATGGTTTCAGGCATCTTTTCAAGATATCTCCAGCTTTCTTCAGGAATCTCGTCCATTGTCCACCTGGCAGCAATCTTGGCAAAGTTGTTGAAGTTGTCCAGGCCTTGGCCTGTAATCACAGCCTTGTCATGGTTTCCCATGATGGACTTGATCCTGTTCCTGATAAGGTATTTTGTGCAAGTGTTGGGGTTTGCGCCGTAACCCACTACATCCCCCAAACAGTAGGTCTTCTCGACCCCCCATCTCTTGCTATCTTCAAGAACTGCCTTCAAGGCCTCCAGATTAGAGTGGATGTCTGATATCAGGGCTATCATAGCCATAACACAGGCCAATCATCGGTTGTTTTTATATTTTGCCTAAAAACTCTCAAAATAGCCAAATATTTAAAAATGACCTGTCTATCTCTCTTCACATGCGCACAGACAAACAGATCAAAAAAGAATTCAAGCTTAAAGCATCCAAGGATCCAGACAAGTACTATGCCACTGAAGTCCTCAAGGCAGAGGGCTTCATGAGAAAACGATGCAGCAAGTGCAACACTGCCTTCTGGACAGTCAACCAGGACCAGGATGTATGCGGAGACCCTGCCTGTTCAGGAGGGTTCAGTTTCATAGGAAACACCCCTGCTGCAAAGGAACTGGATTATATCCAGGTCTGGAAAAGGTTTGCAGAGCTGTTCAAGAAATGGGGATATACTCCTATACAGAGATATCCTGTGGCTGCAAGGTGGAGGGATGACACTGAGATCGTCCAGGCTTCTATCTATGATTTTCAGCCTTACGTGGTTTCAGGGGAGGTTGATCCTCCTGCAAACCCGTTGGTAGTGCCGCAGTTCTGCCTCAGGTTCAATGATATTGACAATGTGGGTATCACAGGCGCCCATTATACAGGATTTGTGATGATAGGCCAGCATGCGTTCATGCCTCCGGAAAGGTGGGATCAGAAAAAGTTTTTCACAGACATCCATAACTGGCTCAAACATGGCCTTGGCCTCCCTAACGAAGAGATAACCTTCCATGAAGATGCCTGGGCAGGAGGAGGTAACTTCGGTCCCTGCATGGAATACTTCTCAAGGGGCCTGGAGCTCGGCAACCAGGTATATATGATGTATGAGCAGACACCTTCAGGGCCCAAAGAGCTTAAGCTGAAGGTCCTGGACATGGGCATGGGCCATGAGAGGAACGCATGGTTCACCAAGGGCACTTCCACATCCTATGAGACCACCTTTCCGACAGTTGCGAAGAAGCTTTATTCAGCCACAGGCATCAAGGTGGACCAAGATGTCATGAGAAAGTTCCTTCCTTACTCATCATTCCTCAATGTCGACGAGGTCGATGACATCAATAAGGTCTGGCAGGAAGTTGCAGCCAAGATAAGCATAGACACAGATGTTCTAAAGGAAAAAGTGCTTCCACTGGCAGCCCTTTATTCAGTTGCAGAGCACACAAGAGCTCTGTTGGTGGCTTTCAATGACGGCCTTCTTCCATCAAATGTCGGAGGAGGATACAACCTTAGGGTCATCCTGAGAAGAGCTTTGTCATTCATAGATAAATATGGATGGAACCTGCAGCTGCCTGACATCGCAGCATGGCATGCAGATTACCTAAAGCCCATATTCCCTGAGCTTTCCGAAAACCTCAGCATAGTTGATGAGATACTTGATGTTGAGAAGCAGAAATACGAGTCGACCAGGCAGAAGTCAAGGCAGGTCATAAGCAAGATGCTCGCTGCAAAGATAGACGAGAAAAAACTGCTGGAATTATACGATAGCCAGGGCATCTCTCCAGAGGTCATCGCAGAGGAGGCAAAGGTCGCGGGCAAGGATATCAAGGTGCCTGAGGACTTCTATGCCAGGGTTGCAGAGCTGCATGAGAAGAAGGAGCAGGCCCATGCAACTGCAAAAGAGGAGAAGCTGCCGCTGGATGGCGTCCCTCCCACCAAGGCGCTGTATTTTGATGACTATTCCAGGACAGACTTCAGGGCAAAGGTGGTCAAGGTCACAGGCAAGAATATCATACTTGACCAGACCTGCTTTTATCCGACTTCAGGAGGGCAGCTCCATGACCTAGGCATTATCCAGAACGAAAAGGTCGTCGATGTTTTCAAGCAGGGCAACGTGATCGTGCATAGCCTTGCAGGGGAGCATCAGTTCCCGGAAGGAGAGGAGGTCGAATGCCATGTTGATCCTCAAAGAAGAAAGCAGCTTGCGCAGCACCATACTGCCACGCATATAGTGAATGCAGCTGCCAGGAAAGTGCTTGGCCCTCATGTCAACCAAGCCGGAGCGAAGAAGACAGAAGAAAAGGCGCACCTGGACATAACACATTTCAGGTCTGTAAGTGATGAGGAACTGAAGCAGATAGAGAAAGAGGCGAATGTTATCGTAGAGAGCGACGCACCGGTGAAATGCTCCTTCATGTCAAGGAATGATGCTGAAAAGAAGTATGGGATGTCCATCTACCAGGGAGGGGCTGTTCCTGGAAAAGAGATAAGGATAGTTGAGATTCCTGGAACAGATGTTGAAGCCTGCGCAGGCACCCACCTTAAGCACACCGGAGAGGTAGGGACTATCAGGATGCTGAAGTCCAGCAAGATCCAGGACGGCATCGTCAGGCTTGTCTACACAGCAGGAAAAGCTGCAGAACAGACCAGCGCAGAAGCAGGAGGCCTTCTCGAAGAGGCTGCAGAACTCCTGGGAGTCAAGCCAAGCCAGGTCCCTGCGAGGGCAAAGCAGCTGTTTTCTGCCTGGAAAAAGGCCAGAAAAGCTGTGAAGAAAGGCAAAGAGCTTGATCCAGGCTCGCTCAAGCTGGACTCCAAAGAAGAGACAGAACCGGCAGAAGCTCTTGAACTGACAGCAAAGTTGCTGAACACCCAGGCAGAGCATGTTCCAAGGACCATCTCCAGGTTCATGAAAGAACTGGAAGAGTTCAAGGAGAAGATTTCTTAGATATTTACTTCTGAGCCCTGTATTTCTTTCCAGGCAAAGCTTGTCCCTGTCAGTTCTGCATGGAACCCTACATCAGCTGTATCCAGCATTTCTGAGCGTGTATAGGATGGTCTCCTGCTCTTCTATGGCTGCAAGCGCATCCTGAATATCCATGCTTCCATCATAAAGTCCTTTTCTCAGTCTCTGCAGGCACTGCTGGACATTGGCCATATGATGCTTGATCAGGTCCATATGCCTGGAGACGCGGACAAGGCCATCAGATTCCTGGACAATCTGATCATAGGCCTCTGTGTCGTAAGAATCCTCCCCTGCAGGCGGAAGGTCTCTTGAGATCATATCAACCGTGCTGAAACCGAGCAGTTTCTCAAGCTGTGCTATCTCAGACTGGAGCAGATCCTTTCTGATATGCCTTAGTCCTGTAACACCTTCTTTGGGGCCTGTTCCAGGCTCATCCCAGCCAAGCTGCCTGTCATATGCTGCAAGAGTCTCGTCTTCAAGGCCCGTGAGCGCAGGCTGGATCCCTTTGCAATATATCATCCTCTGGTACTCAAGAAATCAACCGACTTGGTCCATGGGTCGCTGCTGTTGATTAGGCATAAAGACTGATATCCTATTTCCATATAAAAAGTTTTTTATACTATAATAGATATTGAAATGCTGTCAGGCTGAGTTGAGCTCAGCCCAGAACATGAAACCTAAAAGAGGTGATTTTGATGGCAAAAAAGAAAAACAACACAAAGGTGACTGCTAGCATATGCTCAAGGCATCACTGCGGAATGACCATAATATCTGTAGTTGCTTACTATGTGCTGCTGCTGTACCTGCATTACATAATGGAGATCACAAGGGTAAATCCACTGCTCAGCTCGCTGGTGATACTTGTGCTTTCATATATGGCATTTATATGGTGCCCTGTTGTCCCTTGCAGCTGCTAAAAAAAGACCGGAACTGACCCGCCTGGCTGGAACTATTTGATCGTATGTTTCTAGGAACAACAAGACAGTAGTCCATGTAGGAACTGAAGTTAAATTCCATATAGGTTATGTATCTCATCCGTGGGCTTCTCAAGACCGGTCTTGTTTCCAGGAGTTGTTTTAACGTATCTTTGGATCAAAGACTATCCCATGGCTGGATCTCCTAACTGAACATCTTTCCAAGAACATCAAGGGTATACAGCACTATGGCATAGGTCTGCTCTTTTGAGGGCCTGAAAACTTCCTGTTTCTTGTGCACAGAGAATATCCTCACCTGGTTTATAAGATGTATCTGCTGCTTCAGAGCAGGGTCTATAAGTATCTTCTTCTCGTCAAACTTCGCTATGATCTTTCCGAGCCCTATGCCCGGGCTCTTCTCCAGAAGGTCTGTCCCTGTCTCCTCAAAGTATTTCCTGTGCAGGGCAGTCTCCAGGAGCCTTCCGCAGATAATTATGGAGCTCCTGTAGCAGCTGTTGCTGAAGCACATCTCCAGCTCCTTCAGGTCTGCAGCCATCTCATCCCTTATCTCTTCAGGAAACTTTCTCTTGTATGAGGCAGCACTTATCTCTGATTCAGGAGGTTTTTTCAGCCTGGAGTCGGCCTCCTGCATCCTGTCAGCCAGCTGCTTCAGTTTCTTAAGATCAGTCTCTTCTCCCGCCTGTTTTGCAGCGGAGATGAGCTCAGAAACAGGCAGCTCGTTAGAAGGGTCATGCTTCACCAGCTCATTCAGCGACGCGGAGCCTCTCGCAAGATTTTTCTGCGCAGTCTTTACCGCATTCACATAATACTGCTCCTTTTTCTTGTCATAATCATAGATTGCCTTGTCATCGTCAACCGCTTCAAGGCTCACGCTGTTTGAAAGAGCGTTCTCAACAGCGTTTTTCAGCTTCCTGATATCATCTGAAAAGCCCATACCTAGAAACAGACCGAATGTCTTATTTATTTTTTACTGTTTTTCTGCTGTCATGCCCTACTGCCTCTTCTTGATTTTGGGCTCTATCTCTGTCATCAGCGCCTGCACATCATCAGTGAACCTGCATATCATCTCCAGAGGCTCTATCCGCCTTCTTGACTCCACGGTCAGGCGTCCGATAAGCCAGCTGATGAACTTGACAGCAGCCACGATCCCCAGGAGGTAGAATAGGAACATCAGGCCGTAGCTCACCACCACATAGTTGAAAGGCTTTGAAAGCGCTAGAAGCTCTGTTACAAAAGGCCAGTAATATCCTATGAAGCTTTCCCAAAGCAGCTTTGGCCTCAGCATGAGAAATACTGCGATCCCAAAGTATACCAGTGTTTTGAACAAACTACCCCAGTCGATCTTTGTGAAATACTCTATCCTCCTTATCTCCTTGAACGGCATCTTTATGAATACACGGGGCCATCTTCTGGAGAAGGTCAGCCTCTTGTCAGACTGCACGATATTGAACATTCCGATCTTGTAGTGTTTTACGTATCTTTCATCAGAAGTCAGCAGGGATCTTATCTTCTCAAGCTCCTCATCCTGCCTTGTCCTCACTACCGATGCGCCCTCTTTTTTGCGTGTCTTTCTTTTCTTCGCCATGGTGGAGGCTATATGATTATCATTTAAATATCTTACGCAAAAGCTGTCAATTTTGTCTGGCTCCTGATACTGGCCAGGACCTTGCTCTGCCTGAGTACCCCTGAAAGGTCCACCCCGAATTTCTTTCTTGCCACAGCCTGGGCATATTTCAGCATCAGCTCCCTGGAGGCAAACTCCATGGGCTTTGCCGACATCGCCTTCCTGGCAGCTTCTCTTGTGACCCATACCCCCAGGGGCACTGCGTATTCTCCTGTGATGAATCTGAGGACAAGGCACGCTCCCTGCCTTCTGATCTTTCTCATATGTTCAAGCACAGCCAACCTGACTGTATAGTATCCGCCTGCGCACTCATGGGCATAGTCCTTTCTTCCTTCAAAAGACTCATGGTCAGTGCTGCACTGGAGCTGGTCGCTGGTGTTCCAGGACGCTTTTGGAGCATACATCTCAAAAAGCTCGTATGAGAAAACGTCCGGAAACACCAGTATCAGATAATAGTTTCCAAGGTATGACCCGAAAAAAGCAAGGTAGTCAGCATGGGGCAGCTGCTTCACATCCTTCATCAGGTGCTTGCCCAGCTGGTCGTCCACTGCAGTTATGCTCCACCTTGTAGGCACTAGCTTCCTGCTGTACTGCAAGCCCAGGGTTCCTACACTGAGTACCTTTGTCAAAAAGTTCTCGCCAAATCCCTTGTCATAAAGTGAGGTCAGGGCAGATGCTGCCTTAAGATCATTATCAGAGACAACCCTGTCCACCCTGGTGTCAACATGAGGATTGGAGGTTATCGTCGCCTTCTCTATCTCAGCATTTGGGCCCATGGGCGCAAGCATGCTGTCTGCATTCAGCCTGAACCTGGGCCTGTCCTTAAGGTTTATCTCTACATCCACAGGCTTTGAGGAAACGCCTACCTCCTGGCTGATCGCCACAAGCCTGTCCTTATCCCTTATCCTTGCCTTCTGTCTTGAGTTTATCAGGCCTGACCTGTATTCCACTATCTGCGGTATCTGGAAGTTATTGGCAGCCCAGTGGTCAGGTGCGTCATAGAGCCATGCATCCTCGGCTGCATGGGCAGGGCTGAGGATCCCAACATTCACTCTGGGATAGCCGCTCCAGCCTATGAAAGGCGCAGGACTGGTTCCCTGGAAATCCCTTTCAGGCATGCTTTTTTTAAGCCTGAATATGGCTTCGCTTTTCGCTATATGAGGGCAGAAACTCCTTCCGCAAAACCCCCTCCCTTTGCACTTCAGGCATGTTATGTTCATGCATCCCCCATAAGCCTGTATGATTAAAAAGTTTTTGCTTTGATGTCCGGCTCTCTGACAAAAACATTACTTTTAAATATCATCCTCTTTTCCATGCATGCATGGCAACGCTTGAAAAGATAAGGACAGAGCTCCAGTACTGCAGACGTCCGCTCATATTCTTCCACGATGATCCTGACGGCCTATGCTCGTTCCTGCTTCTTTACAGGATGATAGCTGAAGGCAAAGGTGTTGTCATAAAGACCCATCCCAGGATAGATGAAAATTTCCTGAGAAAAGTCGAGGAGTACCAGCCTGACAAGGTCATCATAGTGGATATCGCCATGGTGGACCAGGAGTTCATAGACAGGGCAAAGGTGCCTGTCATCTGGATAGATCATCACGCTCCTCTCAAGAGGGACAAGGTCATATATCATAATCCAAGGGCCAGGGACCGCAGCAACAACATACCTGTCTCATACCTTTGCTACAAGATCACAGGCAAGGATCTTTGGATCAGCGCAGTGGGCGCAGTAGGAGACTGGTACATGCCTGATTACATAGACGAGCTCAGGCTTAAGCATCCTGGCCTCGCCCCTAAAGGCATGAAAAGGCCCCAGGACCTGCTTTTCAGGTCAAAACTTGGGCTGCTGGCCAGGATATTCGCGTTCTGCCTCAAGGGAAAGACCACTGATGTCATGAAGCATGTCAGGGTGCTTACAAGGATAGATTCTCCTGAGGAGATCCTTAAACAGACCACCTCTAGGGGCAGGTATATCTACAGGCGTTATGAGCAGATAAACAAGGATTATCAGAAGCTGCTGGGAGAAGCCTTAAAGACAAGAAAAGACAGGCTGCTAGTATTCACTTACACCTCAGACAGGATGTCTTTCACAGGCGAGCTTTCCAACGAGCTTATCTACAGGTTTCCAGAGACAGTGATAATAATCGCCAGGGAAAAGTCAGGAGAGATGAAATGCAGCCTGAGGTCATCCGGCAGGGTCCAAATCGACGGCATACTGAAAGACGCTCTTCAGGAGGTTGAAGGGTATGGGGGAGGGCATGAGTATGCATGCGGAGCTGTGGTGAAAAAGGATGATTTTGACAGGTTCATAAGCAGCATAAGGGAACAGTTGACAAAAGAGAACATGCATCATGAAAAAAAGAAAAGCAAGTGAAAAGGAGCCCATGTGGGTGAAGATAGGGGATGAGCTTACAGATGAGATAGCTGCTACCGGACTTTCGTTCCTCCTGCTGATATTCGGAAGCCACTACTTTCACATGAAGTTCGCGTTTTTTGAGGTGATCGACAGGATAGTCGAAGAAGCAGGCATGAAGACACCCCAATATATTGCAGAGACACAGTCTGTCAAGGATGCCATACTCAGCCTTTTTCCACTGAACATAATGTTCGGGCATAATCAGGACCCTACCATGGCTGTTCTTATAGGGTTTGCCCTGCTTTTCCTGGGCATAGTAGTGAAGATAATAACCACAGGAAGCAAAGGCGACTTTGTCAGGGCCATGGGAAAGATACTGATGGTGCCTGGAGCTGTGGGCATAATCGCCATGATAATAATACAGGCAGTCACAGCTATCTCAGTCATGGATCTCATCAGGAAAGGGGTGGAGACAGGCGCGTACAACGAGCTCATAGGCACGAAAGGGCTCTCTTTATGGAACCAGATGGGAGGGGTTTTCATAGTGGGGTTCTACACCCTGATGATAGGGGTCATACTCGGGTTCATCATACACTCTAATGATAATAAACCTTTTGAGGCCTACATTGTTACCAGGGGGCTCAGGTATATGGGGGCATTCTGTGTGATCTATTACAGCATCATGCGCCTTTTTGCCTCAAAGCTGTTCACCCTGACTGAGATTGGCCAGCTGCTAAGGGTGTTCGCCCTTTCAGGATATCTTTCAGCAGAAGCCATAATAGCGTCTATCACCATATTCACCACAGGATACATCGTTTGGCAGTACGGCAAGTATATGATGAGGAAAGAGCGGAAGAAGGCATGGCAGAGGTATTACCAGAGACAGACGTACCAGCAGGCAGGATACTGAAACTGCTCAAAGATTTTTTTTGGTGCCCTGCCCAGCCTAAGAAAAGTCGGCCAAGTTAACCAGACAAAACCATAAGTTTTTTAAAGGGATAAGCTTCTTTTTTTTCCTGTGCGCCGGTGGTCTAATGGCTACACGCATGTGCCATAAATGACTGTGGCCTTCCAGGCGTCAGCATGAGGCTTTCCTCCTGCTGGCTCAAAGAGAGCCATATATCTGGGTTCAAAAAGGTCAGAAAAACCTGTGAGATTCCCAGCCGGCGCATCTCATTATCGACCTGTCTTTCACAGGTCAAGAGATATATTTTGCTGCAGCATATGATGCTTTTTCTGTTAGTGCATACAGACGTGCATCATCAAGATCCTGCACATGTGTGATGCCAAGTTCCTGCAGCCTCTGCCAGGCATCTCGGACACCAGCCTCAGAGGATATTATTGTCATACTCTTCAGAAAACTGAAGATACCATCTTCTGACCTCGCCTCTACCATCCTGGACCCTTCTTTTTCTGCAAAGAAGGTCATTAGCCTCCTTTGGTCCTTTGTCAGCACTACAGGCTTTCCTACAGTATGCAGGACAGCATCATAGACGCCGAGGGCTATCTGATATGCCTCTTCAGTGAGAGAATACTCTCTTCCGAAGCTGTCCTCCACCGCGATGCCTACCAGGCCTGCCCTCTGAAGGTCCCTGTATGCCAGGGTAGCTTTTGTCCTGGAAAGGCCTGTTTCCTCTGCCAGTTTTAGATAGACCGATTCCAGAGGCATCCATAGGCCATGGACATTCTTTTCCCTGAATACCTGCCTTGTATGACCGTTTCCGATAAAATAATCAAGAACTCTTCTATGGTCATCAGATATCCCAACATCCCTTTCCTGGGCATGTGCAACAAGATGACCCAGCCCTTTATCCTTTTCAATCCTCATAAGTATCACCCTCAGCAATCTGCTGGAGTAATGATTAGGGAGTACTTTAAAAATATTTATATTTTTGTCTTTGGATTTCCATATTCCATATAGGGCTATACATGTATAATCCCTGGAAAGATTCCAAAAATTTAAAAAACAGGTCAGGTTTTGGATGTCTTATGCCCAAAAACACGATAATGGTTTTTTGCGCCCATCCTGATGATGAGATAATAGGAATGGGAGGGTCTATCGCAAGATACGCAGATGAGGGAAAGGACATCATCACAGTCATATTCTCTTATGGAGAGAAGAGCCATCTGTGGCTCAAGGAGCACCACACTGTCAGGATGCGGACCAAAGAGTGCAGGAAGGCAGCAGGCATCGTAGGGATCAGGGAGACCATATTCTTGGGATTCAGGGACACAAGGCTTTCAAAGGAGGTCAAGACAAGAGAGGCCTTCGAGAAGGTGGAAAATATTATCAGGAAATACAGACCTGCAAAGATATTCACCCATTCCATAGATGATATAATATATCCTGACCACAAAGCAGTGCATAACCTGGTGGTGAAGGTGACCGAAGAGGTGGGTTACAAAGGCGAGCTTTATTCTTTCAGCATCTGGAACCCCATCCTTGTAAGGAAGAGGAACAGGCCCAAGCTTGTGGTCGACATCTCAGGCACCTTTGACAGAAAAAAGAAAGCACTCGGCTGCTTCAAGAGCCAGAAGCTCGCGCTCGCACAGCTGCTGCCGGGGATATACTCAAAAGCCGTGATTCACGGCCAGAAAGCAGGCGTAAAATACGCAGAGGTTTTCTACAAGATAAGATGAAAAACAAGAAAAAGCTTCTCATAGCCACAGACAGCTTCCTTCCCAGGTGGGATGGCATAGCCAGGTTCCTTTTTGAGACCATCCCTTCGCTGGCAGAGAAATATGAGGTTACTGTGGTGGCTCCTGCATTCAGGGGCCGCGCCCCCAGTTTCCCAGGGGTAAGCATAGTCAGGATACCTTCCATGAAGGTCAGTTTCGGGGACTATAGTCCTCCCAAAGCCAGGTCAAAGAAGATAAGGTCTTTGGTAAACTGGTCTGACCTGGTATTTGCGCAGTCGATAGTACCTACCCTTGGAGGGCTAGCGATATATTACGGGCACAAGCTGGGCAAGCCTGTGGTTAAGTTTACCCATTCCATCGACTGGAAGCTCGTATCAGAGGCTGTCAAGCGGGGAAAAAAACCGAGCGAGAAGATCGCCAAGAGCCTGACCAGGTTCTACAACAACCGATGCGACCTCATAATCTATCCTTCAGAGAACGCTGCAAGGGAGTTCAGGAAGATAGGCGTCACGACATACTACAAGGTTGTCAGCCTGGGCGTCGATACAGACAAGTTCAGGCCTGCAAAGTCAAAGTCAGAGGCAAAAAAGAAGATAGGTATCAAGCCTGGAAAGACAGTGGTCGGTTTCTGCGGCAGGATAGGAAGAGAGAAAGACATCCCCACGCTCCTAAGGGCGTTCAGGAGCCTCCAAAGGCAGGATACCGAACTGCTCATAGTGGGCCAGGGAGTGCATGAGCTCGAAAAGCTCTTGATCAAGCAGAAAAACGTCGTGTTCAGGGGATCGCAGAACAATGTTCTGCCATTCTTCCGGGCCATGGACATATATGTCCTGCCTTCCCTAACAGAAACATCTTCGCTTTCCACAATGGAAGCTATGTCCTGTGGTATACCTGTGATCTGCACCCCTGTCGGCAAGATGAAGGATTACATAAAGGATATGAAGAATGGCATGTTTTTTCCTGCAAAA
>WJKB01000017.1 GCA_014729345.1 Candidatus Woesearchaeota archaeon
ATGTTATAGGGGTCTTCCAAAGTCTTGGATTCCTGCATCCCTTTTTTGCTTTCATCGGACTTTTTTCCTGCTGGAGCTGTTTCCCTTTCAGGCTTCTTGCTCTGCCTGTTCTCTTTTGCTGTTTTTTTGTCTTCAGCCATCTTTGTCCCTTCCTTTTTACATGAACATCTTTTCCTTTTCCATCTGTTCGATAGCTCTCTGTGTGAACAGTGTTATCCTTCCTGGCGTGGTCCCCAAGCTCAGTCTCTCGGCATTGAGGTCCTTGACTTCCACCACATCTATTCCCTGTATGTTCTTTGCTGATTCCATTATTTTGCAGCTTGATGAGACCACTATGAGTGCGCATCTCCTGGTCTTGTACTTCCTTCCTCTGAGCTTGCCTTTGCCTGCCCTTACCTTTCTCTTGCCGCTTTTCTGCAGCTTTTCCTTTAGCCCTATCTTCTCCAGGGCATCTTTTGCCTGTTTTGTCTTGCTTATCGACTCAAAACCGTTCTCTATCACAAAAGGATAATTGTCAGGTATATCTGCGCCTGAGCTTTCAAGGAACTCCTTGTTGACTGTCGCGCTGATAGCGCTCCTTATTGCCTTCCTTCTTTCCTTGATGTTCACCTTCTTGTTCCATATCTTCTGGGCCTTTGGTGCATGGGCTCTTCTCCCACCTACTGTATTGGGTGCGATAGCCCCTGTCCAGTTCATCCTTCTGCCTCTCCTGCTGAGGATCTTTCTTGGGGTTCTGCTTATTCCGTAACCGTAGCATCCCCTGTAGGCCCTTCTTCTTTTTGAGAGTATTGCACTTGCTCTTTTCCCTGCCTCAGGACTTGCCCCGTAAGGCTGCCTGCTGTTTGACTTTATCGCAAGCACTGCCTTCCTTATCAGATCAGGTCTGACAGGCTCGTTGAATTGTTCTGGAAGCTCTATACTTCCTGCTTCCTGCGCTGTTTTTGAAATTATGGTGAGTTTCATCTGCTTTTTGGCTGGCTCTCAGCCTTCTCTTTCTCTTGTTCTTTTGGATTTTCAGGAGCTTCTTTCTCTTTTTTGTTCTCCTTTGCTCCTGCTACTCTCTTTTCTGCTGGTTTTGGTTTTTCCTTAATCTGCTTCTTTACTGCTTCCTTAGCTTTCTTGATACAGATGTATGATATTGCCGGAGCCGCAGAGATTATCTTCTTGCTTGGCCTTATGGCGTGGTTGAACCTTATGAGCCTTTTTGCAGGGCCTGCCACACTACCCCTGACCAGCACATAAGTGTTCTTCAAGTTTCCATATCTGGTATATCCTGATGCTGTGTTGATATCTTCAGGATTGTCGCCTATCTTCAGCAGCCACTTGTTGTATTCTGTCCTCTTGTGGTATCCCATCTGGCCTGCGTGTGGGACCCTGTACATCACATGCCCCTGGCCGCTCCATCCGCCAAGGCTTCCCGGTCCTCTCTTTGTCTTTTCACTCTTGTGCCTTCTGAGTCCTATCCCGAACCTCTTCACAGGGCCCTGGTATCCTTTTCCTTTTGTAACAGCATGTATGTCAGCCTGCTGTCCAGCCTGGAACACCTCATCAACCTTGATCTCTTTGCCGAGCTTCTCTTTTGCATAAGCCAGCTTCTCTTCTTTTTTGCCGCCGACAGCGATCTCAAAAATCTCTGGTTTCTTCTTGCCTATGCCTGTAAGCTTCGGCTGCGTATAGACGATAAGGATGAGGTCGTCAAAATCTTCTGGCTTGATATCATCGATCTTTTTCTTGATATCCTTTGCAGCTGGGATCTTTCGTTTAAGTTCCTTGTCCAGCTTGGGAGCTATGACTTCTGTATAAGCTTTTTTTGTGTTGTTGATATTTTTGTAGAGACGGATAGAAGCAGTCTTGAGCGGAGGGCATTCGATGATGGTCACCGGGCAGCTGATGTCCATGCCTTTTGTGACTGAGTTTTGGTTGTTCTGGGGATAGATGCAATGGGTCATCCCGACCTTGTATCCTGCAAACCCCAGTGGTTTTGCTTCTGTCAGAGATGCCCACGATTTCACTGTTGCAGTCTGTTTTCTAGACCTTTTTCTAGGCCAGAACTGCATACTCCCGCTTCTTGGAAATCTTATGTTTGGCATTTTAGTCTCTGAACAGCCTTTTCAGGCTATTTATTCCTTTTTTCAATCAAAAAAGCCTTTTGATGAACCCTTTAAGAGAACACAGTTTATTTAAACTAAACTGTACTGAAAAGGATTCTTTTCAGGCTGATTTAGTATGGATTACCCGTATTTAAACCTTCTTTTTATTTAAATACACTTTTGTTGCGTTTTTTTGTATAATCGCAGTTTATTTATAAATATTATGCTTTATTTGCTCCTTAGTCTGTTTTACTCTGCTTTTTTTTAGCTTTGCTTTGGATTGCCTGATCCTTCCGGTCCCCTTCCTCAGATTTATTCTTCTCCTTTTCCTCTTTCTGTTCCCTTTTCAGGAACCTTGTCTTTCTCCTGCTGTAGTTGACCGGATTGCTTATCTTGCTGCACAGGTTGTCTGGCTTGCAGACCCTCAGGTCCTTGTAGTACATCTTGTTGCTGCAGTTAGGAGGAAGCACTGCCTTCTTTTTCTGCTTATGATATCTCACATGGCTTATTATCAGGTTATCTCTCAAGGGTTCCTTGTTTTTCTTGTTCCATTCCAGCAGTAGCTCCTCTATCTTCTCATGGTCCCAGCCCACATTTACAAGGAAGTTAGTGAGTATGAACATGCTTCTCTTCTTTCCGTCTTCCAATCCAGACAGTATGCTGGTGATGCAGGGGGGAAAATACTTCTCTTCAAGGGCTATGTCAGGGATATCATACTTTTGCCTCTCCCCATGTCTTCCTGAAAACCCGCTGGCTCCTGCCCTGTCTTCTTCCTCTATTGCTTTTATCTTATGATCAAAAGCCTGCAGTATCAGCTTCTTGGCCTCCCCTTTTTCTATCCCTTCCTTGTCAAGGAACTTGTAGCTGCTTACCGATACTCTCTCAGGCTGCGCATCCTCCTTGTCAAAATCAAGTATCCTGCCTGGATCTATAGGTATGGACACCAGTCCTGACTTTTCGTTGAACGAGTAGGCCATCCTGTACATATGCCTGCTTGAGATAAGTATGGTATCGATATCAAGTACCTCAAAAGGGTCGACCTGGTTCTGCTTGACCACATCCTTGAACTTCTTGCCCACGCTTTTCACCATATCATTGATATCGTATCTCTGCAGCAGATCCTCTGTAAGCTTCTTTCTGATCATCTCCTTGATATACAGGGCTATCCTCCTTGGACCTTCCGGGAAAAGCAGCCTGGTCTCTTTCTCCTCCACCTGCTTTGAGGCAGGGTCAGCTATCTGGACCTTTTCTGGAAATGAGTCGAAAGGTATGCCTATGTGGAAACCGTGGTTTCCTGAGAACTTCACAGAGATAGAGCCTATGCCATGGTGCTGCAGCGCCTTGACTATCAGATGGCTTCCAACCTTGCTGTATTCAAGCACAGGACAGTCTATGTCCAGGACAAGGTCCCATCCCTTCCTCATATCGTCCAGCTCCTCTCTTCGAAGGCCTGTGTTCAGCTGCAGGGGATTCTTCCAGAGCTCTTCAGATGCATGGAAGGATGTGGCTCCCTGCTTTGCGAGCTCGATTATGTCGTTGGGATAAGCAACCGTATCCGGTCTCTTGCCGAATCCTTTGTCTCCGAACCTCACTGCTATCTCCCTGTCAGGAGCGCAGGCTATGATAGCTTCCTGTATCTCAGGTCTTTTGTAATATTGCAGCAAGGTGCTTATATGTATCGGCATGCATACCCCTTTGTATAAATTGTTGCACTCAGTATCTTATGGTCAGTCTTGAAGTCAGGACGTAAAAGCATCAGATGCATCAAGCATTTACATGAGGTATTATATAGTATCTGTTCTTTTTAATGTTTATGGTAAAATCAGAACCACTTTCTGATGCCAGGAAGCCGGAGCATCTGAAAAGGCGCATGCTTTACGAGCTTGATATGCTCAAAAAGTCAGGCAAGACAGTCATCGTTGAGGGAAAGAAGGACAAGCAGGCTCTGGAAAAGTTTGGCTTGAGCGACATCATCACCCTCAAGAAACCCTTGTTCGCGGTTGTTGAGGACATCGTATCCTCAGGAAAAAAAGAAGTGGTAATACTCACAGACCTTGACAGGGAAGGCAAGAAGCTCTTCAGTACGTTGAAGAAAGGGTTTGCCAGTTTTGGTGTGAAGATAGACACACATTTCCGTGACCTCCTTTTCAGGGACACCAGGCTGAGGCAGATAGAGGGCATCGCTTCCTATCTGGGCGATGACACGGACACTGAAGACCTGCGCTAGCCACCCCTCTCTCAAAAGATATTTCCAGGTTTCCTGACCTCTCTGTCAGGATGCCTCCTTTTTCCTGAAAAAACTCTCCAGATTATTGAATTTTTTCTGCTATCAGTCGGCACCTGCCCTTCCCTTGTTACTCATTTTTCTATGTAATCTTTTTCAGCAACATCCCTTATCTTGTCTGCGATCCTGTCACCCAGCTTTTCAGTCTTCTTCAGCTCTTCCGGCTCTGCATTGATGACTTTCCTTACTGTACCGAACCTTTTCAGAAGATCCTTGGCAAGGCTGGGCCCCACGTTTGGAAGTGCTGAAACCACATATTCCTGCTGCTCTCTGAGGGTGAGGGGCTTCTTGGAGGTGTGCATGCTGAAATCCTTGCATGTCTCTTCCTGCTCCCTCTTTGCGATGATGCTCAGCAATGAGGCAGTCTCCTTGAAATGCTTTGTGTAGACTACAGGTATGCCATAGCTTACAGCTATGGCTGCGACCATCCCTCTGATGGCATTAGGGTGGACATTCCTAATAGAATATATGTCCTCCAGGCCTTCCACTACTATCAGCGGTCTTTCGAAGCTCTGCTTCAGCTCTTTTGCCTGCTGCAGCAGCCTGCCGTCTATCAGGCTCTGCACAAAATCAGAGACATTCTTGTATTCCACCCCTACCCTGCTGCTCAGGATGAAATCAGCTGTCTGCAGGTGCTCAAGTCTTGTGTCCATGCCCAGCTCTATCAGTTCTTTTATGACTCCGCTCCCTTTTTCCCTGTGGTCACAGAATACCTTGAACTTGTCTTCTTCAGATATAAATCTCTGGATAGTTGATTGTCTTTTTGGCTGCAGCTCGATGCCTATCTTGCTCTTCAGGCTGTTAAGGTTCCGGTGCATCCTTTTTTCCTTGTGGAAAGCGCTCCACCTGTAGGCCTCATCCCTGGTATCTTTTGCCATCATCACGACAACCCTTCCTTTGTCCTGCCTTCCTGTCCTTCCTCTCCTCTGGATCTGCCTGATCGCGGAAGGTATCGGCTCGTAGAAAACCACCAGGTCTACTCTTGGGATATCGATTCCCTCCTCTGCCACTGATGTCGCTATAAGGACATTGAACTCCCCCTGCTTGAACCTGTCCAGCATCTCTGCTTGTTGTTTCTGGCTGAGTCCGGTACCTTTCTTCTTGGCCTGTCCCACAAATATCTCAGAGCTTATCTCTTCTCCAAGCTCCTCCTTTATCCTGGTCGCGCTGTCCCTGTACTGCGAAAAGACGATTATCTTGACCCTTGCATCTTTTTCAGTCTCCTTGTCCACAAGCTTCTTGAGTTCAGCGAGTTTGGGGTGTTCTGTTCCCTGCTCAAACAGCTTTTCTGTCTTTATGAACGCTGACCTGAAGTCAAGATCCTTTACGATAGCCTTGACTGCCTTGACTTTTGTGCTGCCGCTCTCTTCCATAAGCTTTGTCATGTAGGAATGCAGCGCTGTTATTCCTTGAGTCTCCACGAGTTCAAGTGCGTGCTGCACTTTCATTATCTGCGCGAGCAGGCTGATGGATCTGAGTACCGGAAAATCCTTGTCTCCTTGGATAACCCTTGCCCTTAGTCCTGCCTGCGCCCCGAGCAGCTGAGTCTTCGTGGCTCTTGAGATCTGGTGGCTGTTGACGATCCCGATATCTTTAAGATCCTTCAGCCTCTTCTTCATAAAGCTTTCCAGGAAATTCTTTATCTCCAAGAGCTGTACCGGAAGCTTGACTTCC
>WJKB01000018.1 GCA_014729345.1 Candidatus Woesearchaeota archaeon
AAGACAGTACCCTATTACTGCCACCAGCATGACTGTCACAGGATTGTATCCGTAGCCAAGATATGCTATGAATATGACTTCCACAGGTATGAACACGAAGAAAAGCGCTCCTATCCCTGCGATCATAAAGAGGCCTTTCAGTGTCCTGCTTATGACCTCTGAATAAACATAGTAGTACAGGTTGTATATCGCAGGGTGTATATTTAGAAGCTTCATGCCTAGAGCTGAAAGCCCTTCCTTGTTTACCCATATCAGGAAGATCACAAAGCTGAGGATCAGCAGCTTGTGCAGCCAGTTCAGCTTGAGCCTGAACCCTTTTTTGGGCTTTGGACGCATCTGCGGACCCCCCTGAAGCTTCCTGTATGGCATGGGCTGGGGAGAAGGCTTGTACTCATGGGGCCTTGGTTGCGGATAAGCCGCGCTAGCGCGTGTCTCTGTTTCTGCAGATTGCCTATGCTCTGCGCCTGCCTGCCTTGGCAGCGGCGCAGGTTTCTGCAGGTACCTGGGCTTTGAAGCATCATACCTGGCCATCTGCCTATTGTAGTGCTCCTGATACTCAGAAGGCGTCAACCTTTGTGGTTCAGAAGGCCTGGTTTTCTTTCTTCTCTCAGGCTTTTTCCTGCTTTTTCTCCTGCGTTTCATGACCCTGAAATATGAGGTCAGGTTTAAAAACTTTTTGAAATCCCTGCACATGCAAGAGGTGTGCGGCTTTAAAATGCCTATACAAAAGATTTAAATACAAAAGATGGAAACATGACAGCATGGGTCACAAAGAGATACACAACAAGGTGAAGAGGATGACCAGCAAGCGGCTTTACAGGTCTGAAGACAGGTTTCTTGGAGGCGTATGCGGAGGCATCGCCAGGTACATAGAAGTTGACCCCAGCATCATAAGAGTGCTTTGGGTACTCGTGACCGCATTCACAGGTTTTGTTGCAGGCATCATCGCTTACCTGGTCTGCTGGATGATCATCCCAGAGCAAGGATGAATATCATAAACTGAAGCTTGATGAACTGAGGGCCACAGGCTCTGAGCGATCTTTCTGTACAGGAATCTCCTCTCAAAGCGCATGTCCATAAGATTCTAGGGTTTTCTTGCAGGTCTGAGCTTTTCTGTTCCTTTTCCCTTGTGCAAAAGCCCTCTCCCTTTTCTGCCTGCAGAGGTCTTTCCCCTGAATACCCTGCCTTTTTTCTCGCATATCCAGCTGATGTCCTTGTCAGCCCTGATCGCAGGATGCGAAGTGTCTACGAGGATCACCTCATACCAGTAATGCATTCCGTCCTCTGCCACCCAGTAGCTGTTCAGGACCTCGCAGTTTGGGTATTTCCGGTTAGCCCTTTCTTCAGCTATCTGCTGGTAGTTCTTGGAAAGGTTGAGCCTCCTGTTCTGCCTCTTCGGCCTCCTGCCCTTCTTGATAAAAGGCTTCTGGTGCCCTCCTCTGAGGACCTTCTGCCTTACCACGATAAAGCCCTGCTTTGCCTTGTATCCAAGGCTCCTGGCCCTGTCTATCCTTGTGGGCCTGGGGATCCTCACAGTGGACCCTTCTTTTCTCCACCTTATAAGCCTGGATTTCCAAAGCTCACCCATGCTCTCGCTTGGTTTTTTCCAGATATCACGAACGTATTTGTACATGCTCATATTCGTAGCCTCCGTTGTTTGATTTTTAAGGCATTCAGGCAAGCCATCGCCCACATCTGCCGTACAGGTGCTGGCCTGTCCAGGCCAAATCACCCTAAGCTATGTTATGCTGTTAGTGACAAGGGCTTATTTAAAAAGGTTGCGGTCAAGGAAGCGTCAAGAAAGACGCATCCAGAACAAAAACTTTTTATACCATCCTGAATTCACTTTTCATTAGGATGGAAAAAGCGGGTGTAGACAAGGAAAACATGTATTCTGTCATAGATGACCTTGCGAACCAGTGCATGGCTGCCAGAAGGCTGGCCTCCGGCATCAAGGTCACCGACGTGAGCAATGTCATAGTTACAGGCATGGGGGGAAGCGCTATCGCAGGCGACCTGCTTGCAGCATATCTCAAGGACGAGAAGCTTCCTGTTTTCGTGAATAGGGATTATAACCTCCCCAAGTTCGCCACAAAAAGGAGCCTGGTGATAGTATCCAGCTACTCAGGAAACACTGAAGAGACAGTGAGCGCTTTCAGGAAAGCGCTCAGGATAGGCTGCAGGATCGTGGCTATAGGATCAGGCGGCAAGGTCAAGGAGATATGCGAAGAGACCAAAACCCCACATATAAAGGTACCAAGAGGATATGAGCCAAGGGCTGCGCTGGGCTTCATGTTCTTTCCCATGCTGACTGTCCTGGAAAACTCAAAGCTCATCTCTTCCAAAAAAGCTGATGTTGACAAGACCATAAGCATACTAAAAAAACCTGTGTTCAGGAACATGGGAAGGGAGCTTGCAGAAAAACTGGTGGACAAGACACCCATCATATACTCCTCTGAAAGGTTCAATCCTGTGGCAATGAGGTGGAAGACGCAGCTGAACGAGAACGTCAAGATACACGCTTTCTACAACACGTTTTCAGAGATGAACCACAACGAGATAATGGGATATGTCAATGTCAAGAGCAACTATTTCGTGCTCATACTCAAGGATGAGGAAGACCATCCGAGGATAAAGAAAAGGATGACCATCTGCAAGGAGCTTATCAAGGAGAAAGGCGTGCATGTGATGGAAGTGACTATCAAGGGCGACTGCTTTTTAAGCAAGATGTTCTCGACGCTCTACATGGGTGACTGGGCATCCTATTTTCTCGCGATGAAGTATGGAATAGACCCTACTCCTGTCACGATCATAGAGGATCTTAAGAAAAAAATGGGATGATAATATGGACATACAAGAGATGAAAAAGGTAAATGAGCTCTCCAAAGAGCTCCAGAAGCACGGCATCGCAGACAGTTCTGAAGACAGCGCTGTGATAGCAGAGAAAATGGTCAACAAGGAAGGCTCTGTGCTCCCTGAAGGCTCGGAAAAGGCTGACAGGGTCCAGCAGGTCGAAGTTGTCCTGGACCGGGTGACCAGAAACATGAAAAACGAGATTGCAGGCATCAGGGAACAGGTCGCTGGCATCTCATCACAGATAGACAGCATAAAGGCAGAGATCAGGAGCATGAGCAAAACCCCTGTGTGCACGCCAGGCAGGCAGGAAAAAGAAAGCCAGGACCAGCCAAAAGAACAGGACAAGGGCAGTCAGGAGGTCCAGTCAGAGCTCAAGACAGAGAAGGATGAAGGAAACCCAAGACAGGGCGCTTACAAGCCTGAGGACGTGGCTGTTGACAAGATCTTCTATTACGGACAGAAATGAATATCGGCATAGATGTAGGAGGCACTTTCATAAGAGCCGGCAGGATAGAAAAAAACAAGGTGCTTGCCAGGGTGAAGGTAAGGACAGAGCCGGAAAAAGGCAGGGATGCTGTCATAAGCAGGATCCTTTCTGCAGCTTCTGAGGTTTTTACGAAAGCATGCGGTTCAGCAGGTATAGGCATTGCAGGACCTGTTGACTTCAGGAAAGGGATCGTGGCCAGGACCCCTAACCTTCCGCTTGACGATACAGACATCAGCAGGATATTGAGGAAAGAGCTGGGCATCCCTGTATATGCTGATAATGACGCCAACTGCTGTGTGCTTGCAGAGGCGATCTACGGTGCAGGAAAAGGCCATGACAAGGTGGCAGGGCTTACCCTTGGAACAGGCATAGGAGGAGGATTGGTGGCAGGCAAGAGGATATATCACGGAAGGATGAACGCCTGCGAGTTCGGCCACATGTCCATCAATCTCGACGGCAGGGCATGCGGCTGCGGAAACACAGGGTGCCTTGAAGCTTATGTTGGAAAAAAGGGTCTTATGACGATGGCTGGCTCAGCGGCAAAAGAACCTCTTGGAGTGTACAAGGCAGCTGCCAAAGGAGACAGGAAGGCATTAAAGGCTTTCAGCAGGTACGGCAGGTACCTGGGCACAGGCATCGACAGCATCATAAAGTGCTTTGACCCTGATATCTTTGTCCTGCAGGGAGGCATCAGCGGCGCATACAGATTTTTCTCCAGTTCCATGAGAAAAGAGATAAGGAGAAGGGAGCTTTTCAGGAGCTGCCCTGTTGTCAAGGGAAAACTGGGCGGAGACGCAGGCATCATAGGAGCAGCCGGCCTTCCGCTGCAGTGCAGTGACATTCGCAAAATATAAATAAGCCTGCATCTTACTTGTTCTGGGGGATAAGGGAAAAATGCAGCTGAAAAGCATCAAGCTTGAGAATATAAGAAGTTATCTAAACGAAAAGATAGAGTTTCCTTCAGGTTCTCTGCTTCTTTCAGGCGACATCGGTTCAGGCAAGAGCACCATACTTCTTGCTGTGGAGTTTGCGCTTTTCGGGATACTCAGGGGCACGCTCCACGGGGACACCCTGCTCAGGAAAGGTAAGGACCAGGGAAGCGTGGAGCTCTGTTTCAGCGCCGAGGGTAAGCAGGTGACTGTCAAGAGGATCCTCAAAAGGGGGAAGGACGATGTCAAGCAGCAGTCAGGCTACCTGATAGTGGACGGCGTAAAGCAGGAAGCCACTGCCCAGGAGCTCAAGAGCAGGATACTTGGCATCCTCGGCTATCCCAGGGATCTGCTCACAAAGTCAAAGTCGCTCATCTACAGGTATACGGTATATACTCCCCAGGAGGAGATGAAGCAGATACTGACAGAGTCCAAGGATGTCAGGCTCAACACCCTCAGGAAGGTCTTCGGCATCGACAAGTACAAGAGGATACAGGAGAACAGCCAGATACTTCTCAAGGAACTCAGGGAAAAAAGGAAAGAGTATGAGGGAAGGACAGCAGACCTGGGACAGAGAAAAGAGGAGCTTGCAGCCAGGAGGTCTGAAGCAGAACAGCATAGGAAAAGGCTTGAGGAGATTAACCCGCGGGTAAATGAAAGCCAGTCTACAGCTGCCAGGAAAAAGCAGGAGCTTGCAGCTGCTGAAGAGAGGGTCGATAACGTGAGGAAGCTCAAGAGCGAGCTGCAGATGCTTGATCAAAGGCTCAATGACAGAGCTGATCAGCATTCTCGCAACAGCAAGGAGGATGAGCAGCTGAAGCAGGAGATCAATTCGCTTCAGGAGCAGGCTGCAAAGCTTGAGGTCAGCCGGTCCGACGAGGAGGCTGTGGAGAAAGAGATAAGGGATGCTGAGGAAAAGTGCAGGAAAGTGGAGAAGGAAAAGTCATCGCTCAAGGAGAAGATCGCCGCGCTTACGTCAAGGATAGAGGACACAGAGAAGGAGCTCAGGGACAACAGCTCTGCGCGCAAGCAGCTTGAAAAAAAGGAGGCAGAGCTGAAGCAGCTCGCAGAAAGCCTTGACAGGAAAGACCTGATGAGAAAAAGCCTCGCTGAAAAAGAGACAAGGATGAGGGAGGTCACCGCGCTCCTGAACAAGGCAGAGGCCAACAAGGTCAACGCCGAGAAGATCAAGGATGACATAATGCGGCTTGACAGGTGTCCCACATGCAGGCAGGATGTCAGCGGCGAGCACAAGCACAAAGTCAGGGACTCTGAAGGCGAGAAGATAAGGTATCTTGATGAGGAGATACGCTCGCTTTCAGATGAAAGATCTGCTCTGGAGGAGCGCATATCACAGATGAAGAAAGACCTGGAGACTCTTGCTGAAAAAGAGGTAGAGCAGGGCAGGTTAAAGGCAGAGATAAAGGCGCTCAGAGATACTGC
>WJKB01000019.1 GCA_014729345.1 Candidatus Woesearchaeota archaeon
GAGTAGGACAGATCCAGAGCTATGCTGTCGGAAAAGGCATAGGGGACTCGCTGATGAGCCCAAAGATGACGAGCCAACAGGCAATACTGACCTGAAGAATCCTGATACATGTATGGCAGGTCTTGTAACCTCTCCAGAGTTTAAACAAAAGAAAAATTTATATAGATAGCGCCCTTAACAGCATTTACAATGCTGCAGTACGTAAAAGAAGCGCATTACAAGGTAAGGGGCCCAGGCGCGAGAGTGCACCAGTACAGGAGCGTGCTGGAGCAGGCATACCACAGGCTCAGGAAAGACATACAGGCTGACACCAGATCAGGCCAGGATGCAGAGAAGAGAGTCAGCGAGGAGGATGTCCAGACACTGGCAGACCTGCTCCCCTTTGCAGGCATGAATGACCACAGGACTAGGCTGATAGCAGACTTCTACAGGGATGAGATCCCTGAAAAGTATGAGGGGACCATCGCAGCAAGCAGGGCAGCAAAAGAGGCTGAAAGGGAAGAGAGGGAGGCAAGGGACAACCTTCCTGACCCCAGCTTCAAAAGAAGGTGGGCTCCTGATCCAGGGCCTCAAAGTTACAGGAGAACATCCGGACCGTCGCTTTACCGCCTTATGTAAACATTTTTATATCTCCTGGTAACCATTGTCTGCATGGACCCTATAGGAATGCTTAGGAGCTATACAGGCCATGAACACATCTTCCTGGCTGATAGGGGTAATTCTGCGATACTTGCAGCGCTTGAGACAGCCAACAGAAGGTATCCTGGAAGGATGACCGCTCTCTATCCTGACCAGGGAGGGTGGCTTTCATACAGGAAATCAGCGAAAAAGGTCAACAGCTTCGAGCCTGAGAAAGTAAAGACAGATGCTGGTATCATCGACCTCGAAAACCTGAAGAAAAAGGCAGGAGATGCTTATTGCTTCATCTATCAGAACCCGGCAGGATATTTTGCAGACCAGCCCATTAAGGAGATCTACAGGATATGCAGAGGAGTCTGCACAGCAATACTTGACGTCACAGGATGCATAGGAGATAAGGAACTATGCGACGGCAGGTTCGCTGATATGATGGTAGGAAGCTTCGGAAGATGGAAGCCTGTAAACCTAGGGTATGGAGGCTTTATCTCTTTCAGGGACAAAGAGACTGCTCAGCAGGCAGGCCCGTTCCTCAAAAGCCTCAGGTTTGAGAAGGAGCATGAGGCAGAACTGCTCAAGAAGCTGCAGGAACTGCCTGAAAGGCTGGAGTTCCTCTATAACACCACGCAAAAGGTCAAGCAGGAGCTGAGCCAGTTCGACATCGTACAGCCTGGAAAAAAGGGGATAAATGTGGTGGTCAGATGGAGAGACGGGGAAGAAAAGAAAAGAATTATAAATTACTGCGATGTCAAAGGCTATGAGTACACAGAATGCCCAAGATATATAAGGCTGAATGATGATGCCATAAGCATCGAGATCAAGAGATTGACAAGGGATGCATGAAGTAACATACCGATGCTTGTCAACAGTATGACAAACAGAAACATAAGATATGCAACAGGCATATGAGAATAAAGAAAATGACAGATGAGGTGATCTGAATGGAAGATATGCCCAAAAGCATGGATGAATGCATCTATTTCACAAACAGGAAGGTGGAAGACACCGGCAAGGTGATCGCGTGGGTTACAAAACCTGAATGCCCTGAGTGCGGAAAAGGCAGGATGGGAAAGCCGGTGGACGAGAAGACAGGAAAGGTAAAGGTAAGGGCTGACTATTATGTCTGTCCTGAATGCGGCCATGAGGAAAAAAAAGCTGACATCGAGCCCACACTGTCCCTCGAGGCGGATTATACCTGTCCTTACTGCGGAAACAAGGGCCACACTACCACTGAATACAAGAGAAAGAGCTTCCAGGGAGTCAAGGCCTATGTGTTCAAGTGCGAGAAATGCGGCAAGAAGATACCCATAACCAAGAAGCTAAAAGAGATCAAGAAAAAAAAATAGTAGAGAAAGGACATCAGGATACCTGAACCTTCGAGGAGCAAAGGTTTATATACGCTCCTGACACCTGATGCTTATATGCTCAAAAAAGAGATGTCTGGCCAGACCAAGGCGCAGGTCACCCTGTTCATCATCATAGGAATGGTCATGGTGATAGTCTTCGGATTGCTGTTCTATGTGAGAGGTTATCTCATCGAGAGGCAGCTCGAGACTGCCCTGCTGCAGACCTATAAGAGGCCTGTCAACCTGACCCAGGAGCCTGTCCAGCTCAGGGAAAGGGGGGAGCAAAGGGAGGAATTTCCGGACCGCAAAGAGATGATGATATTCTTTGTGCCTGTAAATTACAGGCCTGACGATCCTGAATTCCTGCAGAGGGCTGAGGGCATGGCATCATACGTCAGGTCAGAGACAGGGCTTGGCCAGGAAAACTTCATGGTGATAGACCAGACATACTATCCCAGGGACAGGTCCTGCCCAGATGCCGGACTGATCAGCCTGCATGCTGAAAGATGGTACCAGAGAAAGGTAGGCAGGAGCTTGCCGGGCGTGATCAACAAGGGGAAGGTCCCTTTATATAGGTACAGGGTCGTGGGCATAGACAGCAATGAGCAGGACACAGCAAGATGCGGCTGCGGCTATATCTACGGCATCTATTCGCCTCAGATATTCATAGGAGGCCACAACTGCAGCAGGTATAACAAGATACTCATGCACGAGCTGGGGCATTCTTTCGGACTCTGCGATGAGTACGACACATGCGTTTGGATCGACCAGGACTACTGGCTGCACGGGGCATATGCCACCAGCTGCAGGAACAGCAGGCCTGACGGGGAGAACTCAGACTGCGGGGTCATCTGCTGCTCTGAGAAAGGGGCATGCTGCTTTGGAAAATACGCAGACACGCTTTATGACAGCTATTTCAACATCATGGGAAGCGCAGACACCCCTCCACAAAGGAGGCTCAGTACTGAATCAAAAGAGCAGATACTGCTTTTCATGTGCGAGAACCTGGGGATGTGCTGAGAACGTGGGGATGTGCTGACGAGAGAACAGGATGTTAAGGAAGAGGATGAAAAGAAACAGGATGATAAGGGATGGAGCAGCAGTGATCATTGCCCTGCTGCTTATGCCTGCTGTGAATGCAGAGAACATCATAGAGTTCCATTTCTGGATGGACAAGGACAAGAACATCAGGATTGAGGATGTAAGGGTGGTACCTGGCGAGACTGATATGGTCCAGGAGCATGAGTATCCCCTGAGGATAGAGGTATCTGGCGGAAAAGATACCTATTCTACATTCTTTGTGGTGCCTTTCAGCAGGCTGACAAACCCACCCACCCCTGCAAAAGAGGTCCTGGTATCCAAGAAGCTGCCTTATCCGGGAAACTCAGGCAAGGTGATGGTGTTTGAATATGACAACCTGCTGTACTCTTTTGACCTGTCCAGGCTCTGCGTAAGAGATAAGGAATGCGGAGACTATGAAAATTATCTCAGCTGCCCTGAAGACTGCAACCTGGGAGTGCCTGACTACCTATGCTGGCCTGCTGAAGACCTTGTCTGCGACCCTGACTGCGCAGAGGAAGCTGACCCTGATTGCCTGCGGCCGGAACAAGAGACAGAGGTCATAAAAGAGACAGAACAGACCATACAGCTGATAAACATCATAATATGGGGGGCTGCAGCAGTGGTTTTGGTGCTGGCGATACTCGCATCCATCCATCTGAGAAAGAAAAAGAGATAGTATGAGACAAAGAGACATAAGCTGGATAAGCATTAGAAAATAATATAAATAGAGAACAGATTGGCATAAATTATGGCAGAAAAACGCAAGATCGTGGTCACGTCAGCGTTACCGTACGCCAACGGCAGCATACATATAGGGCATCTGGTAGAGTACATACAGACTGACATGTTCGTAAGGTTTTTGAAACTCACAGGAGAAGATGCAATCTATTGCTGCGCTGACGACACGCATGGGACGCCCATAGAGCTGAAGGCAGAGGAGATGGGGATCAGCCCTGAGGAGCTGATCAAAAAGTACCACAAGGAGCATCTCAAAGACTTCAGGAAGTTCCTCATCAGTTTTGACAGCTATTATACAACGAACAGCGCTGAGAACAAGGAGTTCAGCGACAAGATATTCAACGAGCTCAAAAAAAAGGGGTATATATACACAAAAGAGATCGAGGTCACCTGGTGCCCTAACTGCAACAGGAGCCTGCCTGACAGGTATGTGAAGGGAAAATGCCCAAGATGCGGTGCAGAGGACCAGTATGGGGATGTGTGCGAGAAATGCAACGCCACCTACACCACTGTCGAGCTTGTAGATCCTTACTGCACCATCTGCAAGAGCACCCCTGAAAGGAAGCCTTCGATGCATTATTTCTTCAAGCTGAACATGTTCGGGGCCAAGCTGGATGACTGGCTGACAAAGAACAGGAACCTCCAGCCAGAGATAGTGAACTATGTAAGGAACTGGATAAAGGAGGGGCTGCAGGACTGGGATATCAGCAGGGACGGCCCTTATTTCGGGTTCAAGATACCAGGGGAAGATGACAAGTATTATTACGTCTGGCTTGACGCGCCTGTGGGATATGTAGCATCCACTGCTAACTACTGCAAAAAAGAGGGATGCGATGCTGAAAAGGATTACTGGAAAAGCAAGAAAGGGAGGATAATACATTTCATAGGCAAGGACATAATATATTTCCATTTCCTTTTCTGGCCTGCAATGCTCATGGGAGCAGGGTTCAACCTGCCTGAGAGCATATATGTCCACGGTTTTTTGACAGTGAACGGGGAGAAGATGAGCAAGTCAAGGGGCACGTTCTTCACAGCCTCTGATTTTGCAGAGAAGTACAATCCTGAATACCTGCGCTATTACTTCGCAAAGATGCTCAGCAGGAAGATGTCAGACATAGACCTTGACTTTGCTGACTTTGAGGATTCTGTAAACAACGAGCTGGTGGCAAACCTGGGTAACTTCTGCTACAGGGTGCTCAGTTTCCTGAACAAGAACTTTGAGGGAAAGGTCAATGATATAGACGAGAACAAGAAGCTTATCGAGGAGATCATGGCAAAGGTCAAGAGGATAAGGTCAGCTTATGATGACATAAACACGAAAGAGGCTGTGAAGGAGATCATGGCGATAAGCGACCTGGGCAACAGGTATTTCCAGGAAAAAGAGCCCTGGAAGATGATCAAAAAAGACGAGCAAGAGGCTCACAGGGTCCTGGGGCTGTGCGTGAACATAGTAAAGATACTCAGCATACTTATAAGCCCTGTCCTGCCGAAGTTTGCAGAAGAGCTCCAGAAGCAGCTCAAGGCAAAGGATGTTTCGTGGGATGATATCAACTTCAGGATCAGGGACCATGAGGTGGAAAGTGAGAAGATACTGATAGAGAAGGTTGAGATTGCTGAAGAGCAGAAGTTCCCCCTTGACCTCAGGGTCGCGAAGATACTTGACGCAAGGCAGCATCCAAACGCTGACAAGCTGCTCATACTTGAGATTGATGCAGGTGAGAAGAGGCAGCTTGTGGCTGGGCTGAAGAAGTGGTACAAGCCAGAGGATCTCAAGGGGAAAAAGACCATAATCGTCGCAAACCTTAAGCCTGCAAAACTGAGAGGAGAACTGAGCCAGGGCATGATCCTTGCAGCTGACGACGGAAAAAACGTGGGCCTGCTGACAGTAGAGAAGGCAAGGCCCGGAGACAGCGCAAACTTCGGCGAGCTCAAGAACAACACTTCGCAGGTCACTTTTGAAGAATTTGAGAGGATCAGGATGAAGGTCATGGACGGAAAAGCGTTCTACAAGGACAAAGAACTCAGGGCAAGGGAAGAGAAGGTTAGGATCGATTCTGTTCAGAAAGGCACGCTCAAGTGAAAAGCTTCTGCTGCTTTCAGTTTTGATGATCAAGCAGACACATCTTATTCTTTATCTTGACCTGCGCCAACAGGTCTCTTACGTCAGCCCCTTATGCTAGCCTCTTATGCCAGCCAGCAACAACAAGGGCAGGCAAACACGGATTTTCTGCGAAAATCCTCCTCACAGAGGAAAGAATCCGAACCCTGTAACGGATTTTCCCTCTGCATTCGATTTGCCGCCAATGTTGCCGGCTGGCTGAAGTTTTTTGGGTTACATCCACTGTGCATCAGCTTGCTTCTTGTCAAATAACAAAAACCCAACTAATCCCCTGCCTGAATGTCAGAAATCAAGGATTGATTTCTGATCATCCTAGAATTAACTTATTTTTCATATTAACTTATTTCTCATCATATTTATTAACTTACTTGTTTAAAATAGAAAAGTTTATAAATAAGTTAAGCTTTTTTTGCTGCAATTGGCGTTTGGTACTATATTTTGCTGCCCCCATAGGCAGCTTTTTTTGTTTTTTAAGGAAAATGACAAAAAAGATCGAAACCACGAGGATGTCCACAAGAGGACAGGTAATCATCCCAAAAGAGATAAGGGATGAGATTTCTGCAGATGAAGGGACAATATTTGCAGTCATGCCGCTGGACAAGAACACGATCGTCATGAAGAAGATAGACAAGAAAAAACTGGCTGACGAGTTCAAGAACCTAATAAGATGATGCAAAAAAAAGCTCAGGTCACGGTATTTATCATAATAGGCATAATCATACTCATAGGCGCAGGACTTTACGCATACATCAGGTTCTCGCTTCAGGAAGAGGAAGTGACAGGCGAAGAGGAGCAGACAGAGGTGGCTTTCAGGTCAACCTCGGAACTTGCAGAGTACGTGTACGCATGCATAGAGCCAAAGACGCTTCAGGGGCTTGAGATCATGAGGCTCCAGGGAGGACGCATAGACACTTCAGGAGTGCGGGTGCTTGAAGCCATGGACCTTGACGACGGCAGAAGAGTGATGGATACTGAAACAGGCAAGATAGTGACCTCTGCGGAAGGCCCCAACAGGATCGCCTACTGGGTGGATGAAGAAGGAGCATCCATACCTTCCCTGGAAGCGATGGAACAGGAGCTTGCAGATTACATACTGGAAAACTCAAGAAGATGCATAGGGGACCTGGAGCCTTTCAGGAACCAGGGATATGACATAGAGATGGGAGAGATGAAGATCAACGTGGTCATGGAAAAAGCTGTGGTGGTCAACGTAAGCCTGCCTGTGACTATGAGCAGGGGAGAGGAGGAGATCAGGGAAGACATATATCTGTTTACAGTGCCTGTAAACATGGAGATGATCCATACGATAGCCTCAAACATAGCAGCAGCTGAGATGACAAATACCTATCTGGAGCAGCACACCATGAACTGGATAAGCATATACGGAAGGGTAAACGGCCAGATACCTCCGCTGGTGGCTTCTGTGAACAACCTTGACTGCAGCCAGTCCACATGGACCTATGACCAGACCCTATCATCTTTAAGGGAGATATTTGACACGAACGTAGACCTTTTCAGGATAAGAGGCACAGACTATGAGAGGGTGATCAAGGACACAGACACCAAACAGAGCATGGTGGACAGCCAGACCATATCTGTGTTCTCGCCTGACACATACCCTAATGTCAGGGTGGACCATGACTACAGGCCAGGATGGGACACCGAGCTTTCAATGGACCCCGCAAGCCTGGCGCCTGACGTGATCAGCACCACAGGGATCCCTTTCCTGCCCATGTTCTGCTACGTAAGGTACAGGTTCAAGTACACTATACAGTATCCTGTGCTGCTGAGGATAACAGATTACCAGTCAGCAAAGATAGACCCTATACGTAACTATTATGACAAGAGCAGAGGGTTCACCTTTTACATGCCCATGAGAGTGGTCATCTACGGAAACGCGCCCAGGCAGCCTGTAGAGCTTGACGTTACCAGCCCAAAAGAACAGGAGATAAGACAGATGGTAGGGATCATCGGAGAAGAGACAGGCAAGATACTGCTGGACCCAAGTCCTTTCTGCGACCAGGAGAATATGCTTAGCAGGGAAGCGACGATAAGCACCTATGACGCAGAGACAGGAGAGCCCCTCAAAGGGGTGATGGTGAAGTACTACTGCGGAAGCTATGTGAATGACTGCTACATGGGGAGGACAGAGAAGGTTAACAGCACAGCAGACTACACTTCAAGATTCCCCCTGTGCGTGAACGGAGAGCTGAGGCTCACCAAACAGGGATACAATGAAAAAAGGATAACCTGGTCATCGTATGATATCCAGGACACCTCTATCAAGGTGAAGATGGACCCTGAAAAGACATTTGACATAGAGGTAAGAAAGGTCTACTGGACAACATTCAAGGACCAGTTCCAGGGAGACATCCATCCCCTCTCAAGAAAGCTGACAGACAGGGAGATGGCCACCATAAAGATAAGCGGCGATGATGACATGGCTGTGATATATCCGCAACAGAAAAACATCACCATAGCGCCTGGAAAGTACCAGGTGGACATAATGCTTTTTGGAAACGTGAGCATAGCGCCCACAGAGTACACTGTGGAAGCTGCAGGAGAGACCTATACTGCAGAGATAGACCCCTATGATGGAAAACATTATAAAGGAAGCTTTCCCATAGGAATGGTGGAAAATATCAACTGGGGCATAACCACAGGCGACATGAAGAGCGAAAAGGTAATATTCTACGTTTTCGCGGACTACAACCCAGGAAGACTTAGCCTCTGGACAGACCTGATGAACGTGGATGAAGAAGAGGTCTTTTCGCACCAGGAAGAACAGGAATACCTTACCCCGAGGTTTGAATGAGCATGATGATAAGCAGAAGACTGAGATGGAACATGGCATTCTTCATGATGTTCCTGATAGTTATGCTTCCGTTCTACACCAGCGAGGTTATGGCAGAGGATGTCTCTGATGAGTGCGTGAAAGCGGCTGAAGAAAGCAGCAGCAACCTGGGCGACCTTGACGAGATAATAGACAGGCTGGTGCAGGTGGCCACAGTGCTCTACAATTTCTGCTCTGTGATGAGCGTACTGAACAGCGTGTTCTCCATATTTGACACCTTCTTCGCAATCCATCCTCCAAGCGAGGGAAACCCAGCAGACGAGGCAAAGACCTGCTGCCTGCTTGCATGGACCCCTTTTGCAGGAGAATTCTTTGAAGGGCTCTGCAGGATATATGGAAAGATATACAGTTTCTGGAGCGACAATATATACATATATTTCCAGGAGCTCTGCTGTTTCGTGATGTGCAGCTGGTGCTCTGGCCAGAAATGCGGATTCGAGGACCTGGTTCCAGGAGTCAAGAAAATATGGAACAAGATGTCAGGCATAGGCGCATCCATGAGCCCTTATGATAACATATATTATTCCATAGCATGCCTGTGCATAGTGGGGATAGTGGTAAACCTTGGAAGGCTTAAGGCTATCTACCAGACACATGACTGCTGCCTCAAGGCAAGCTGCGAAGGAGAGGTGAGCAAGCAGTACTGCGACATGGTGCTGGACTACAGCATATGCATGTATTTCGAAGGGGCTATCCCCCTAGCACTTGTGGGCATTGTGATGAGCGTGGTGTCCACTGCTGTCGGCAAGTACCTTGCAGGACTTATCGCAAAAAAGTTTTTCTGGTCATGCCTGGTGCTCAACGTATACGAGATATACAAGATGCCCCAGACAATTGAGAACCTCCAGAGCGTATGGGAGCAGCTGGAGCAGTCAGTACAGGACCAGGACTGTGATATGCTATTGGAGCAGGCAGGGATAACAGAATGAGAAAAACAAAAGTACTGATGGTCTTTGCGCTTGTCTTGATTATCCTGAGCACTGCTGTGTATTCTCAGCAAAGGCGAGAGATCAAGATAAAGGACGAGTTTTCAGTATACATTGATGCGGATGGACTTGTCTATGAAACACAGGACTCCCTACCACTTCTAGGCAAAATAGATCTACAGGGGGTGGAGGATGGAGAGTTATCATATGAGGATTTCGAACAACATTTCAAACCTGTAGACAAGGGGTTTGACCTGAAGGAATACATGAGCCAAGATGAAGAAGCAGCATCTCCGGAAGGTGAAGAAGAAACAGATGATGATACAGAAACAGGACAGCAGGATGATGGCGCACAGGCACCAGAGGATGAGCTGGAGAAGCTTGACCTTGGTTTTGAGTTTGATCAGTCGCTGCTTGTGGGATCACAGGATGTCAGCGCAGGCTTCCTGGGCACGAGCGTGACCATAGACTACGGGGACGGACTTACAGGAAAGGTCAGCCATTCGTCCCCAGACAAGATCACTATCTCAAAGCCAGGGTTTGAGGACATGACCATAGAGCAGGTTGACTGGCTCAATTTCAACGGAAAAGAGACATATCAGGGAGAAAAGCAGGGCATCATATCTTTCCAGACAGGACAGGAAAGCTTCATCACTATAGAGGACAGCACAAACGGAAAAGAGTACGTGCTTCATAACCCCCAAGGACAGAGCATGGGAACATACCTGCTTGAAAAAGGCGAGTATATGCAGGTAGCTCCTGACCTGAACACAGTCTATTTCAGCACAGAGAGCGGCACGCTTTCTTTTGACCCCAACCAGGTCGATAATGTACAGAGCATCAGCGGAAGCAGCACGATCATAAATCTTAACCAGGATGTTACAGACAGCAACATCGGAAGCCTTGAGTACTCAGGCAAAAGCCCTGATGTCAGGGTTAACTTCGGAGCAGCAGGTTCAGAGGTTGTTCCTATAGATCTGGTATCAGGTTTCGGGCTTTCAGGGACAACGGTCCAGTCATCAGGCGAAGACTCCTATGCATTCGTGCGAATAAACGAGGATCTGAGCAACCAGCTGGCCATGTCCACATCTGACGGAGGAGAGACCTATTCCATATCAGTGGTAGGGGATGTGGAACCAGGAGCATGGAAAAGAGAGGACGCGGATGAGATCTCAGGACTCTCACAGCAGCAGGCAGAGACCCTTCTTGGAGCAGGAGATGCAGGCGCGATCTCAACTGTATCATCAGAAAAGGGTGCTGCAGTGACGTTCGAAACAGGCGGAGAGCCATACACAGCAGGCATAGATGAGGAAGGCAACTATTATCTGAGCAGCGGGGATGATAAGATAATCGTGGATCAGAAGGATGTTTCCTATATAGCAGACAAGATCCAAAGGGGAGAATATAACGTGGATACCAAACCTGACGGTTCGACTGTAATCGAGTTCAAAGACGGAAAAGTGACGATCGACAAGGACGGAAAAATAGTGGAAGACACTACAGAAGAGGGCAAGGCAAAGGAAGCAGCCAGGAAAAGAGCTGAGGAGTATTATGAAAAAGAGATAGAGATGCTCGAGAACAAGTTAACTTCAGCCCTTTCAGGACTGACAGATGATTTTATGGACTATTTTTTCGGAGACATGCTCACAACCCTGAATGAGGAGATAAAGGACTACTGCATGAGAAAGGCGCAGTCATCCTCTTCAGACGGCATGGGAGGAGCAGGCACAGCTTCGGGAGAATCAGTGGCTGCAGAAGAGCAAGAGACCACTGAAGAGGAAGAGACAGGCGTCAACTGCGGCGACACAGAAGAGACAGTAGTTACCGCTTCTCTGACATCTTCTGAGACCACAGTTTCATGGGGCCAGCAATCAGCATATGACCACTCTTACTATTACCAGATAGCTGCCTGCGATGAGAGCGAGACTCCGCTTGGATACGAGGTATACTTCAAAGGCACAGGGGACGCCACACAGGAACTTGAGACCGGAAGCATGGAATACGACGAGATTAAGGCAGAAGAGTCAGTATACACAGCTTATGAGGAATACAAGCAGATATGCATAAAGCTGTCAGATACATCCATAGGAACTTCAGGCACGGTCTGCTTTCCTGAATACCCTGAAGAGAGCGGTGCGCAGGTCACAGGAGGCATGGTGCAGGGACCTGCAGGTTACAACTATACATATTCCTATTATATATATGCAGGCTCAGACCTGACCTACTCGGTTGTTCTGGACCGCACCCATACCCTGGAGTCAGGAAGCCTTTCAGCAGCTGGAGAGATTCTTGAGGAGTCAGCTTCAGCTTTCCTTCAGGACATGTATTCAGAGATATGCGTGCAGACAAGCGACGGTTTGAGCGAATGCTACGAGATAGAATCCGCTCAAATGAACAATCCGCCTGTCATGGATCCTGTCCCTGGCCTGAGCGCGACAGAAGACACTCTGTTCTCATACAGTTTCTCTGCTTCAGACCCTGACGGAGACCCGCTGTACTGGTATACAGACTCATCCATATTCCCAGTAGCAGAGAACACAGGGCTTATGAACTTCACCCCTGACAACAGCATGACAGGCACATGGAGCTTCCAGGTGATGGTCACAGACGGCTATGAGTTTGATGCGCAGAACACCACCATCACCATAGGAGGGGTCAACGACCCCCCAAGCATGGATGATCTTCCTGCGACAGCAAGCATGGATGCAGCCTCAAGCCTGGCTTTTGACCTGGATGACTTCCTGTATGACCCTGACAACGCTGACAGCGAGCTCAGATGCAGCTATTCAGGAGCTACTGCTGACTTCCAGATAGTCTTTGACCACAGCTCAAAAAGCGTGACATTCACCACCTCAGACACATGGGTAGGGCCCAACACTATCTCTTTCGAGTGCTGCGACCCTGACAATGCCTGCGACACAGGCACGATCGAGATGAGGAAGAGTTCTTGAGAAGATATGATGCTTTGTGAGAAGATGTAATGCTTTGGCCAGGATGCAGATATTTTTGGGCCTTGTACAAGATGTTTCAGCCAGGGACCTGAGCCTGGATCACCTGCCTGTAATCCTCAGCAGTGGCGTTTGAAGGCAGCTCAGCTGCTGAACCCACAGTGCTAAGGGCCTTGTTGACAGCCTGCTGGTATTCAGGTGAATGAAGCTGGGAAAGCGCCTCGCAGCTCTGCCTTAGCTGGTCGTTGATCACCCTGTCGCATATGGAGAAATCCTTGTATTCCATGGCATACCCCATGTAACAGCTGTCCCTCCTGCTTTCCTTGCTTACATAAGTGCACATCTCATAATCATCTCCGACCTGGGCAAGGTTTGAATAGCAGTTGTCGATCCCCCTCTGGCCTATGATGAGTTCGCAGTTCTGGGGCACCTTGGTCACTTCAGCAAGGTTGTGGTAACAGGCATTCCTCGCTGTCTCGTACTCGATCTCCTGGCAGAGCCTGCCTGCCCTTTCAGGGTCAGTGTAGCTAAGATCCCTGATAGCATCGACCTTCTGCCAGTCTGTCATGCCTGCAAAAGGATCATCTCCTGAAGGCCTGCAGTCCTCAGGGCAGCTGTTCTCGTCCTCTCCAGCCTCGCACACACCGTTGCCGCAGCAGAGAGGTATAGACACATGCCTGCACTGGAAATCAGTGAGATCAGAGCACTTGTCTTCTGTGCATGGGTTTTCATCGTCGCAGGAAGCAGGGCATTCAGCGCATGGGCTAGGGCAGGGACCTCCGCAGTCAACACCAGCCTCACCCTGATTCTGGATTCCGTCAGAGCAGGTTGGCTGGGCAGCAGGCTTGATCACCCTGAAGGCAAAGCTGGCAGTGGCTGTCTTGCCGTCATATCGTGTATTTGCCTTGAGAACATAATTGCCCGCAGATGCGCTTTCAGGTATCTGGACAGTTGTCTTTGAGGTTGCGACAGTCTCCACAGCGATGGTCTTGTCCATATTTGTCAAAAAAGAGCCTGTGTCAGAGTTCACCACATTGTAAGAGACCACGACATCATATCTCTGCTTGGCTCCCTGGTTTATAAGTTCTGTGTTGAACTCAAGAAAATCACCCGGCTGAACCTGGGATGTCATCACCTCAACTTCCAGATCAAGAAGCTTCTGGGGCGGCTGCTGGATGCTGAAGATAAGGAATACCACCACAGCGATAAGGGCCAGGGCTCCTGCGATGCTGCCTCCAAGGATAAGGGCTGACCTGGAGACGTGCACGACATGCTTAACCTCATTGCCTGTGGCCTTGCTGATAGCCTCGTCAACATCATTTGAAGAATAACCATACCTGAGAAGATACGCCCTTATGGCAGAAACACTGTAACCCTTTTGAAGGTAGTCCTTAACATATTTGGTGATAGCTTTATCTACCATATGGATATCAGGGACAAGGATGTTTTTAAATGTTACTGTTAAATGGCAGGGAGGGAACAGGCAAGAGGGAGCGCTTTAGCAAAGAAAAGATTTAAAAAACTCAGGCCTTTTGCGTTTGCAGGGGAAAGGTGTTTGGATGAAGATACTATTTGTCAGGCCTCCAAGATACAGGTGGCCATTCCATTCAGAAAAGAGCAGCTTCTGGCAGCCTTTAGGCTTTGCTTCCATGGCAGCAGTACTCAGGGAGAACCTGGAAGGGATCAACTTGAAGATAATCGACTGTCCTGTCCTTAAGTCAGGCTGGAAGACCACAAAGCAGATGATCCAAAGAGAGAAGCCTGACATTCTCTGCGTAGGAGAGGAGACTGTTTCTGCCCATGAGGCCCTGAAGCTGATATACTATACCAAAGACCTTTTCCCTGGATGCCTTGTCATAGCCGGAGGCCATCATTTTACCTATATGGTCAATGACACCCTGAAGAACCATCCTGTGGATTACATAGTCAGGTTTGAGGGGGAGATGACCCTGCTTGAGCTTGTGGATGCGCTCAAGAAAAAAAGGGATCCTGGTGTCAGGGATCTAAAGAAGATCAAGGGGATCGCATTCCAGCATGAAGGCAGGGTTATCGAGACAGAGATAAGGCCCCTCCTGGACATGGAGGAACTGCCCAGGCCTGCATACGACCTTTTGCCGATGGAACTCTACGGCAAAGGGGCTTCCTCACACAAGGACATGGTGGCTGTGGAACATTCAAGAGGATGCAACTGCTCCTGCAATTTCTGCGTCTTGTGGAAACAGATGGGAAAGATCGACCTTAAGTCAGGTACAGTGATGCCATGTTATCGTACCAAATCTGCAGAAAAGACAGCTGAAGAGGCCATCTATCTGGCTGAGAGGTACAGGAGAAAGACGTTCTGCTGGGTAGACCCTACCTGGAACACCCTTCCTGACTGGAACAGGGATTTTTCAAGGCTCATGATCGAAGCAGGAAAAGGGGATGAGCTTGACCACGTGGTCTGGCTTCGCGCTGACTATGTTGTAAGGGATGAGCAGAAAGGGATCTTTGCCGATCAGGTACGGGCAGGGATCAGGCAGGCCATGATAGGCATCGAAAGGACAGACAACGACGACCTTGCCTATCTCCACAAGACAGGCTACAGCTTCTCAAAGATAAAGCAGGCTTTTGAGATAGTGAGGAGATATCCTGAAGTCTTGTCTGTGGCAACCTATATATATGGGATCCCAAACGAGACAAAGGAAAGCCTCAGGAGGTTCTACAGCCTGCTTGGAAAGATACCTTTTGACATAGGGGTCCCCCTGCCGCTGACGCCTAACCCAGGCACAAGATTCTTTGAAGAGCTTGACAGGAAAGACCTGCTTGAGGTGAGGAAGTTCAGATACTACAATTTCGTGAACCCGATCGCCAGGAGCAAATACCTCACCAGGAACCAGCTCATATATCACATGTTCCTCAACGAGATCAGGATAAGGACGCGGAAAGAGCAGTTCGCAAGGTCCGGCCTGAAGGCAAGGAGGAGAAACGCGGCAAAGAACCTTGCATGGGACAAGCTGGAGATGAGCCTGAGATATGCAAGAGGGATACTGCAGGAAGAGCTTCTCGGAAAGGTCTACAA
>WJKB01000020.1 GCA_014729345.1 Candidatus Woesearchaeota archaeon
TACTCCAAGGCCGTCGATGTGGAGGGTCAGCAGCGCAGCCAGCAGGTAAAACATGGTCGCAGTGCCTGCTTTCCTTATGATATGAACGACAAAAGACATCAGGAAGGTCAGAGGGAGCAGTATGACAGCAAAAGAGTACTCAACACTGACCCATGTATCCAGGGCAAGGTTCACAAGGTACCATATGCATGCGAACAGTACTACCAGCGCGATATCATACAGAGTAAATCTTTTGAAGCTTTCTATCGCGATCATCTTACGGAATTTTCCTCCTCAAAGTCGCCTTGGGTGGTTGCCCTTTCATTTCTGTCTTTTTCCTTTGCCCTTTTTGCCGGACCCTTTCTCCTGATTCTTTTTTCTTTTCTTTTTTCTGTCTTTCATGAGATCCGAGAGGTTGCTTTTCATCACCGGAAGCATCTCTTTGATCTCGGTGATCCTTTTCCTGTATCTTTCCATCCTGATCTCGTAGGTCTGCTTGGGTATTATCCTCGACCTGATATAATCATCCTGCAGCTTGACTATCAGCTTTTCGATAAGTTTCTGCTCATCTTCAAGGTTCTGGATCTTCCGCTGGAGCAGCTTTATCCTTATCTTTCTGACTATGATGGGCGTGACAGCTGCGATGATCCCCAGCACTATAAGTATCTGCCACCAATATCTCACAACGAATGCTGTGGTCTCCCTAAGCGCCTCCTGCAGTCTGGAATGCTCTTCCTTTGCCTGGTCAAGCAGGTTATCTGCCTCTTCAAGGTAGGATCTGGCCTCATCATATCTCTCTTTTGACAGGGATTCTTCTGCTTTCCTTATCAGTTCCGGAGCACCTGAAGTGTTGATGCCTTCTTTTTCGTACTGGCCCATCTTTTCCCTGACAAGGGTCAGATAGTCCAGCAGGGAGTAGGCATATTCTTTCCTGAACCTTATCAGCTGCACTAGCCTGCGGACCTCAGAAAGGTTCCTTTGCTTTATCTCATGGTCAGGGGTTGAGTTATAAACGTCGATCAGGCTGTACATGTACTCTATCTTGTCATAGTCCTGTTCTTTCCGGATCCTCTTCAGGAGCCATCCTGTACTGTTGCCCACATAACTTCTTTTGGCCTCCAAGAGGGTGTCCCTTATCAGAAGTGTTGAAAGGTTGAAGTTCTGCATCTCCTGATGATCGCTCTCAGCCTGCAGAAGCAGGTCAAGCGCCTCATCTGCTGTAGGAGGATCACCTGGGGAATAGTTGAACGTGTCCACTATCCTAACATCCCTGATGACAAATCCTGAAAGGTCTGCAGGACCCTCCAGCACCGCAAGCAGGATAAAGCTGGCGACCAGCGCCAGTACTGACAAAACATACATCTTTTTTGCATCTTTCATTGAAACACCTTTATTACCTGTCTTTATGTACAATACATCAGTCAGGTTATTTATCTTTTGCGTCTTTTTGTCCTTTTTTTCCTCATTTTTTCCTTGATCTTCTCCTGGTTCTTCAGCACCTCTGCCAGCGCTTCCTTATCCTCTTTCTGTATGTCCAGGAACTTGGCCCTGTCAAGCTTGTGCTTTTTCAGGTAGTCTTCCTGCAGCTTCTGCATAAGGTTGTGGATCTCCTTCTCCTGCTGCTTAAGGTTTTTCAGCTGCTTCTCAAGGCTCAGCAGGCTGAACTTCCTGTTCTTGAGCTTGGACTTCATAAGCCTTACCTTATTTATCCTCTTGTCGTACTGCTTCATGAGCTGCTTGTACTGCGAGGACGAGATGGTCTTTTCTTTGAGGTACTTCTCCTGAGCTTCCTGCTTCAGCTTCTCCACTGATGTCTCTTCCTTGCGCAGGCTCTTGATGCTCTTTTCAAGCGCTTTTGAGCCGGTCTTTTCAGCCTCCACGCGCTCCCTAAGGGCGATCCTCTCCTTTCCGACGTCTGTAAGCCTGCTTTTTTCTGAGCCGTACATCTCCAGGAACTTGGTCCTGCTTATGGTGCCTTTCTGGAAGTACTCTGACTGTACATTTCTCATGCTTGCTTTGATCTCTTTCTCCTCTTTCTCAAGCATCTCGACTTCCTTGCTCTTGCTCACCATCCCTGCCCTCTTGGCTCTCAGTTCTCCGACCAGTTTTCTTATCTTTTCAAGCCGCTTCTCGTATTTCTCTACGCTTTTCTCGTACTCGTCCCTTGAGATCTCAGCTCTTTTGATATACAGGTCCTGCATCTCCTTGATCAGGTGATGGATGTTTACATCCTCTTTTGTCAGGTTCTTGATACGCTGGTTGATTATCAGTGTCTGTATCTCCTTGTATGCCATGATAACGAGTACTGCCGCTGCTGCCAGGGAAAGCAGGACAGCCCACCAGTATGCGATGACAAACCAAAGCAGGTTCAGTCTCCCTCTTGTCTCAAAGATCAGGTAGAGCTGCGCCTCTTTTGCCCTTTCAAGACTGGTCTTGAAATCCTCCCTTTCAAAAGCTTTCCTTGCCAGCAGAAGAGTCCTTTCAGCCTTGGGCGCGTCCAGCCATCTCTCAGAGGCCTCTTCTATCCCTGCATCCACCTGCTTCATGAGATTATCTGCAGCAAACGCGTATGATCTGGCCTCTGATACCTTGCTGGATAGGTCGTAACAAAGCCCGTACCTCTTGAGCCTGAAGGCATTTTCTGCAGCAGAAATCCGCGCTTCTGCCCTGGAGACAGGGTATCCCCTCTCTTTCATGGCTTTCAGATCTGCTCGTGCCTGGTTCAGCGCATCCAGTGCCTGCTCGCGGCTGACCTCGTATATCTTGAACAGCAATGTCCTGAACTCGGTCAGCGGCTTCCAGGTGAAATTAGCCTTGACAGGATCCACTGCGACTATCCTGCTGTCTATCTTGACAGTAAGGTTCTTGACCTGCCTTTGCAGATAAGACGGGGCGAATATCCGAAGGGTGAAGTTCCTCTCTTCCCCGAAATACAGCCTTTCTTCCACAGGCCTTCCAAGCTTGTGCACGCTGATATAACTCACATTATCCTCGATATTCGTCAGCTCAACAGCCACGTCACCTGGATCCCTTACGCTGTTGTTGTTAAGGTCGATTATCCTGGTGCTGTTCTCACTGAGGGTGAAATTCACAGGATCTGAGCTGAAGGTAATGTGCGCAGCATTCTCCCTTATCCAGTTCAGGTCCATGTAATGGTCATCCATCCCTCCCAGGGTTACCAGCATCGGCTCTTGGCTGGGATCAAGGACAAATCTCCTGGTCTCTGAATACACTATCTTTGTGGGGTCTATGACCTCCTCTATCTCTACGTACTGTGACATGAATCCTACAACCTCGAAACGGATGTCTTCCATGTAAGCATTCTCGTAAAGGTTTGTAACGATAAGGGATACACCCTCTTCCTCAAGCTCTCCCCGGACTACCTCCAGGTCCTGGGTGGTGTAGAGCACCTCGCCTGTTCCTACTCCCAGGATTCTCTTGACCTCTCCGCCGAGCATGCCTCCTGGTGTGGAAAGGCCTCCTGAAGGGGCCACTGGGCCTGGAGGTGCAGGGGATACCCTGCCTCCGCCACCTCCGCCTCCCAGTATCTCAGACGGAGCATTGACAGTCACCTCAACCTCATCTCCGAACAGGAGTTGGATATCAGCGAGAGATATGTTGTCCCTATTGTAGGCTGTGGTGTTTGCCACCACCACATTTGTTACAAGGGTAGCGTTCGAGGGTATGGTCACCTCTACTATGTTCTCTTCAGAATCGCCTGCAAGTATCTCGTTGTATGTGATGTTCAGCAGTCCGAAAGTGACCTGCCATTCATCCGGCAGAAGTATGAACAACGTTACATTGGAGGCGTTTCCTGTCCCTATGTTCGTCACCTTTGCCCAGAACTGGACATTGGTGTCTCCCTGTGTGACAGATATAGAGTCAGGACCAGGGACTATGAATTCTGTCTCGAGTATGGGCTGGCCTGTTACGCTCACCAGTGTCCCTTTAGTGACCAGTGAATGGGGGTCTCCCACAGGGAATGTTGAGATGTTGAGCCTTATGGTCTTTACGCCTGAATAGTTGATGGAGTCGTTTACCGTCAGGGATAGGTATTGTCCTGCTGGTATGGTGAAGTTTGAGGAGATGTTGTATGTGGTGTTTTCTGAGTCAGAAAGTATTGAGAAGTTAAGCGCAAGATCGCCTGTATTGTTGATAGTGAGATTTCCGATGTTCGTTGAAGTGTTGATATCCACTGTCTTTGGTCCGAAGGATGAAGGGCCCCTTGTCCAGCTAAGGTCATAAACCACAGATATGTTTACAGTATTGCTGTACTGCTGGTTGCCTACAGTGTCATTAGCCCATAGCCTCAGTATATAAACCCCTGCATCAGAGGCGTTGAAGCTGCTGGTGTACAGCCCCAGGCTGTTGTTATATACCATTGTCAGGTTGGTGAACGAGAGGTTGGTAGCAAGTCTTCTCTGGAATATGACCTCATCTACGCGTGTGGCATTCTCTGTCACGTTTGCAGATACATCCACGATCACGTTCGGATCAAGATCATCTTCATCAGAAGGGTCTGTGGTAAGGCTTATGAAAGCCGGGCTGGTGTAGTCCACAGTGAAGCTTCTTGGGATGGTAGCGTTGCTGTTGTTCGAGCCGTCTGTGCAGTTCACATACCATTCATGGTCTGCCTGATATAGTCCTGTGGCAAGGAACGCGTTCAGTCCGACGGAGGTGGAATGGTTTGTCTGGTTCAGGTTGCCGTCAAGGTATAGGGAGCAGTTTAGGCTCTGATAGTAATTGTCAGACACGCTGAAGTTAAGCAGCAGAGAGGTGCTTGTGGTATTGTATCCATCAATAGGGCTGTTTGCTGTGACAGCAGGGGCTGAAGCGTCGATTACATTGAATGACAGGTTTGTGGAGTTGATGTTACCGTTCTCGTCCGCAGCTTTCCAGAAAACATCATAGTCTCCTGTCAGGGAGGTGTTGCTGAAGGTGATGTAGTACATGCTGCTTATATTGCTCACTGCAGGAGATTGGGCAGTTCCATCCGGGGATGTGACTGTGGCATTTACAGTATCCAGGACAAAGTTGTCCGTGACCGTGGCATTACAGACTACGCTCTCATTCACGTTTGCCACCTGAGGACTGCAGACAAAGCCTGTGATGCGAGGAGGCGTCAGGTCCACTGTAATGGTACCTACAGTGAAGGACTGTTTGTTGAGGGAAGGGTCTGCTGCCGTCATGTTCAGCAGATACGCATCTTCTCCCAGGCCTCCGGGAAAAGTGATGTTTGCCGGGAACTCGGTTGCGCCTGCGACAGAGAACAGTCCTGAAGTGTTGACCAGGCTGCCGCTGGAGTTGTACAGCCTGAGCAGGACCTCTACAGGGTATTCGCTGCTTGTGAAATTCACTGAGATGTTCTGCTCAGTGGCATTGTTGTATGCAGGCAGTTGAGGCACAGATGCTATCTGGCTCAGCAAAGGAGCAACAGAGTCCACGACTATCTGGCCTATGATGGTGACATTCAGGTTGCCTGCCAGGTCGGTGGTGCTCATGTTCAGGGTATGGTTGCCGTCAGCGATGGTTCCAGGCACAGTATAATTGAGAGGTATCCCTGAATCATCTATGATGGTCACAGGTCCCTGGACATCCACCACAGAGCCTGATGAGTTATAGAGGTTCAGGGCGACCTGTATGGGGTATTCGCTTGTGGTAAAGTTGATCGAGAGGTTCTGGAGAGTGCCGTTATTGTAAAGCGTCATGTTCGGCTGTGTCAGTACATCATCTATAGATGGTACTGAAGTGTCTATGTTGATCACCCTAAGCTTAGTGCTGTTCTGATTGCCTGCAGTGTCGTTGCAGTAGCCAATGTAGGTGTATGATCCGTCAGCCATGCTCTGGTATGTCCACCAGAAATATATTCCCAGGCTGCCTGTTGGTGTCTTGTTCACAGTGCCGTTAAATTTTAGCCAGACAGTATCCACAAATCTCTCGTTGCAGGTCATGTTAAAGGTCTGGGTCTGCACATTAGTGAAAGTATTGTTCGCAGGCGTAGGATCAACCCAGCCGCCATCCTGGACAGTAGCATTAGGAATTGTTTTGTCAACATAGAACCACACAGACTTTGTATTGTTGTTGCCCACAACATCCCTGGCAAAAGTGGTCAAAGTATAATTGCCCTCTGAAAGAGTA
>WJKB01000021.1 GCA_014729345.1 Candidatus Woesearchaeota archaeon
CTCAAAGCTTGCGAACCACTATCCCTTTAAAATCTTTTTGAATCATGGCCTTTGCTTTCTTTGTAAGTTCTCCTGTGGTGAGGAACATCACAGGCAGCTTCCTGAGCTGTCCCTGCAGAAAAGCCTGGCTGATGTCGCCATCATTGATCCTCTTCTTTTTCCTGGCCTTGCAGTAATAAGGGAGGGGACCCAGAGGACTCGGCACCTCTATGACAAAGTCTATGTCAGTCTTTTTCTTCACGATACTGTTCTGCAGCACAGCGATCCTGTTTCTGGAGAAGAATTCCCTTGCCTGCTTTGCAAACGGGTCAGAGATCGTCGTATCCACAAAAGGGCTGGATTGTTCCTCATTCTTATCTTTAAGATCACACTTCTTTTTCTCTTTGGTTTCCTCTTTTTGGGTCTTGTTCTCCTTTTTCACTGCAGATGTCTTTGGTTTTGGTCTGATATGCTTGTCTTTCTGTTCTTTTTCATTGGGTTTTTCTCTGATGTCTGATGGTTTTTTTTCATCTGCACTCTTTTTTTCATGGTTATTATTATCTTTCGTGTTGTCTTTGAAGCCGGTCTTATCTTGCTCTTCTTCAGGGTTTATTATTGAATCTCCACCTGCCTTGTCTTTCCAGACAACACCTTCTTTTTTGGCATGCTTGTCTGCATCTCCCTGGCCTGCAGGGGATGCTTCTTTTTCAGGACTGGCTGCGTATTTAGGTTTGGTTTCCATGACCTCAGGCCCAGCATTTTCCTGGTCCTGAGCTGCTGCCTCAGCGCCATGCTGTACATGGGGTTGGGGAGCCTCGACCTTTTTCTTGTCCTTCCTGAGCCTGCTCTGGATAACCCTGCTGGCATTGTCAGTGGACATGAGATAAAACTTCCAGAAGATCTCTTTGGAATCATCATTATGGGTGACCTGCAGGGGGACTGCAAAATCCTTTATGGATCTCAGAGCCACCTGGATCAGAGGAGTCTGCTCCCTATCCTTAAGGACCTTGTTCTGCTTCAGAAGTTCCAGGGCTTTCTGGTCTTTCTCATTCAGGTGTTCTGCAAAATCCTGCAGTTTATACTCCTGTCCTTGAAGATAATATAGCGGACTGCCGCCGATTCTCAGGTTCTGGGTTATCCTGATCTCGCCTGACCTGACCAGTTCGCTTAGGTGCGCAGAAGCGAATATCATATTGGTCTCAAGCTCCTTGGCTATCTGCACAGGGATGACCGGACCTTTTGATCTTATTATCGAGATAATCCTTTCCTTTATGTCCATACAAAATCAGATGGGCCAGAAGTTTAAAAATATTATTACTTTGGAAAATAGAGGTTTAAATCAAGGCCTCATCCATCTTATCTCATAATAGGTTACATCGCCTTCATCATCGACAATGCCGATAAGAAGCCTTTTCTTGGTCGAGTGAGCTACCCTGTTCTTGGCTGCAAACTCATACCAGGTGATGGTTCCACCTTCATGCACAGGATAGATGATCCATCTGGCATGGTCCTCCCCTGGCTTCACTCCCCTGTCATAGACCCTGAAATCTGCCCCGAACTTGAGAGCAGTCTTCACTATGTATCCCCTGTTTCTCATATCCTTGAAAACACAGTACCTTATCCAGAAGTTCGGCTCAATCTTCTGGGCCTTTTTTATGAGCTTTTCTGAAGAAATCTCCTTGTTTCTTCCATCAAGGACCGTGATCTTTCCTTTCTCAAGCAGGTAAAGGGCCTCAAGCAGGCTTAGCTGTATCTTGCCTGATTCTATGACATTGCCGAACCTGCTCTGCTCATACAGCAGCCTGGCAGCGTCGCTGTCTTCAGTAAGTACTCGCTCCTTTGAATAGAAAGTTTTTATCAGCTGTTTTACAGAAGAATCATCACTTTCTTGCGCTGCTGCTTTCTTCTTTGCCATATTGATGCCTGGAAATCTGTTTCGCTTATAAAATTAACTCTTTTTTGGTATCTTTGTCTTGTTTTTAATAGCTTCAATGTGCACATTCATATTTTTTTATAATTTTCTATATAGAAAATAAATATACAGCAGAGCAAAAACAAAATGATTAAATAAGGCAGGAACATACAAAAACAAATGGAAGTCGTATTTTTGGGCACCAGCAGCATGGTGCCGACAAAAGAAAGAAACCACACATCCATATTCCTCAGCTATAAAGGTGAAGGGATACTCTTGGACTGTGGGGAAGGCACTCAGAGACAGATGAAGATAGCAGGGATCAGGCCTACACAGGTGTCAAAGATACTTATCAGCCACTGGCACGGAGACCATGTTCTCGGGATTCCAGGGATCATACAGACCCTGGGGGCGAACGAGTATTCCGGAACACTGGAGATATACGGGCCTGAAGGGACCAAGAAGCATATTGATGCTATGTTTGAGGCGTTTGTTTTCGAGCAGAGGATAAAGCTAGTGGTAAAAGAGATAAAGCCAGGAAAATTTTTGGATGCAAAGGATTATTATCTGGAATGCGCTGAGCTCAAGCACAGCACCATGACACTGGGATTTTCCTTCACAGAAAAGGACAGGAGAAGGATAAATGTCAAGTATGTTAAGAAGCAGGGGATACCTGAGGGGCCTCTGCTGGGAAAACTGCAGGAAAACAAGAGCATAACTTGGAAAGGAAAGAAGATAAGTCCGAAAGAAGCTACATATATTGTCAAAGGAAAGAAGATCGCTTACATAGCAGATACAGTGCCTACTCGCTCTGCTGTGGAGCTTGCTGAGGACGCTGACCTGATGATATGCGAGTCCACATTCGCAAGCGAGCATGAGAAGAAAGGCGAGGAGTATATGCACATGACAGCAAAACAAGCAGGGCTTCTGGCAAACCAGGCACAGGCAAAGAAGCTGGTCCTTACACATTTCAGCCAGAGGTACAAGAACACTTCTGAGATCGAGGAGGATGCAAGGACTGTATTTGACAATGTAGTATGCGCAGAGGACCTCATGAGGTTCAGGCTATGAGGGTGGCCAGATGAGCAGGAAATCAAAAGGATGCAATGCTGAAAGAGAGCTTATACACCTGTTTTGGAACAATGACTGGGGAGCTGTGAGGGTGGCCGGAAGCGGAAGCATAGGATGGCCAAGCCCGGATGTGCTGGCTTCCAACAGGCTAAGGAAGCTGGCGATAGAATGCAAAGCAAGCAGGGGCAAGTACAAGTATCTTACAAAAGAGGAAGTAAGCCAGCTGAGAGAATTCTCATCAAGGTTCGGGGCAGAGCCCTGGATAGGAGTAAAGTTCAACAACAAGGGATGGTTCTTCCTGAATCCTGAAGACTTGAAAGAGACCCAAAAGCACTTTGTGGTGGATACATGTACGGCAAAAAGCAAAGGACTTAGTTTTGAAGAAGTGATAAAGGGCTTCTAACCCTGCTGATAGTAATCTTCTTGGAAAGATTAATAAATCTGGACAGATATTCTGTACAGATGGCAAAAAAAGAAACCTACAGTTATAGAGGGTGGCTTATATCAGATAACTTTTTGAAAAGGGCTTTTGCTATATACGGGTATACCTTGGTAGCAGGACTTGTCATAATGATACCTGTGTATATCATAATGTTCCTTTTCATACTGATATTCACTTTTGCAGGCTCGATGGTATAGAATAGGTCTGTGGCCTTTTAGGAAGGAAAACGAAAGCTTTATATAGAGTAGATACCAGAATCAGATACATATATCATATCAAATAAAGCGCTAAATCTGGCTTTCAGCCAAATTTGAGCCAAGAAACCTCAAATGAAGCTTACAAACAAGGTTATTGAAGAAGTTATCAGCGAAGTTGCTGGTGAAGAAGTGATTCCCCTGGTAAAGGCTCTCAAGAACAAGAAGAATGTAAGCGAATTCACTCTTGCAAGCAATATAAAACAAGAGATCAATACGACCAGGAACATGCTGTACAGGCTTTATGATTCCAACCTGGTCTCATTTATCAGAAGAAAAGACAAGAAAAAGGGATGGTACATATATTACTGGACATTCAACATGAAGAGGGTTAAGTACCTGATATACGATATCAAGAAAAAAAGGCTTGAGAAGCTCAAAGAGAGGCTTGAGAGGGAACAGAGCAGCCATTTCTATACGTGCGAACAGAAGTGCATGAGACTTGATTTTGACCAAGCTACTAATTTCAACTTCAAATGCCCTGAATGCGGGGACCTTATGGATCAGGAAGACAATTCTGACACAATCAAAGAGATAGAAAAAGAGATCAAGCAGCTTGAAGCTGACCTCAAGAAATGATAAGGATGGTGAAAATCAGAAATATAGCCTTTTGAATATCCACTTGTTCTTTGACTTCATCTCCTCTATGAAAAGTGAGGGTGAATAGACCCCTATCTCTGAGATGATGCCTGTGATAAGGTCAGAGTCCACGCTCTCAAAAGCGAAATTGTTGATCCTGACCCCTTTTGGAGGGTTTTTCCATATCTCAGCAGGCTTGCGTTTCTCGATGGTCTCTTCATAGCCGAAGATGGTCTTTGGATCAAACTTCCATGAATCCGAGCATGAATATACAGGAACATCACGCAGGGATGCAGCCTCTGCAAAAAGCTCACTGCCGATCTTGTTTATGACCTTGGCTTCTGAGGTTATGGCATCTGCTCCCATCAACATCATGTCAGCCTTTTTCAGGGCCAGCCTTGCAGCGCTGTCCACATAATGCTCGACAGGGATGCCTGCCTTTGCAAGCTCTTTGGCAGTAATCCTTCCCTGATACCTGGGCCTTGTTTCAGTGTTATGAACCTCAAATCTCCTGCCTGTTTTCTTCGCCTCAAGGAGTATGCTGTCCACTGTACTGCTGTGGCAGTGGGTAAATATCACCATGCCGTTCCTTATCTTTCTTGCACCTATCTTCGCAATCAGTCTGCCTGCAGAATCAAGGTGGTCAAGGCATCTCTTGACATTCATATGAAAGACGCTTCTCAGGTGTTCCAGGTCCTCGCCATGAACATTGTTCATCACAAAATTCAGCGCATTCCTCATGCAGGGCTCTGTAGGCCTGGAGGCAAAAAGCATCCTTTTGGCAAAGTCAAGCTCCTTGATGAGACCTTTGGCGCTCTTGGGCTTGGCAGAACGCGCATGCTCGCTCAGGGCCTTTACAGCAGAAACAGCAATGTTTTTAGCTCCCTGAATCTTAAGACTCTTGATATCACGCACTGTCTTTTGGAGAGTCATTTTTCAGGACTAGGAAAATAAAAAAATTATTTTCTTTTCTTCTTTTTCATACCTTTCTCTATCTTCATCTCTTCCTTAAGGACTTTTCCAACCATCCTCTCCAGATGCAACTCTATCTTAGCGACCCTTCTCTCCATCAGAACGAGGATTCTTAAAGAGTAAACAATAGCTGCCAAAGTGCCTACTATCACTGCCAGAATCACCAATAGCATCTGTTCTGTAACTGCCATTTTTTCACCTCTTTTGAAAGTATTATTGGTAACAAAAAGAGGGAATGGTATTTAAATGTTTGTATTTGCAGCAAGACTAAAGAGAATCATCAGAAGAGGATAATTCTCAAACCTTTATCTGGTCAACAGACTTTAGTTTTGACCATTCAGACTCAAAAAGCTGCTGCATCGCAGATGCGTAGAATGATGTTGTGACCCATACTCCTGCATCATAGCTTGAATGAACATCCTTGTCATCCAATAGCATGAAGGTAAGCTCTTTGCCGTCAACAACACAGAACCTTGCTTTCTTTTCTGTATGCTTTACTTCAGCGAACCTTGAAAGCTCTTTGGCTGTTTTCTTGTTCTCTTTGGAGATAGGTGCTGCAATCTTTATCTTGACGCCTTTGTCTTTTGCATTTTTCAGGGCACCTTTAAGGGCGTCTGACTTCCTCAAAAGGCCCTGGGAGGTTGTCATGATGATAATTGACTTCTCAGCTCCCTTGACCATGTTCTCGATATGATTATACAGGTTGTTCCTGCCTTTCACACTTCCTGTAAGCTCTGAAGGCTCTACAAGATCGACTCCCTGAGCATGGAGCGAATTAAGCTCAGACAGGACTTCACTGTCCTTAAGCTCTTCAAGCATCCTGACCTGTGATTCTGAATCATCTGTTATCTTTTTCTTTACCCTCTCAACAACCTCTTCAGGAGGTACAGCGATATATTTTATGGGCTTTCCCAGCTTCATTATGATAAACCCTTTCTTCTCAAGGCTTTCCAGGACATCATAGCTCCTTGACCTTGGAACATTGGCGATGTCTGATAGTTCTCCTGCTGTAGAAATCCCTCTTGAAAGCAATGCTGTCCATAACTTGCTCTCATAGCTGTTAAGACCAAAATCTTTGAGTTTGCTCAAAAAGTCCTTTTGCACGATCATTTTATCAGCTCCACTTTGTTAACACCCAAAAAACACAGAACACCCTTTTTTATTTTTGATTAGATTCTTTATTCTATGAATAC
>WJKB01000022.1 GCA_014729345.1 Candidatus Woesearchaeota archaeon
CCTATATCCTGAGGCTATTCTCAGAAATGTCTGATCATTCCTTGCGTTACCTTTTTGCCAAACCATCACACAGAAAATCCTGCTGTCTCCAGGTCCTTGTTCATGACTTTCATGCTGTCAGCTGTATAGTCCATGTAGCTGAAATTATGCCCTATCCAAACTCTTGCATCCTTGCTTATGTCAGACACCCTGAAGCAGACATGAAGGCTGAAGATGGCTCTTGTGTCAAAATCCACTACAAACAGGCCTGCGTCATAAGGCACGAGCCTTACCCTCTTCTGCATCATAAATTTCCTAATCCCTTTCAGCCTTATGTCCAGCAGCTCAAGAAGTTGTCTCCAGTGGATGCAGGAGCTGTAAAGCTTTCCTTTTTCTCTTACCACCAGGTTTATGAGTGACATGCACTGTTCTTTTCCTAAAGCATTAATATGTATTGCTGTCAGTATCTATCTGTTTTTCCGGCTGACTGCTAAGAATATGCTTATTCCATACACTAATACTGAAAATCTTTCAAGACCGCTCTTTGCGATACGCCAGTCATAAAATATGTCCAGAAAGACATGTATCACAAGCGACAAAGAGAATATGAACAGAGGTATGCTTATGAAAGACACTACTGTTACCAGCGCGATAAATTCCACTGTATGGAAAAGGCAGAACGTAGGCATGATCCTGTCAGTCCCCTTGAAGTATCTTAGCGCATTCAGCGGATCAAGATCCCTGAAAAAAAGCACGTAAAACATATAGTGGTCAAAATCAACTGCCCACCCTCCGACCAGGGCAAGACCTGACCACCACCCGTATACAGGAAACAAGGCCGTGGCTATAGCAGCTGACACCATAAAGTGGGGTATGCCATCCATTTTCTTGACCTTTTTGTCTTCATTGCAGTTGATGGACTGACAATGGTCTCCAAGTATTCTGTCATCCCTTGCTGCGATTTTTCAGCGAAAAAGTGATCACCAGGGATCCGACAAATACAAGGAATGAGGCAAGTACAGGTATGATCGCATTCATATGGACCTGCATATTTGTGCAGTAGAAAAGCATGTTTGTCTTTACTGCTACAAAAAACAGGTATGCTCCCAACGCGATGCACACGCATCCAAGAGCCTCGTTTATGGAATCTATCCCAATTCCCATGTTAACACCTCTTTTGAAATCTCTTCAATCTTTTCTGCGGCTTTACTCTTCAGGACTTTCTTCCTCTTCAGCTTTTTCTTTCTCCTGTGTCTCTTCTTTCTCTTGCGTTCTTTCCCTGTTCTTCCTTCCTTTCCTGGAGAGATATATGATCACAGCCAGCACCACCACGATAGCCGCTATGATGCCTGCGGTCTTTGCTGTAGAAAGGCCTTGGGCGCTTCTTTCCTGCATGTCTGCAGTCTCCTGCTGCTCTCCTGCCTGATCATCAGGGCTTTCCCCGCCTTCAACCTGCGTGCCCTGGTCCTCCCCAGGCTCTCTGGTCATACCTTCCTGACCTTCTTCATCTTCCTGCCCGCAGTCCTCAGGACAGCTTTCAGGAGTCTCTTCTTCCGAGCACTCGCTGTCTCCGCAAAAGACTGTTGGGGGTTTTTCGCATGACTTGTAAGAGTAGGTATTGTAAAGCTTTGGGTTGCAGTTCTGCTCCTCTATCCTCAGGCTGTCCACTCCGTTCTGTATCATCTGGTCTGTCATCTCAAACCTTATGGTGTATGCGCCTGTATCTGTCTCCTCTATCTCAGCATCCGCAGGCGGCTCATAGAAATTCTCAACCTTTTTTCCAAGAAGCTCCCAGTCCACCTGTATCTGGACATCTGAAAGAAGGTCTATCCCTTCACCTCTTATGCCTGAAATCTCAGCGTAGAATATCCTGTTATCCACCACAAAGCATCTTTCGATCTTGGGCTGCAAAAGCGAGCACCTGTATCCAAATCCTGGGCATTCCACAAGGTATTCAAAGGACCTGTTCTCATCATCTGTGCCGGGAAGGTCTGAAAAACTTATCCTGTATTCACCATCCTCTGTGAAAGTCTCTTCATCTGAAACAAAGTAAACGTCCTCTTCAGCAGGAATCCTGCTCAGCTGCTCCTGAAGTTCCTTGTCATACCATGTTCCGTACACTTCAAAGCATTGGCTGGTCCCCTCTATGCAGGCATGGATCTTTATATCGTCGAAATCCACACTCTCATCATGTTCAGAACTGACCGGAAGGTTCGCCTGGCCGTTAACATAGCATTGGGAACTGGCAAAAGCACCCTCCTCGATGTACTGAGCATTCACAGCGCTGCAGAACATCATGATCATAACAAAAAACAGCAAGCTTTTCTTTATGTTTTTCATCTATACCACCCCGTCAGGCCTCAAAACCTGTTAGTATTTAAATTTTTGCTATTTTGCTTTCCCTTTACCTGACAGCTTCGATTATCTTTTTCAGGTTGTCTCTATCCTGCTCTGCCTTGTATCTTTTTGCCAGGGAGACCATCTTGCTTCTATCTATCCTGAACCCTTTTTCCTTCAGTATCCTGCTGAACTTTGAGGATATGATGTACTGGCAGAACTGGGTCACGTTTTTCGCTTTTCTTACCTTGTGCGCCCTCTCAAAGTCCACCATCACGGCATTTTCTCCGACAATGATATGCTTGAAAGGCCTATGCATCTCTTCCTTGTCCACCCTTATCATGTCCAGCTGGTAGCATTGCCTGAAGACCTCTTCCAGGACTTTTCTTATCCTGGTCTTTGCGGCTCCCTGTGCAAATTCAGGCAGGAACTTTCCACTCACATACTCATAGATGAACCATTCATTGTCTGACTTCAGCAGTTTCGGGCCTATGCCCATGGGGTTCAGCTTTTTCAGCCATCCTGCCTCATTTTTCATCCTTCCTGATGCTTCGCTCTCAGGCCTCTTTGTCTTCAGCACAGCATCTTTGCCCATATACCTGCACCTGAAAAGCACTCCCCTATGTCCCTTTGCAAACAGCCTTATCTCTGAGAGCTCCTTTAGGTCAGGTATCCTGCAATTTCTCTCAATCAGGTAGACGAACAGGTCCTCAAAGAATATGTGCTTTGATGACAGCAGCTTGTATCTCATGAAC
>WJKB01000023.1 GCA_014729345.1 Candidatus Woesearchaeota archaeon
ACAGCAAACTATTTTAAAGGAGGCATTGCTTGTGATAACAAGTGTACTGTTAACGGAAGCATCAACGTAACACAGATAGACAATAATAGCTTTGTCACAAGATCGTATCTTTTTTCACCAACAGGATCAGGAACAGTAAATCTTGAAGTTGCCTTATCAGAAGTATCATACTACCTTTCAGACAACTTAACAAAAGTTAGATATACAGACACAGCCAAATTCGCAGTGACCACAGAAACAGTAACTTCAAACATATTATCACCTCCGACAATCACTCTTGAAAACAACCTTACAATAGAGTGGAACAATAACTACACTTTTGACCTGGACGTTGAAAACAACCTGATATATTTCCAGGATGATGACAAAGATGATGCAGAGAACATCACCTGGACCTATAACCAGACACAGAACATAACAATAGCTTTCAGCAACACAACCCACAAGATAAACATAAGCCCTGACATCAACTGGACAGGAAGAGAAGACATACTATTCAACGCAACAGACACAGACAACCTTTCGACAACAAAAGTGCTGTCAGTATTTGTAGGGAACAGCACAGAAGAACTATGCGACGGAACAGACAATGACGGAGACACACTCATAGATGAAAACCATAACGTCACTGCAGACTACACTCTTACTGAGAAATGCTGTGATGCTAACTTCACAGACGGATGTATCACAGATGGCACAAGAATCTGCACTTCAAACGGCTGGAGCAACTGCAGCGGCTCTGTTCCACGAATAGGATCTATCCAGACAATAGGCAACGGAGGCTCTTCAGGAGTTTCAGCCCCAACATCAATATCCATAACCTCACCACAAGAAGGAGATGTTTTCAGGGTAAGAGAACTGTTATCAGCAGGCTTCCAATCAGAAGGGATATACGACCACGAATGGAACTTTGGAGACGGAACAACCTCTGAAGATTACAGCCCGACGCACTCATACGAAAATCCAGGAAAATACACTATAAGCATAACAGGATGGGGCGACCAGGCAACAAAAAAAGATTCAGTAACCATAAATGTTGTAGAATGCTTCACAAACGCAGAATGCGAAACAGGGCTTTGCTGCGAGGGCATCTGCGCAGAAGCCGTGTGCGCAGGAAACAATGACTGCCCGCCGAAACAAGGATTTGAGCTGATCGGATGCAGCCAGCCCAACACCTGCGAAGCTGTATGCGAATACAAAGAATGCACAAACATAATGTGCTACAACAACACAGGGTGCGATGACAAGAACGAGGGCACCTATGACATCTGCAGGCTTGCAGGCTCATGCGACGCGTACTGCGTAAACACCCCTATAAAGATAACCATAAACGAGCCTGAGCAGGGAGAAGTGTACACAGAACAGAGGGTGAGGGTGGACTTTGAGACAAACTACCCTGTGGAATGCTCATACCAGCTCAACAACGGAAATGTCCAGTCTGCATACAACAATATATTCAAGGTAAACTCAAGGATGGGCTCCAACATACTCAAGATCATGTGCGGCACAGTGGCAAAGTCTGTGGTGTACTTTGTGGAACCTGAGCTCAAGAACGAGACCATGGAGGACATAGTAGAGCCGAAAGAAGAGAAGCCAATACTTGAGTCCATGCTCCAGGAAGGCCAGCTCATAACCCTTACAAGGGAGGAGACCCAGCTTGCACTGGAAGAGATCAACAGGCTGACAGGCCTTGTCGCCACAAGAAGCGTGGATGTTTCAGAAGGGAGATCTGTCATCCACCTTGCGCTCCAGAACCCCAAGCTTATAGACGTGAAGAACATACAGATAAAAGACACGATACCCAAGAGCATAGTGCCTGCTGCTGACTGGATAACCTCAAGGAGCCCTTACAAGATCATAGAGCACGACCCTGTGCTCGGCTTCATCATCGGGTACCTGAGGTCAGGGCATACCCAAGAGATATCCTACACCATGAACACCACCATAACAGAAGAGGACCTCAAGCTCATCCTGTCTGAGATAACCTCAGAGGATGCAGAGGAGCAGCTGAAGGATGTGCAGTCCAGGCAGGAAGCCACCCAGAATGTCACCAAGATCACGCAGAATGTCAGGAAGATAGACGGCAGGACCATGATAACCTCCTCCCTTGACCCTACCAAGAAGCTCAAGGACGTGAAGGTTTACCTGCTCATCCCCAAATGCATGGCAGAACACGTGGAGGAGATCGATTTCTCAGACGAGAACTACAAGGTCATAACTGATGACCCCCTTATCATGTGGCATTTTGAGGAGATCAACCAGAAGGTGGATATCCTGTATGAGCTTAAGAAAGACGTGCCTGAATGGTGTTGGAAGCAGCTCAAGGTGATCCCTATCGCAGAAGAGATAGGGGGAGATGTCCAGGATTCAGGATCAGTCATCCAGACCATGATACCTGTCCTCATAATACCTGTAATAGCTGTCATCCTCATATTTTTCAGCAGGTACGCTCCCAAGGAAGGCAAAAGCAAGAGCCGCAAGCCAAAGAAGAAAAAAAGCAGGAAAGTGACTCATGTGAAGGTAAAGGGCAGAAAGGTGCCTATAAGAAGGAAAAGATCATAGTTCTTATTAAATCACTTGATAGTGGTTACAAACGAAAACTTTATAAGCAGGACAGACCTCATAAGGGGTATGTCAAAGAAGATCCCTGATGATGTCAAGGAAAAGGCGAGAGAGCTCCATGCAGACGGCCTTAACATGAAGCAGGTCTCCCAGGAGCTTGATATCTCATACTCCAACGCAAGAGCCTTCTGCCACGGATATGACTCATGGAACGATTACCTGAAGGATCTGGCAGGCAGAAAAGGGCATGATTCAAGGACAGGATATTTCCGCACGCTTGCAGAAAGAAAAGGGGTGCCTCTCTCAGACTACCTTTGCCATGACCATGGAGCTCCAAGATCAGTGCATCTCGACAACCTTGCAAGGCAGGCAGGGTTTGATGACAGGAAGCACAGACAGAAAGCCAGGAGGATGGCAAGACAGGATAGGCCTGAGTATATTGTCCTCTCTGAGGTCATCAAAAGACAACTGAAGATCCTCGGGATCACAAGAAAAGAGATGGCACACAGGCTGGGCATAGGACTGCCAAGACTCAACAGCTACGCAGACGCCAGGAGCATGCCTGACCATGAGATTTTGGAGTGCATGTTCTCAGAGATGAAGCTTCCGTACACCAACCAGGATGGGATGATGGAATATGAGCTGAAAAAAGATATTCCTTGGCCCAAGCCCACCCCAAAACAGGAGAAGAGGAAGGAACAGCGGAAAAAAAGGATGGCCAACCATAGATATCTCCGGTTCTCCCAGGCAGTGAAAGAGAGGATGCAGGAGCTTAGGATGGGAAGGCAGGAGCTCAGCCAGGCCTCAGGGCTGCCTATCGACACTGTAAACAGCTATTTCTACGGAAAGACCCTGCCAAGAGACCCGGCCCCTCTTTTTGAAGCCCTGCAGCTTGACTTCAACACCATTGATGAGCTTATTGAAGAGAGCTGAAAGCCGCAATCCTAAGATTTATAAATAAATCATCATTAGTGGGAGAGATGGAAAAGATCTACATCAAGACCTTCGGCTGTTCCCTGAACAGGTCTGACAGCGAGGTCATGGCAGGCATCCTGAAAAAAGCAGGGTTTGAGATAGTCAACAAAGCAGAAGATGCAAACCTTGTCATCATCAACTCATGCACAGTAAAAGGGCCCACAGAAAAAAGGTTCTTCAGATATCTTGAAAGCATATCCAAGCCTGTGGTCATAGCAGGCTGCATATCCGCAACTGACCCTGAGAAGCTGGAGGGATACTCTATGATCAGCCCTGACCAGTTGACGAACATACAACAGGTTGTGGAAGAGACACTCAACAGCCACCCGGTCGCGCTGGTCGCCAAAGAGAAGAACAAGAGACTGGGGCTCCCTGTGCTCAGAAAAAACAGCCTTATCGCGATCATACCCATCGCTGCAGGCTGCCTGGGAGAGCCGTGCGCATACTGCAAGGTAAAGGCTGCAAGAGGGCATCTTGTGTCCTACCCGAGAGAGCAGATCCTCGAAGAGGTGAGAAAAGCTGCAGCAGAAGGCGCCAAAGAGGTCTGGCTCACAGCACAGGATAGCGGCTGCTGGGGAAAAAACATCAACGATTCCCTCCCAAAGCTGCTTGAGGATGTCTGCCAGGTAAAGGGAGATTTTAGGGTAAGGCTGGGGATGGCAAACCCTGACCAGGTGAAGGGGATGATCACGCCTCTCATACACGCTTTCAGGAACAGCAAGATGTTCAGGTTTCTGCATATACCTGTACAGTCTGGAAACGACGAGATCCTGCAGAAGATGAGAAGGAGATACACTGTTGAAGATTTCAGGCAGATAGTCAGGGATTTCCGGGCCCATGTTCCGGGCCTGACCATAGCCACAGACATCATCTGCGGGTTTCCAGGAGAGACCAGGGAGCAGTTCAGAGACTCGCTCAGGCTCATAGATGAGACCAAGCCGGACGTCCTTAACAGGTCAAGGTTCTGGCCCAGGCCCAAGACAGAAGCCGCAGCCATGCCTGACCAGGTCCATCCCAAAGAGACAAAAGAAAGGTCCAGGGAGCTGTCATCCATCTTTGAATGGATCGCTTTCGAGAGGAACAAGTTATGGGAAAGATGGGAAGGGTACATAATCATAGATGAGAAAGGGAAGAAAGAGGACGGCAGGCAGTCGTGGCAGGGAAGGAACTATGCCTACAAGCCTGTGGTGGTCTTCTCAGACAGGGATCTTCTCTGGAAGAAGATAAAGGTAAAGGTAAAGACCTGCACGCAGCATGACCTTAGGGCTGTTATTGTCTGATCAGTATTTATCCAGAGGTTCTTGCCCATCAGGGATTATGTTGCTTACTGCACACTGCTTTTTTTATCCAGAATCCATAAGCCAGAGTATGATTTATGTTTTTCTCCTTGTTTGTATATGTATATGTTTCCTGTGATTATTATTGCATATCAAGTTTTATAAGGCTTGCGCCTGGTTTCAGTATTCCGTGATCCCACCAGAAAACTTTAAATACCATTACTGCCAGTCTGCCTGTATGCAGATAAAAAAGGCGGTGATACTCGCAGGCGGGCTGGGTACAAGGCTGAGGCCTCTTACTCTGGAGATGCCCAAGTCCCTGATCACTGTGCATAGAAAGACACTTATAGAGCATCTTCTTGACCTTTTCAAAAGATATGGGATAACAGACATAACCCTTGCAGTAGGCCATATGTCTGACCAGATAAAGGAGCGCTTCGGAGACGGAAGGGAGTATGGGGTGAATATATCTTATGTTGAGGAAAAAGAGCCTCTCGGAACAGCAGGCTGCCTAAGGCTTATCAAAGACAGGCTGACAGAGACCTTCATAATGACAAACGGAGACGAGCTGAAAGAACTTGATCTGGAAGAGATGGAAAAGGTGCATAAGGACAACGATGCTGCAGCCACGATCGCATTATGGCAGGTAGAAGACCCCTCTGCATACGGGGTGGCAAAGATTGAAGGAAACAAGATACTCCAGTTTGTAGAAAAACCAAAGAAAGAAGAGGCCCCTTCCAATCTTATCAACAGCGGACTGTACATGATAGAGCCTGAAGTCATAGACATGATCCCTGAGGGGTTTGTCATGCTCGAGAAGGACATATTCCCAAAACTTGCAGAGCAGGAAAAGCTTTTCGGCTATCCCTTTAAAGGGCAGTGGTTTGACACTGGAACATTTGAGAGGTGGGAGACTGCGATAGAGGAATGGAATGACCTGGATTAGCATATTTTTCCTCAGCCTTCCGAAAGAAGCTAACCAAGCTAGAAAAGAGGTAATGAAAAATGGACATCCTGGACGCCTGGAAAAGGCCAAAACAGCAAAGAAAGCCTGAGACCATAGAGATCTTCAGGGCATATGACATCAGGGGGCTCTACCCTTCAGCTATCGACGAGAAGATCGCCTACAGGATAGGCAGGGCGTTCATAGAGTTCATCAACAAGCCGAAAGTGGCTGTGGGAAGGGACGCCAGGAAAAGCAGTCCTGCGCTTCATGAGGCGCTTGTACAGGGCATGACAGACCAGGGCGCTGAGGTTACAGACATAGGTGTCTGCACCACTCCCATGCTTTATTTCGCTGTCTGGAAATACAAGCTCGACGGAGGGGTGATGGTCACAGCATCCCATAACCCAAAGGAATACAACGGCATGAAGCTTACAGGAGAGAAAGCCATACCTCTAACAGGAGACTCAGGCATCAGCCAGATAGGCGAGGCTGTGTTTGCCCATGATTTTGCCAGGATGCCGAAAAAAGGCAGGATCATAAAAAAGGACGTGATCAAGGATTATATGAAGTTTGTCCTGAAGTTTGCAGAGAAGATACCCAAGGTAAAGCTGGTGGTGGACGGGGGGAACGGCATGGCTGCAGTCGATTTCCCTGAGATGATGAAGAGCTTCAGGTGGGTGAAGGTCATCCCTATGAACATGGAGATAGACTGCACCTTCCCTGCGCATGAGCCCAACCCGCTTGATTTCTCAACACTCAAGGGTCTTCAGAAAAAGGTGAAGCATGAGGATGCTGACCTTGGAATAGCTTTTGACGGTGACTGCGACAGGGTTTTCTTTGTGGATGACAAGGGAGAGGTCGTCACCCCTGACACTATCGCTGCCCTTATATCAAAGGACATGCTAAAGAACAAGATGCATACCATATGCTATGACCTGAGATCCACAATGGCTCTTCCTGAAGAGATCGACGACAACGGAGGAAGGCCTATGGAGACAAGGGTAGGCCATTCTTACATAAAATCCATAATGAGGGACAAGGGCTGCTCATTTGCAAGCGAGCTTTCCGGACATTTCTATTACAGGGAGAACAGCTACTGCGAAAGCAGCCTTATAACCATACTTAAGGTTCTGAACATACTTAGCAAGGAAAAAAAGCCATTGTCTGAGCTGATCAGCCCGATAAGAAGATACTTCCACAGCGGAGAGATCAACTTTGAGGTCAAAGACAAGGATCTTGTCCTGGAAAAGATGGAGGAGCTGCATTCTGACGGAAACGTCAATAAGATGGACGGCCTGAAAGTCGAGTATGCTGACTGGTGGTTCAGCCTAAGGAAATCCAACACAGAACCCAAGCTGAGGCTCAACCTCGAGGCAAGGGAAAAAAACAAGATGGAGTTCATGCTCAAGGAGATCAGGAAAGAGATAAAGGAGATAGAGAATATCTGCGAATGATCAGCCAGAGCCCTCAAAACCATAATCTTTATAAAGCCGTCTGCTATTCTTAACATCTGAGAGAGAAAGAGAGAATAGGTGGTAAAAACTGTTTTCTCGGAGAAGTAAACCACGAACAAGGAGAAAAGTTCAAATGAAGAAGATTAAGCCATTATTGCCCAGTTTAAGGGAAAAAAAGCGTTATCTGGCGTTTGAAATCGCCTCAAAGAAGGAAATAAAGGATATTTCAGCTATTTCTGACGCAATCTGGAAGAGCTCGCTGGAATTTTTAGGCGAGTCAGGATGCGCAAAAGCAGGAATAATGATACTGAAAGACAGATACAACAAGGAAAAACAAAGAGGTCTGATAAGAGTGAGCAGCAAGCATGTAGAAAATCTGAAAGCAAGCCTGGCCCTGACAAAGCAGGTACAGGGCAGGAAAGTCATAATCAAGAGCATAGGTGTTTCTGGGATCATAAAGAAAGCTGAACAGAAATACCTTGCAAGCTAAAGGAGGTAGAAAATGCAACAGCCAATGCCGCACCAACTGATGGGATATGACAGGACTATCACTATGTTCAGCCCTGACGGAAGATTATTACAGGTGGAATACGCCAAAAAGACAGTAAGGCAGGGCAGCACCGCTATAGGCATGGTGTGCTCTGATGGAGTCATACTTGTCACAGACAAGAGGATCGTGGACAGCCTGGTGGTCACAGAAAGCCTGGACAAGATATTCCAGATCGATGACCACGTGATGGCGACCGCTTCAGGCATACTCTCAGACGCCCGCGTGCTTATCGACAGGGCGCAGGTCAGGGCCCAGCAGAACAAGGTGACCTATGACAGCCCTATAGACATACTGACTGTGGTGAAGGACATATCTGACCTTAAGCAGATGTGCACCCAGAGCGCCGGCCTCAGGCCTTTTGGCGTGAGCGTGCTGGTGGCAGGAATCGACAGCACCGGCCCGAAACTGTTTGAGACAGACCCTACAGGCATCTTCTTCCAGTACAAGGCCGCTGCCATAGGAGAAGGCGAGACTGAAGTTGAGGAAGTGCTCCATAAGCAGTACAAGGAGTCCATAACAGTCGAGGAAGGGTTGAAGCTGTGCATAAAGACGCTGGCAAAAGTCCTTGACAAGAACTTCAATGTGGAAAGGGTCGACGCAGCTTTCATAAAGACATCAGAGAATATGTACAAGAAAGCGTCAAGATCAGAGATAGAGAAGATCCTCAAAGAAGCAAAGAAAAAATAGAAACCAATACAAAGGTGAAAATAAATGGGAAAATTAGTATCAAAAGACAAGGAGATTGTGGTCCCAGGAGAAGAACTTGCGCAGGGCATGGATTACCTGCCAGGCCAGGGTACTTTCAGGGACAAAGAAGCCATAGTGGCTTCCAGGCTGGGCCTGCTGTCAGTTGACGGAAGGGCCCTGAAGATAATCCCTCTGACAGGGAGATATCTGCCTAAGAAAGATGACACGATAATCGCTCAGGTGACAGATGTGACCATGAACGGATGGCGCCTGGACACGAACAGTGCATATTCAGCCATGATAGGGCTGAAGGACGCGACTTCTGAGTTCATACCAAGAGGCGCTGACCTTACGCAGTACTTCAGCTTCGGTGATTACGTGGTCGCAAAGATCATCAATGTGACATCACAGAAGCTGATAGACCTGTCGATGAAAGGGCCCGGCCTCATGAAACTGCATGGAGGAAGGGTCATAAAGGTCAACACCCATAAGGTGCCCAGGATCATCGGCAAACAGGGAAGCATGGTGAGCCTGATCAAGAATGCGACCGGCTGCAAGATGATCATCGGGCAGAACGGCCTCGCTTGGATCGACGGAGAGCCTGAGAATGAGCTCATAGTTGTGGAAGCTATCCGCAAGATCGAGAAGGAGAGCCATATTTCAGGACTGACAGACAGAATCAAGGAGTTCCTGGAGAAAAAGACAGGAAACAAGGTCCAACCAGCAGGTGAGCAAAATGACCAGAATAGATAAGAGAAAACCAGAAGAGACAAGGCCTATGTCAGCTGAGGCAGGAGTGATCAAGCGGGCAGACGGAAGCGCTGTCTTCAGGATAGGAGAGACCATCGCGTATGCTACAGTCTACGGGCCGAGGGATCTTTATCCAAGGTTCCTGCAGGACCCTTCAAAAGGTATCCTCAGGGTCAGCTACAACATGATGCCTTTTTCAGGCTCAGGAGACAGGGTAAGGCCTGGAGGCAATAGGAGAAGCAAGGAGATATCCATGGTCACGAAGAAGGCGCTTGAGCCTGTGATCGACCTGGGAGATTTCCCCAACGCTGTTGTTGATGTCTTTATCGAGCTTCCCCAGACAGATGCAGGGACCAGGTGCGCAGGTATCTGCGCCGCCTCGATGGCGCTGGCTGACGCAGGCATCATCATGAAGGATATGGTGACTGCTGTGTCTGTAGGAAGGGTCGGAAAGGATGTTGTGGTGGATCTGAGCTATGCAGAAGAGGACTATGACTGCCCCGAAGGTGTGGCAGACATCCCTATCGCTGTGCTGCCCAGGACAGGAGAGCTCACGCTCCTGCAGTGCGACGGAAGGCTCAAGAGAGAGGATCTCAAGAAGGCTATCGAGCTTTCCAAGGATGCAGTCGCAAAGATAAACGACATCCAGAAGAAGGCGCTTAAGGAAAAGTTCAAAGGTGAATCACAATGAGTGACGGACAAAAGGATCATATGATAAAGTCGCTTTCCAAGGGAATACGCCAGGACGGAAGGAAACTGGAGGATTTCAGGGAAGTGAGCGTGGAATACGGTGCAAGCAAGAGTGCAGAAGGCAGCGCAAGGGTTAAGATAGGCGATACAGAAGTCATCGCAGGAGTAAAGATGGAGATGGGAGAGCCGTTTCCAGACACCCCTGACAAAGGCGCCCTGATGGTAGGGGCTGAGTTCCTGCCCATGGCAAGCCCTGAGTTCGAGCTGGGCCCTCCTGGCATAGACGCCATAGAGATCGCAAGGGTGGCTGACAGGGGCATCAGGGAATCTGGTGCTATCGACCTGAGCAAGCTGTGCATAAAGGAAGGGGAAAAGTGCTGGATGGTAGTGATAGACGTATGCACCATCAATGATGCGGGCAACCTTCAGGACACCACAGCGCTTGCTGCGCTGGCAGCCATAAAGGACACTAAGCTGCCAAAGCTCGAGGATGACGGAAAAGTCAACTACAAGGAAAAGACAGACCAGGGTTTGCCTATAAACTGCTTGCCTATTGCAGTGACAGTTGTCAAGATAGGAGACAGCTTTATGGTCGATCCTATTATCAAGGAGAGCGAATTCCTGGATGCAAGGCTTACTGTAACTACGCTTGACGACGGAACTATCTGCGCCATGCAGAAAGGAGGCGTAAGCCCTCTCACTGTCGATGACATCGACAAGATGGTCGGCATAGCTGCGGAAAAGGCCAGCATGCTAAGAAAATCTTTGGGGTGATCACATGCCGCAAGAGGAAATTACTGAATATTCAAAGTATGAGAGAGCCAGGATGATAGGTTCCAGAGCGCTTCAGATAGCCATGGGTGCCCCTTTCCTGATCAAGCTGAAGGAGAAAGACCTTGAGAAGTTGGGCTACAATCCTGTCAAGATCGCGATGATGGAGCTAGAGGAGGATGTCCTGCCCATAACAGTCA
>WJKB01000024.1 GCA_014729345.1 Candidatus Woesearchaeota archaeon
TATATAAATGTTTCGGTTTTTTTGTTATTAGAGAGTAGCAAAAAAGGGATAAATTCATGCAAACATTCATGGAAACATCTTGGTGCCTATCCCTGTTTGCGCTTCTTCTTTCTCCTGTAATCCTTTATGGCGTTGTGAAGAGCGTCTGCAGCCAGGTTCGAGCAGTGTATCTTCTCCTTAGGAAGCCCTTTGAGCTCCCTGGCAACCCGGGCATTTGTAATCTCCATAGCACGATCAAGGGTCTTCCCTTTTACAAGTTCAGTAGTCATCTCTGAGGATGCTATGGCTGCTATGCATCCCATTGTCTTGAACTTTATATCTTTTATTATCTCATTTCCCTGCTTGTCTTTGCCAACCTTGATATAGATCCACATAACGTCTCCGCATACAGGATTACCTACCTTCCCCAGGCCGTCAGGATCCCTGATTTCACCCACATTCTTGGGATTTGTAAACATCTCTATAACTTTTTTGGAGTACATTTGACATCACCTTATCCAGATTTTGGCCGTAATATATCACATCTTCATATCCTGCTTATCATACCTTTAAGAGGGGACATCTTCCTTAGCTTGCGCACGATTCCAGGAATTATCTCAAGAGTCTTTTCTATCTCTGATCTTGTGTTGAAACGGCTGAGAGTCAGCCTGAGACTGCCGTGCGATTCCTCGGGAGCAAGGCCTATAGCGCTCAGGACATGGCTGGGCTCAAGCGAACGCGAAGAGCATGCTGAGCCTGTGGAAGAGCATATCCCATGGACATCAAGATATCCTCCGACAGCTTCGCCCTCGATGTGACTGAAAGCCACATTGACATTGTTGCAGAGCCTTTTACTGCCTTTCGGGCCGTTTAGCCTTGTATCAGGTATCTGGAGCAAGCTGTCTATAAGCATGTTCCTAAGGAGGGTCATGTGCTTCACATACTTCCTGCTTTTCGCCAGCCTGACAGCTTTGGCAAATCCTACGATACCATGGACATTCTCTGTACCTGACCGGAGCCCGTGCTCATGATTTCCTCCGTGCGCAAGGGGAGTGATGTTTACACCCTTCTTGACATAAAGTGCACCCACACCTTTTGGACCGTGTATCTTATGGGCGTTCAGAGTTACAAGATTAAGCTTCTGCTTTTTTACATCCAGTGCTGTCTTTGTATAGCTCTGGCATGCGTCTGTATGGAAATACACGTCGTGCTTCCGGCAGACAGTTCCGAGCGCCTTGAGGTCCTGGATTGTACCTATCTCGTTGTTTCCGTGTATCACAGAGACAACTATGGTCCTGGGAGTAACAGCCTTTTCAAGCTCATCAGCAGCCACAAAACCCTCACTGTCAACAGGAAGATAAGTAACCTTGAAACCCTGACTTTCCAGCCATCTGCAGGAATTGAGCACGCAGTCATGCTCGATCCTGGTTGTGACTATGTGATTGCCCTTGTGTCTGTTGGCAAAGGCGATACCCTTGAGCGCAAGGTTGTTTGATTCTGTTCCGCCAGAAGTGAACACGATCTCATGATCCTTTGCTCCTATGGACCTGGCGATCACGTGTCTTGAATCTTCCACTGCTCTCCTGGCCTCCTGGCCAAGAGAATGCGTAGAGGAAGGGTTTCCGAACCTGTCCAGGAAATAAGGCTGCATCGCCTTAAGCACAGCCGGGTCGACCCTTGTGGTAGCGCCATTGTCAAGATAGATCATTTTCATGGGCAGCACACTCCGCAGCATCTAAGGTCCTTGTCGAGCTCCTGATGCACCCTGCAAAGATGTCCCTTATCCTTCAGATAGGTGCATAGCAGCTGTATCTCCCTGATAGGACATCCGTCTTTAAGAAGGCCTAATGCTGCTTTTCTAACCTTCCGCATCATTACTGGCCTGAACCTTATGTCATTTCCTCGCTTGCCAGAGATGTACTGGGAGATTGCAGCTCTTGAGATGTTCAGTCTTCTGGCTATCTGTGACTGGCTCATCCCCTGTTTCTTCATCTCCCTGGCAAACTCCCTCCTTATGGCAGGGATGATGTACCATACCTCTATCTCCTGCGGCAGTATATGCATGTTATCACGTTCATGTCTGGATCATGCTGTTATCAGCGCTGATCATTAACCTATAATTCTCTTTGTTAACTATAGTTAACAGATTAGATGTCCTTGTATTTAAGTGTTTCGGAATATTTAGTAGATTCTGTTATCCCGTAACTAATAGACATCTCAGGAAATAGTTTTTTGGGTAACTGACCTACTTTTTCTATTTCTTTAGACTTGAATTCATCTGCTAAACTAGCTTGAGGAATCGCTTCTTTTTCGTGAAAAACAATCCATAGATACTTGGGGCACTGCAATCCAGTAAGATACTTTGATTTTGTTAGTACTTGCATTTTCTTAAATACATCTTAAACTTATTCATATTTTTGGTTAGTATATTAACAAAAAAAGTTTTATTTTAAAGAACTGATGTTTTTACATGAGTTTATTGGTTCTTGATTAGTTTATCCCATAATTCCTTACATTCTTGATTATGTTCAGGATAATTTCCGGAATATCTAAATTCAACTGCTCTTCTATGATAATTTTCAAAAAGAGATTTTAATAATCCACTTAACTTGAAATCAAGAAAATCTTTTCGAGTAATTTCTTCAGGTTTTTTTCCTGTGGATCTTCTCAACCAATCAATCGCACAATATGCATTGATTAATCCTTCTGGTCCATCCCATCGTTTGCTATGCCATATCATGAATGGTTCAACATCAGGAAAAACATCTTCAAATAATTCTTCCATCCTATTTTGATAAATTCTCTGGAGAAAGGAATCTAAACCATATTTTTTGAGTACTTTTTTTTTATTTTCTGATTGAGCAAATTCTATAGGGGTCATAGCTAGGTGAGAAACTAAAAAGCGAATATATTTTTTAGCTCTTTCATTTTGCCCAATAACATAATCTCTAGGAAATGTATCTAAAGCACCTATTAGGGTATTTGCATATGTCAGCATATCCTCATCACTCAAATCCATCTCAAGAACTAATCTAAATTTATCTTTTAATTTATGGGTTGGAGGTTCTGATAGATTCAAATCAAAAATAATCCCATTTCTTTCAGCAAAATCTCTTAGAGTATGAGCATCTTCTTCAGAAAAAAATTGAGAGACTTGATGATATAATTCTTCTAAATTTTCTAATCTTTCCAACCTCCCATCATAAACAGGGATTAAATCAATTAAAGAAAATTCTTCTCCTTCTTCGTTTTGCCTAATTAAATGAACTTCTTGAACAGAAGGAACTAAGCTTTTGATCTCATTGATAATTCTAAACCCTATGGCGGATTTGACATAAGCTCTATGGGTTAATTTTTTTGGTCTTTTTTGAGATAATTCCCAAATTGCTCTTCTTCCTGCTTGCATTAAATCATCTACATCATAGAATCTAGTTCTAGGCCAAAGTGAATAATATCTCCATGCTATCCTTTTAATATCACTTTCATAGTCCAAAATTACTTCATCCAAATTCATATATCTACTTTGGTGTGATAACTTAATAAATTTTATGGTGTTTTGGTTATAGTAAGCATACCCTTGATCATTTTATTTCCTATACAAATATTTTAAGAAATATTCCTCGTATGAAATATTATTGTATCCAGGCGCTATCCTGCTTAAGAAATGCTCCAAGAATCAGAGAATTTTTACTTTGCAATCTACCTATATTGCCTGAAAGACGACAGTTCAGATTGCTCTAACTGGTCAGCTTCTTGACAAATGCTTTGATCCTGGGACTGCAGGATCCTATCTCAGCAGCTTTGACCGAAAGCACTGCAACAGGTTCTCTGCCTGCGATTTCCTGCATCTGGCTGAAAGTCTTCTTGTCTCCAGAGCCTCCCATAGTGCAGAAAAAAGCAAGCTTTGACTGCCTCAACCGATTTCTATTATCTGTCATGTATGTCCTTACAGGACTGGAAACAGCAAATCCCCATACAGGAGTGCCGATGACAACAAGGTCATAGGCGGATAAATCAGTGTCCAGAGGCATTATTTCGACCAATTTTCTTGTCAACGCCTCTTTTCCTGACCTTAGATAGCCTAAAAATCCCTCTCTTGATCTCTTCTCAACTATCTCTTCAACGTCAGCATCAAGCTCTTTTGCAATCTCCTGTCCGATCTTTCTGGTGTTTCCTGTCCTGGAATAGTACACCACCATAGCTTTCATCCTTTTTGCTTTCATCCTGAACCTCCGCAGGAGCGGTTACTCAGATAGTACACTCATCTGACAGCATGATACACAATCACAATACCGCATCATTACCTCAATACCTGAACCCCAACCTGCTTTTCTCCCTGTTTCTGCTGAAGGCAACCTTCTCAATATTGTATGTTCCGTATTTTGGGGCTTCTGTGTAGCCTTCCCAGGCGGCTTCTGCCAGAAAACCCTTGTCCAACCATTCAGATATCCATTCATCAGCATATTCAGGGTTTTCCTGCCGGATACCTGCGCCCATCCTCACGAGCCATTTCATGTTGAGAATCTCATGATATCCAAGAGGAGGAGCGATGATTATGGGAAGCCCCAATGCTGTGTAGAAAGAAAGCTCTGAAGGCTTTGTCCACAGTATGTCGGTCTTGTGCAGCAGGCTGTTGAACAGCTTGAAATGCTCTTTCTTGTCCATAGTGCAGAGCCTGGTAACACCTTTTCCTGAATATCTCTCAAGGCCAGCCTCTTGCACCACCCTCCGGAAGTACTGGTCAACTTCAGGCCTGGTACCTGCGACCAGGTTAACCCTTACCCTGCCTTTTTTGATCTTTGGAGCAAAGCTCTTCAGGATAGACGCACCTATCTCTTTCTGCGCGCCTGCGCCTCCGACAGCAAATGTGATTGTAAGGGGATGGTCGCTTTTCTTTCTAAGGCAGCTGCCCAGGTCCTTGACTATGACCTCCTTGTATCTCGAAAGGTACCTGGACCTAGGATCCAGATTAGGCAGCCTGTTGCCCAGGTCCTTCTTCAGTATCGCCATGCCCTTCCCTGTATTCTCTTTTGGAAGCGGAAAGCCTGTGAAAAAGATATTCTTTTTGGGGACACCATAAGCCTGGATCCTCCTGGTGCTGTGGAGAGTGGGAGTGCAGTAGAAAAGCCTCTCTTTTTTCGGGTCCTCAGGGACCCATATCCTGTTGATATCAGAGTCAGTGACAATGCAGTAGTTCTCTTTCACACCTTTATGAGCAGCTGCTATGGCAGTAACAAAAAAAGTGTTTATGATGGGCAGTTTCTTCTCATCCTCAACATGATCGATTATACTCTTGATAAAACCTTTCCTGATAAGCCTGTGGATATACCGCGAACTGATGGTCGGTTTAGAAAGGTCCCTGAAAGGATAGAAAGGGTTTATCCTCTGCAGCTTGTCATAAAGCTTCCAGATGATCCTGCCAATAACAGGAAAAGACCTGAACCTTGAGACGCCTTCATAGAACCTTTTGAACCTTTTCCACTGCTTCTCCTCTTTCCTGGTGGTAAGCTTGTCAGAATTTGCAGTGATGATCCTGTCATAAGCGACATCCTTCAGGGGATACGCAGCCCTCTGATGCCCGTAACCCATATCTACTGATATTACCCATGCTTTCCTCTTTTTCATTCAATAGGTAACATATCAACTGATATTTAAATGTTGGGAGTCTCAACAATGGAAGCGGTAGTCATCAGGATGAAGCCCCAGGATTCCAGTCATGATAACCACAATGTTTATAAATAATATCGGCAATACCCCTTATGATGAAAGCTTCAGACAGCGTTCAGGACATTATTTCCCAGATCATCATAATCGGAGCTATAATCATCATTCTATGAGTCGCTTCAAAGAGGGCGACATTGAGCAGAAATGATAATATATGACACCACTTTAAGAGATGGAACCCAAAGCCCGGACATCAACCTTTCAGTACATGACAAGCTGGAGATCTGCAGGGCACTGGATGAGTTTGGAGTGGATTATATCGAGCTCGGATGGCCAGGTTCCAACCCAAAGGATATGCAGTGTTTTAAAGAGGCTGCCAAGCTGAAATTTAACGATACCAAGATCTCAGCATTTGCTTCTACAAAAAGAAAAGGCCTGAAAGCAGAAGATGATCCTAACCTTAAGGCTGTGATAACCTCAGGGGCAGATGCCTGCAGTATATTCGGCAAAACATGGGTGGAGCATGTCCAAAGGCAGCTGGGGATAACAAAGCAGGAGAATGTGGATGCCATAACAGAAAGCATAAGCTTCCTTGAAGGAAAAGGCATTGAGGTATTCTTTGATGCTGAGCATTTCTTCGACGGATACAAGGATGATGCAGAATACGCTCTGCAGGTGCTTGAAGCAGCAAGGGATTCAGGAGCAAGCTGCCTGGTGCTTTGTGATACCAACGGAGGGATGCTGCCCGGAGATGTCCAAGAGATCGTCAGAAAGGTAAAGAGCAGGATAAGACACACAGAGATAGGGATACACTGCCATAATGACTCAGGGATGGCTGCTGCAAACTCCATGATGGCTGTCATCTCAGGAGCAACACATATACAGGGCACTATCAATGGATTTGGGGAAAGGACAGGCAACTGCGATCTGACCACAGCGATACCCAACATGATGCTGAAGATGGGCATAGACCTGCCAAAGATTAACCTGGAGATGCTGTCAAAGATCAGCGACCTGGTATACACACTGACCAATGAAAAACCCGAGGCAAACCAACCTTTTGTTGGAAGGAATGCCTTTTCCCACAAGGGTGGGATTCACGTTGACGCGATAATGAAAGGAGCAAGCTACGAGCATATAGACCCTGGAAGAGTGGGAAACAAGAGGGGTATAATCCTGTCAGACCTTTCAGGTAAAGCGAACATAGTGGAAGTTGCCAAAAAATTCGGTATCAGGGCTGACAAGAACGATCCAAGGGTCAGGGATATGCTGGATGAGGTTGAAGATATGGAAAAGAGAGGCTATGACATAAAGGACCTTGATGCTGAAAAGTTCCTGCTTGTGAACAAACACCTGGGCAATAAGGAAAAGATACTCAAAATAGATTCATGGCAGATAACCTCAAAAGATGTAAATCAAAGCGAATGCTCAGTCACAGGAGAAGTGGAGGGAAAGCGAAGACAAGAGAAAGCTGTGGCAAAAGGAGGGCCAGTCGAGGCTGCTTACTCTGCCCTGAAAAGGATGCTGCTTTCGGACTATCCACAGGTAAAGGACCTTAAGCTGGTGAATTATAAGGTGATGATAGCTAAGGACATGGGAGCTGAAAGCAGTGTTAGGGTCTATATAGAGTTTGAGAACCGTTCAGAAGTGTGGGGTTGTGTAGGAGTGAATATCAACATACTTGAGGCTTCCATAGAAGCAATACAGAAAGGCTTTATGTATTATATACTAAAGCATGAAGATGTATCCTGATGATTATAGAAATAAAAACAAGAGAAACGCAAGCAAAACATACAAAAAAACAAAGTGCATAAGCCTAATCTGCTACCTTTATCGCATCAACAGGACATACATCCTCTGCATCTTTGGCGCATCCCGTGTCCTCAACCTCTTCCTTAAGAGCCTTTGCTTTGCCTTCTTCTATAACAAAAAGGTCCGGGCACGTCGATGCACAGGCACCGCAGCCGATGCATTTTTCCTGATCCACCATGATCTTTGCCATTTCAAATCACCTCCTGACAGAGATATCAGCAGATATTTTTAAATCTTATTGTTTTTGAGACTGAACAGTTCCTGAAGCGCTGGATACCTTGTCATAAAGTATCATAAGGCTCCATGCTACAAGTATCACAAGGGTTATGGTCACTCCCAGCAGAAGATCAAGGACAAGATTCTCGCCAAAAAGCAGAAGCTCGCCGTTCCACCAGTGATCAACCACGCCAAAGATTGCTCCCCCGAGGAAGAGCTTACTAAGCCACCTGTTGTATATTCTGCTGGACCCTTCTATAGGCAGGGCCTTCCTGAAAACAAGGTAATGGATCAGTCCAGCAGCAGTAGGTACAAGATAACATCCCATTGAAATCACCGGAAACAACAGAATCAATTAGATATTTAAATTTTCCCAATATGAAAGCGACCTGAGAGGAACAGGAGCCAGGATATCAAGGCAGACAACTTTGTCAATGCAGTTGAAAGTCCTGGGAAAGATACCACACTGACCTAAATGACTACTGACCTAAAAGGAAATGAGATCTTATGGCTTCAGGACAAGCCTAAGTGCTCAGAAGCTGATATTCAAGCAGTATAGCCGTTTTTCCACAGGAAATCAAGGGGGCATATACTCTGGGATTTATAAATCCCAAAAGGATTATTTAAAAATAAAAGTATTTAAATACTAGTTATGTTTTTAAAGTTTATAAAGCTATTTTTTGCTATTTAGCTGAAAGCTATCGGGGGTGCTAGCATATGGCCAAAAAAGCGTCAAAAGCCGCAAAAAGCAAAAAGACTGTAAAGAAAGAACCTAAAGAGACCAAGGAGATAAAGGTCGTGAATATCGTGGTTTCTACTTCCTTAGAACATGATATACCACTGGAAAAGATGGCTGCGACCCTTTCCAACACAGAGTATAACCCAGAACAGTTTCCTGGACTGGTAATAAGGATAAAAGAACCAAAGACCTCAGCGCTAATCTTCAGCTCAGGAAAAGTCGTTTGCACAGGAGCAAGGTCTATGGACAAGGTCCAGGAATCAATCAACAAGATCATCAAGAGCCTTGCAAAAATAAACGTAAAGATCACGATCAAGCCAGAGATCAAGATACAGAACATCGTCGCAAGCGGAACAGTAGGCATGGACCTGAACCTCAACACCCTAGCGATGAAACTGGAAAACACAGAGTACGAGCCAGAACAGTTCCCAGGGCTTGTGTACAAGCTTGAGGAAGCAAAAGCGACATTCCTGCTGTTCAGCAACGGAAAGGTCGTATGCACCGGAACCAAGTCAGAAGAAGAGGTGCATGAAGCTTTGGAAAAACTAATAGAAAACCTGAAAAAGATCAAGGCATAGATTAGCTGAGATATTTGGTTATTCCGGAGATTTAATTTTTTGTCAAGTGCATAATGCCTTTACAGGGAGTGCTCTCTAGTTGTAGCAAGACCAGAGGATCCACTAGCCACTGGACAAGGGGCCGCAGGATATATAAACCACTAAACATCATATGAACCAAGATGGATGCAAACAAGCAGATCCAAAGGTTTGAAGAATTTCTAGATAACAGCTGCAAAGCTGAACTTCTTGAAAAGATCAGGAAAGGAGAAGACTTTCTCATCGTAAATTTTGCAGAGCTCTCCAGGTTTGACCCTGACCTTGCAGACGCACTCTTGGACAATCCTGAAGACAGCATCAAAGCAGCAGAGATAGCTGTAGAAAGCTTTGACCTTCCAAAAGACATGAAACATTTCAAGGTACGGTTCAAGAACCTTCCCCAGTCGCAAAAGATCATGGTAAGGAACATCAGGAGCAAGCACATAACCAAGCTGCTAGTGGTAGACGGAATAGTAAGGCAAAAGTCAGATGTAAGGCCTCAGGTTACAAACGCCAAGTTTGAATGCCCCCAATGCGGAAATGTAATATCACAACTGCAGCTGGACGCACAGTTCAAAGAGCCTTCAAGATGCGGATGCGGAAGAAAGGGAAAATTCAGGCTGCTCTCAAAAGAACTGGTGGACGCACAAGGCATAGTCCTGGAGGAGGCGCCTGAAGACCTTGAGGGAGGAGAACAGCCAAAGAGGATACAGCTGTTCCTGAAAAACGACCTGGTAAGCCCGATCACAGAGAGGAGGACTAATCCTGGAAGCAAGATAAGGATAACAGGCATCCTCAAGGAGGTACCCATAACTCTGAGGACAGGGGCAAAATCCACAAGGTTTGAGCTGCTGATAGAATGCAACTTTGTAGAGTCAATACAGCAAGACTTCTATGACATCAACATATCCAGAGAGGAAGAAGAAAAGATAAGAGAACTAGCAGCTGACCCGAAAGTATACCAAAAGATCATAGACAGCATCGCACCCAGCATATACGGATATGAGAAGATAAAGGCGGCGCTGCTTCTCCAGCTTTTGGGTGGGATCCAGAAAAAGAGAGATGATGGGGTCGTCACCAGGGGTGACATGCATATACTTCTGATAGGTGATCCGGGAGCAGGAAAATCCCAGCTGCTGAAGAGGATAAACGTTATCGCCCCAAAAGGAAGATATGTCAGCGGAAAAGGGGTGAGCGGCGCAGGGCTGACAGCCTCAGTGGTCAAGGATGAATTTCTGCATGGTTGGTCTCTTGAGGCAGGTGCGCTTGTGCTGGCCAACAAGGGTATCTGCTGTATAGACGAGATGGACAAGATGAGCCCAGAGGACAGGAGTGCGATGCACGAGGCCCTGGAGCAGCAGAGCATCAGCATATCCAAGGCAAATATACAGGCTACGCTTGTCGCCAGGACCACTGTCCTGGCAGCAGCAAACCCAAAATTCGGCAGGTTTGACCCTTACGACATACTGGCAAACCAGATAGACCTTCCGCCTGCACTGATCAACAGGTTTGACCTGATATTTCCGATAAAGGACATGCCTGATGCCGCCAGGGACGAGACACTTGCAGGGCATATACTTAAACTGCACCAGAGCCCGCACGTGGAAAAACAGCAGGAGCTTGATACCAGGTTCCTGAGAAACTTCATAGCATATGCAAAACAGCACTCAAAACCTGTGCTCACTGAAGGAGCGCTGAACGAACTGAAAGACTATTATGTGGAGATGAGAAACAAAGGATCTATCGACGAAGGAGGGGTAAAAGCCATACCCATCAGCCCCAGGCAGCTTGAGGCGCTTGTAAGGATGTCAGAAGCAAGCGCTAAGGTGAGGCTGTCACAGAAGGTCACCAAAAAAGACGCAAAAAGGGCCATAGAACTTCTGCATTACTGCCTTTCACAGGTGGGAATCGACCCTGAAACAGGAAAGATAGACATAGACAGGATCACTACAGGAGTGACTGCATCACAGAGGAGCCACATCGTACTGATAAAAGAGATGATTGCAGAGGTGGAAAACAAGGTAGGAAAAGCCATCCCTATAGACGATGTGGTGAAAGTGGCTGAGGAGAAAGGCATAGACGCCAGCGAAGTGGAGGAAGTGATCCAGAAGCTCAAGAGGGTGGGTGACCTGTTTGAGCCAAAGAGAGGATTCATCCAGAGGATATAGGTCAGGACATGGTTTTTTTCTATTATATAACACATAAATATTTTTAAACAAAGGACAATCTTCCTCTTTGCGAGGGGGAACATGGCAGAACAGCAGAAGAGGCAGATAGCTTACAAAGTAAGGATAAGAGACCTTCAGAAAGGAGAGTATGTAAAGCAGGAGGGCTGGAATCCCAACTACATAACTTCTCAGGACGGAAGAAAGATCAGCAGGGTCAATATCATCGGCGCTGTAGTTTCTGCGTCAGAGCCTGGCTCATTTCCTTCTATCATCATAGATGACAGCACCGGCCGCATAAGCGTAAGGACATTTGAGGAAGATAATGATATGCTCGGAGACGTCAGGGTAGGCGAGGTAGTGATGCTTGTCGGAAGGCCCAGAGAATACGGAAACGAGAAATACATCGTGCCTGAGATACTCAGAAAGATTCAGGACAAGAGATGGATCGATGTAAGAAGGCTCGAGCTTGGAGAAGAAGCAGGAGGACCTTCTAGGCAGGAAGAAAAACCTCAAGAGGTCAGCTCCCCTCCTGAAAAAGGTCTGGCTGAGGAGACAGCGGAAGCTGAAGATAAACATGCAGAAGATCCTATCCAAAACCTAATTGACTGTATAAGGTCCCTGGACAAAGGCGAAGGGGCAGACCATGAAGAAGTGATCCAGAGATGCGGAAAAGACAAAGAAGAACATATCAAGAGACTGCTTGAACAGGGAGAAATTTTTGAGATAAGACCAGGCATGCTCAAGGTGCTTGAATAGGATCTGAACATTGGGGAATCTGTTTACAGGTTTTTCCATAAGCTCAGATTGATATTCTCAGAAGATTACAGGGGTCACATAAACCTCGATCAGCGCTGCTATCAGAAGCAAGGCGACAGATATGACTATTAGGTCAGAAGAATCAAGCACTATCTTCTCAAACCGGGTTGTGCCGAAATCATGCCTTATGACAGCTACAGAGATTATACCCCCTGCCATCCCCCCGATAAAATAGGCAAGGATCTCGGGGATGCCGTGGAGGGTGTACTTCAGAAGGCCCAGACTGATTATATGGAGATACATGCCGACCTTTGGCCATCCTACAACATTTGCTATAGATGCGAGATTGCTCCTTACAAAATTGCCTATAGCAGTCCCGATGACAGAAGCGTTCCAGGTAAGAATGAAGATGGCTCCTGAACCATAAAGGAACGAAAAGAGAAGACAGAAGGTGAGGACCTTCACATTGTTGAAGAATATCCTACCGAAAAGCTTGACCTGCTGAAGAGAATGGCCGCTTATGTTGTTATTTATGTTGAGGATAGTATGAGTCTGGACATTAAAGATGCTCTGGGTGATGCTCTCTGGGAGAAGGATATACCACACTGAAAAAGAAAGTGTCATTCCTATAAAGAAAAACATGAAAGAAGCGAGCGCCTTGCTGTGCTGTCTGAGAAGAGATATCTCATCATTTGAGACAAGATCCTGCTTTTCTTCATATTTCAGGGTCTTGTACATCAGAGGAAGAGCCGCAAACACTGTGAGAAAGACCATCACCAGGCTTGCATGGGTCTCGAATATCCAGTAACTCATAGGGATAGCGATGCTCGTAAAGACCATGCCGTAAAAGAACAGGTTCCACGGACTGTCCTCTGCCTTGATAGGATTAAGTATAGATTCAAGCACCATAAATATTTTGTCACAGCAGTTAGATTTAAAAAGGTTTCGCTGAAAACCATAAAAACCAGTAACTTTAAAAATCGGCACCTATTTCAAGAAGATATGGACTACAAATCAATGCTGAAAAGGGCAAAAGAAAACCTTCCTGAAGCAGTTATCGCCAAGGAAAGGTTTGAGATCCCGAAAGTGAAGGGGCATATCCAGGGAAACAAGACGATCATCTCAAATTTTGTGCAGATTGCCCAATACCTTCACAGGCCTGTAGATCATATGCTGAAGTATATACTGAAAGAGTTGGCAACACCAGGAGAACTCAAGCCCAACAAGACACTGATGATGGGTGCAAAGGTGAGCGCGTCAAAGATCAACGAAAAGATCAGGCTTTATGCTGACCAGTTCGTGCTTTGCGGTGAGTGCGGAAAGCCAGACACAAAGATCGTAAAGGAAGACAATGTCTATTATATGAGATGCCTTGCCTGCGGAGCAAAAAATCCTATAAGGGCAAGATTCAAATGAAAGTGAAGATCCACAAAGATGAAAAGGGAAGGACTGTGATCGCTGTATGCGACAGCAACCTCCTCGGAAAAAGGATCGAGGAAGGGAACAGGCAGCTTGACCTCACCTCTGACTTCTACAAAGGGCAAGAAAAGACAAAAGAAGAGACAGGCGACCTTATGAGGAACGCCTATATAATCAACATCATTGGAGAAGAATCAGTGAAGCTTGCTATCGACGAAGGGCTCATAGACAAGAAGCACGTGATCAGGATAGCAGGGATACCGCATGCTGAATGCATATCAGTGGACCTTGAATAAGGTCATCAACAAATGGAAAAGACAGACAACTGGGAAAGACAGGTTGTTTCTTTATCCGAACCACTTACCTAACCCTTCCTGCCTCTCTTTCTCCTTACCGAACACTCCTTCAACTCTTCTCTGCAGAAGGTCAAGGCTCTGCCTTAGGTATTCAGGCACCTGATATTTCTCAGCCAAACTGATGCTGGGCTCCAGGTATTTGATAACACTGCCTTCAGCTATGGTGAATATTATCTTCCCGCCGCAGTTGGTGCATTTGCCAACCAAAGGCGGCCGCCTGAACTTGTCATTGCATTTCACGCACCTGAACTCCTGCATGCTGAACTTTCTGAGATTTCCCTTGGTATCCTTAAGGAAGTGCTTTTCGATCACAAGCCTGGCCACGTCTCCTGTATCCACAGCCCTGATCTTCTCAGCTATCCTCATCTGGCCCTTAAGCTTCTCTTCCATGGTGGGCAAGGTCTTGTACGCGCTGCACCTGATTCCTGAATTGATGTTGCTGGTGTCATGGGTGAACCCTATACCCTCATACTGTTCAGCCTTTCCCAGCCTGTCATTCAGGACCTCCATCTTGTAATCCCACGGCTGGGTGTGGCTGCAGGCAGCCTCATAGAACTCGAGAGGATATTTCCATACAGTATCCATGTCAAATATCATATCATCTGCTTCAGAAGGGATAAGCTCGGTGGTCAGTACAAGGGGAGCATCTTGTGTGCTTCCCCTGTGTGCAGGGAGATATCTTCTGGAAAAGTTCAGGAAAAGGTCAGCCAGGAGGATGATGCATGTCTCATCTCCCTCGCAATCACGTCTCTGCTCTGCATGCCAGACGGGATTGGAAAAGCACCCCTGAGTCCTTGAAAATCCTATTATCCGTCCTATGATCCCTGCGCTTGTATGCGGAGCGAGGCCGACGATAAGCTGCCCGACAAGATCCTTTTTGCTCTTGAGGTTATATATGGGGTGAAGCTTATACAGATTCTGGAGCAGATCATCCACATAGTTAGCCACCCTGAAAAATATTTCATCAGCACCCTCATCTGGACTTTCCTTGCATGCAGGTATAACAACATCCTGAGGAAGGATCTCAAGCAGCTGGTCTTCAGATTCAAGTTCTTTCCCGTAGATATCATGATCATATCCTAGCTCCCTGAGCTTCTCAACTGATGTGCCTATTTCGTTCGGCCTGAAATGGGTGAGGGGCATCTCAGTGACATCGTACCTAGTTGTCCCGTCCTTGTTGACAAATATGTCGTGCTTTGCCCTAAGGATACCTTTGGCAAGGTTTTCAGGGGTATGGTCCTTATTACTTGTACCCCTCACTCCCTTGATAAGGTCGGGGTAGTTTCTCATGTTGAGCGTCTTCAGTGCTGCACTGAATATTTCCCTGATATCGATCTCTTTCTTCCTGTATGGAAACGCATCACCGTGAGAACATTGGTCCTTTTCAGCAAGTCCACAGCTTTTGCAGTAGTGGAGTTTGGTGGTCTCCCTTCCGCAGTGCTCGCATA
>WJKB01000025.1 GCA_014729345.1 Candidatus Woesearchaeota archaeon
CTGTAGGGATAATAGACAGGTACATATCGCTGGGACAGGAAGGAGCAGTTTTCAGCGAGGTCAGGAACGCGGTATTCAACGAGAAAAAGCAGCCTGTGATAAACGGATTTGTGGCAGGGCTTGGCGGAAAGGACATAACCAAGCACCAGATAAGGTTCATATTCAAGAAGCTAATGAAAGAAAAGCCTTCAAAGACCGAATGGTTCCTGGAAGAGGAAGAATGCTACAGGTGCGACCTATGAAAGTGCTGCACATGAAAAGAGAGGTATCTGAGGTGCTGTGCCCTTACTGCAGCAATGACCTTACCCAGACAAGGTGGGAATCAGAGTTCCATTTTGAGAAGCATTACAAGTCCACTATGTGCATGTGCGGAAAGACTGTCAGGCTGCAGGTGGACTTTGACGGGTCAGGACATGACCGATGGAACAGGAAAGAATCCAGCATGAAAGAGTCATCAGCAGGGATCAGGACCATAGAACACAAGGTTGAGGCCCATGAAAGCCCTGGATTCATACTTAAAGGGGTAAAAAAATGAAAGGCATACCAGACACAGAACTTTTTGCACAGGGGCATAATGCCTGCGCAGGATGCGGGGCATCCATAATAGCCAGGCATGTACTGAAGGCTTCAGGAAAGGACGTGATCGTATGCAACGCAACAGGATGCCTGGAGGTATTCTCGACATTCTACCCTGAAACAAGCTGGAAAGTGCCCTGGATACATGCTGCTTTCGAAAACGCCGCCTCTGTAGCAAGCGGGATCGCACGGGCGCTGAAGAAACAGGGCAGGGAGAAGACTAAGGTTCTTGTGATGGGGGGAGACGGCGGAACATTTGACATCGGTTTCCAGTTCATCTCAGGAGCAGTGGAGCGAGGCGAGAACATCTGCTATGTATGCTATGACAATGAGGCATACATGAATACAGGGATCCAGAGGAGCGGAGCCACTCCAAAGTATGCCTCCACGACCACAAGCCCTGCAGGGAGCAGGATCCATGGGAAACAGGAGTTCAAGAAGCATCTTCCTTTCATATTTGCAGCGCACAACGAGAACGTATATGTAGCCACCTCAAGCTGCGCATATCCTGACGACCTGATAAGGAAAGTGAGCAAGGGTCTGGAGCACAAAGGGCCTGCCTATATCCAAATTTTCTCATCATGCCCCACAGGCTGGAAGCACAGTCCAAGCCTGAGCATAAAGGTGGCCAAGCTGGCTTTCGAGACATGCATATATCCTCTTTTCGAGATAGAGAAAGGAGTGGTGAAGATCACCAGGAAACCCGGCAAGATCAAGCCTGTGAAGAATTACCTGCAGGAACAGGGCAGGTTCAAGCACCTGGATGACAGAGAGGTGCAGCAGATACAGGAGCATGTCAACAAACAGTGGGAGAAGCTGCTGAAACTAGAAGAGTCAGGCATAAGCATATCATGATCATGAGATAAGGGTGCCTTCAAAATCCCTGCCTTCCAGAGCATCTTTGAAGCTGTCAAGATTTCTGCCGTCCAAGATGAAGACCTTGAGTTCATATCTCTGGGCAAGCTTTGCAGCCTCAGGGTCAAAAGGTACGTTCATGCCTGGCACCCACTTGTCTCCGGTGATACCCAAAAGCTGCTTCCATGAGAGAGCTTTCAGCGGCTCAGCATCATCATGGCTGCCCGGATCCTTGTCATAGACATGGTCGATATTTGTCATGTTGATGACATTGTTTGCCTTGAAGTTGTCTGCAAGAAGCACTGCATCCTTGTCAGAGCTGCAGCCAGGACGCCAGCCAGAACCTACTATTATCTTTTTGGGTGTCACGACAGGCTCGGTAGGGTCATCGATGACATTCTTGTGGGCCTTGTCCCCGAAGATCACCCTGATAAGCTCTGCATTAAGCTTTGTGGTCCTGATCCCTATCCAGTCCTTGTCAAGGTCGCTCGCGCCTGAAATCTCTTCAGCAACCTTTTGGTATCTCCTGCATACCATGCCTCCCCCTGCAACGATAACAGCCCTGTTTCCCCTGCTGACAAAGTCAAGGATTATCTGCCTGAATCTCTTCAGGAACCCTGTGTCTATCTCATCAGGCACTATAAGGCTTCCCCCCAAAGATATTATGACAGTTTTCATGAGCTCACTACCTCCATCCTGGTCAGCCCCCTCCTATACCCACAAAGGTGACCCCCAGTATTATAAGGAATATGCCTGCCCATTTTATGAAATTCATCTTCTCCTTGAGGAAGAGCATGGACCAGATACTGACCCAGATATACACAGTGGCGACCATAGGGTAGAGGACGCTGAGCTCGCCGCCCCTCAGAGCTATCACGAATATGATCGCAGAGGTGCCGTATACGAAAGTGCCGAGTATCAGCCTCCAGTTCTTCAGAAGCTTGATGGGATCAAGGCTGATGTGCTCTGATCCCTGCTTGAAAAGAAGGCTTCCGAAACTGCCGTAAAGCACTCCTGCAAGCACCAGGCCGATGGCCCATAGTTCTGTGGTCATACTGCTATAGCCTCCATAGCTTCTCCCTTGCTCCTCTTCCTTATCCTGCCGTTGATGCGTTCATGCGTGGTCACCAGCACGACCCCTGCGATTATCACGAAGATGCCTGTCCATTTCCAGGGATTCATGCTCTCACCTATGAATATAGTCGAAAGCATCGCCACCCATACGTAGGAGGTAGCCACGATGGGGTAGAGGACGCTGAGCTCGCCGCCCCTCAGAGCCAAGATCAGGAGCACTGCCCCAAGACCATAGCTGACAAACCCGCTGATCAGAGGCAAGTTGGTAAGGACTGACCAGATAGACACAGGGTCTGTCATCTGCTGCACCCCCAGTTTCCAGAGTATCTGGCCTGCTGAGGTGAAGGCGGTGCATAACACCATCAGGATTATGCTCAAGATTGAGGTTTTCATCTTAACGTATCATCATGACCATGAATGTCAATAGTATCCTTGTAAACATCAGTTTTTCATCAGTCCTTAAGCAGGTTCTCGATCATCGCAGCATAAGCAGGTCTTGCTATGAACACGCCCATGAAGATTCCGAAAAGGGTGGTGAGGGCAAAGCCTCTCAGTAGTCCTGCTCCGGCAGCACCTCCGGTGATTGGGTTCCAGACCAAAGGAAGCATGGCCACAAAAGTCGTCAGGAAAGCGGCCATTATTATCGAGAATGCGTTCTTTATCCTCTTTTTCCAGTCATAGATCTCAGAGGTCTTTCCTCCACCGAGGGTCTCGTCAGTTATGACTATGAGATGGTCTATGCCTGTACCTACCACGATTATTATACCTGCGATAGCCGCAAGGTCAAGGTTCCATCCTATGAGCGAGGCTATGCCCAGCAGAAGCACAACCTCTGACACTGAAGTGATTATGATGGGAACAGCCACCTGTATCTTCCTGTATCTTATGAGCACGACCGCAGCCACAGCAAGCACAGCTACAAGGCCTACAAGCAGGGCGTTGCTTACGAATTCGTCCCCAAGCGTAGGGGATATATTGTCGGTCTTGACGATCTCAAGCTTGACAGGAAGGCTTCCAGTTATAAGAAGGGTCTGAAGCTTTTTCATGTTCTTCAGTGCGTCCTGTCCTGCTGCCTCCACAGACGGCCCTGCGCCTGATCCTGAGATGGATATGTCAGTGGTAGATTTTCCCCTGAGCTCGGACGCTATATTCAGCTCGTCAACAAGCTGATCATCAAGATAAAGCCTTATCTTCTCGCTGAGATAATCATCATCACCCTTCTCTATGATCTCAAGGTTTCTGGTGGCATCAGCCATCCTCTGAGCTGCCTCAGTGCTGATAGTGATGGCAAAGGAAAACCTACACACCCATGCATCCTGGATCTTTCCGCATCCTCTTGTAGGATCTATGCCAGAGCATTCTGCAGTCCTGCAGACGTGCTTGATGTCGTTTCCTCCCCTGAAAACAGACTCATTTCCTACCCTGGCCTCGAACTTGCCCTGCCTGGCAAGAAGCTCCTTAACTTCCTCCTCGGTGGCTCCGGCGATCTCTACTATGATGAACTTGCTGCCTGAAAGGTCGCTGGCCTCCCTTACAACTATGTCTGACAGGCCGTAGACGTTAAGCCTGTATTTCATGTTCTCCAGCAGGACGTCCATCTCGTCCTGGCTGAGTCTCTTCTCAGGCTGAAGGACCACTCTCGTACCTCCCTGAAGGTCAAGGCCTTTCTTCAGGTTTGTGGTGGGAGCCTCGTAGACGCTGAGCCCGAGATCCTGCATGCCCACCACCTCTGAGACTGTCTTGTTTTTGGTGATCTCCTTCTCCTCTGTCTCGTTAACCTGGACAACAGAGCCGTTTATGGTCCTGTTAACCGCAACTGTCTGGTTGATCACCATTATTTCGGTCTCGTTGAGGACAGTCTTGCTGTACAGGGGCATAGTGGTAAGGGTATAGGTATCCTTGTTTGTGGTGATCCTGACATCCCTTCCAGGCTCAAGCTGGGAAACGAATCCATGATAATCCTCAACACTGTCGATGATCTTGTTGTTCATCGAGATTATCCTTTCCCTGGACATGGGCCTGATCTGGGGCTTGGGGCTCTCGATACCTGCCTGTGCAGCTGAACTGTTCTTGACCACGTTCCTGATAGTAATGCCTTCAGGATCAAGGTCAGGATGTATGGCAACAACTGCCAGAAGCAGGCTTACCAGCAGGATAATGACCCTCGTGTTGGTGAATATCTTCCTGAGTTTCCTATTCATTTTCCCTCTGGACATGCTTTTTGTGAAGGTACATACGCAGGATGCCTGCGTTCTGCACCCATGTGTTTATAAGGTCTGCTATCAGACCGATAAGCAGGATGGTCATTATCTGTCTTATGACCTCTGACTGGGTGAACACCAAGGCAGCGACTATGGCTGTAAGGGTGGTTGCGCTCATCATAAGACCTGTGCCCATGGCTCCGACAACCCTATCGAAAACTGAGCCCCCTTTCCTCTTGAGGACCCTTGTAGAAAGAAGTATGTTGGTATCCACAGAATAACCTATAAGCATCAGGAAAGCTGCTATGCCTGCAGTGCTCAGCCTGTATCCCAAAAGGTTGAAAACCGCAAGGGTCACAAGGATATCCGACAATGCTGCGAGGACCACTGCGCTTGAAGGCACGATGTTCCTGAAATATATGAACACAACTATGGCCATGAAGACAAAAGCTATCAGTATGGCTATGATTATCTCCCTGAAGAAGCTCTCTCCGAGACTGGAACCCATCTCCTCAACAGTGTACTGGTCCCTGGTCAGAGGGCCTGTCTGTCTTTCGACAGCAGCCAAAACTTCCTGATAGTCGATACCTGAGCCTTCTATTATGACCCCCCTGGTCTCTCCGCCTATCCTCAACCCCCTCACAGCGAGGTCCTTCTCAGGAAATGCCGAGACAAGAAGGGATTCTATGGAAGTTATGTCCATGGCCAGTTCAGAGGTTATGGTGACGGTCACGCCTCCTTTAAGAGTCACGCCCTTGTTGACAAAATCGCCTGTAGAGGCTATCTGCATGGATATCTGCACAACAGCAAGCACAAGAAGCAGGATTGGTATGACCAGAAGAGCCTTGTATCTCTTCCTGTATATGTCCAGAAGCGGATTCCTTTTTTCTTGCTCGTGTTCCTCTTCCATGCTTTCCCCTTATCCTGGAAAAAAGTGCCATTTATAAGGTTTTCTAAAAAAAGAAGGCAGGATCAGAAGAACATTCAGTCATCTTTCGCGTGTTCTGAGCCTTTAAGGCTATGTAGCTCCTCTTCAGTATACCTGCACATATAGTTTTTCATCATATCACCATCAAACACCGTAGATTTCAAGCCAGACAGATAAGTCCAGCACCTATCATCTTTTCACAGCAGCCTCGACAAGCCCCTTGAACAGGGGAGCTGGATGCATGAACCTTGACTTGAACTCAGGATGAGCCTGGGTAGCCACGAAATAAGGGTGGTCAGTAAGTTCTATGAACTCCATCAGCCTCCTGTCAGGGCTTGCGCCTGAAAACACAAGACCTTTTGCCTCAAGCTTTTCTATAAATTCAGGGTTGACCTCATACCTGTGTCTGTGCCTCTCACTTATCTCCTCTTTTTCCCCGTAAAGTCCACTTACCTTGGTGCCGTTCTTCAGCTTTGCAGGATAGGCGCCTAACCTCATGGTGGCTCCGTACTGTGATTTTTCGATAAGCTTTTTCTGCTCAGGCAGGATGTCGATAACAGGATATTTTGTCTTTTGGTCTATCTCAGTAGTATGGGCGCCTTCCAGGCCTGCCACATCCCTGGCAAACTCCACAACAGCAAGCTGCATGCCGTAGCAGAGGCCAAGATAAGGTATCTTGTTCTCCCTGCAGTATCTTATCGCTGTTATCTTTCCCTCAACGCCTGAGCTTCCGAACCCTCCAGGGACGATCACTCCACCAATACTGTCCAAATCCTTCAGCGCAGAAGCGTCCTGCTCATAAGCTTTGCTGTCTATCCACCTGATAATGGGCTTTACGCCCTGCTCCCAGCAGGCGTGCTTGACCGCCTCGATGACTGAGATATAGGAATCCTCAAGCGTGAATTCGCCTATGTCAAAATATTTGCCCACTATCCCTATGACAACCTCCTTGTCCAGTTCCTTGACATTGGTAATATACTCTTTCCATCCCTTCATGTCCTTTTTTGCAGGCATGTCCAGCATCTTGAGGACCTTTTCCCCGAATCCCTGGCTGTCAAGCACAAGGGGGACCTGGTACACGCTCCAGATATCAGGGGATGATATGATATTCTCCTCCTTGACATTGCAGAACCTGGAGATCTTCTTTCTCCTAGGCTCGTCGATCTCTTCAGAACTCCTAGTGACTATGAAATCAGGCTGGATGCCTATCTGGTTGAGATCTCTCACGCTCCTTTGGGTGGGCTTTGTCTTCATCTCGCCGAGGTTGCCGGGCACAGGAAGATAGCTGACATGGACAAACACTACCTCCTCACCCTCAAGCCTCATCTCCCTCAAAGC
>WJKB01000026.1 GCA_014729345.1 Candidatus Woesearchaeota archaeon
AGCTCTATGTTCTTTAGATTGATATCCTCGACAGAGGTGAAGTACTTTTTCATGGCCTTTATTGTCCATTTGGAGCTTATGCTGCCGAGAGAGACAAGTGCTGCCTTCATCTTACCACCTTGTTCTTTGCAGGATCTATCAGAAAGCCTTTCTCAAGTATCCTCTTTCCTATAAGCACCTTGTACTTCATGTGACGCCGATCCGCAAGGGTGAACTCAGACGTGACTGTCTTTCTCCCTATCCTGACCTTTGCCTTTACCACAGGCCTGATGGTCTTGCCGTTGGCTGATTTTACCAGCACTGTCTTGAGCACAGGTCCCAGCTTGAGCTCTCCTGCCAGCCTTGAGTCTATGGAGCTTCTGGTGGCTCCTGTATCCACCTTTGCTGCGATGGCTTTCTTGGTCTTGCCGCTGATGATGGTGACCTTCTCTGTAAGCCCGATGATGGCCTTTCCTGCCCTGGTGCTGCCTGCGCTTTTCCTGCTTTTTCCTGTTGCCTTTCTTTTTGTTGCCCCTTTCTTATTTGCCATCTTTTCCTACCTCTTACAGCTTCTTTTATAGTTTCTCCAGTAGTTCTGCCACATCTTCCTGACCCAATGTAAGTATGAACGAGGCAAGCCTTGGCCCTTTCTCCCTGCCTATCAAGACCCTGTAAGCTGCCTGGAAGAACTTTCCCGGCTTGACACCGCAGTTCTCGCAGATGTTGTAGAACTCTTCATATAACTCATCCTCTTTCCATCTTTTCAGCTTCAGAGCATCCTTCAGGGCGTGAAGAGCTGATAATTGCTCTTCTGAAAGCTCAAGATCTTCTGGAATGTCCTCATTGAACTCAAACCTGAACCCTTCCGGAGCAAGCTCCTTCACCCATCTGTGGGCGTATTCAAGCCTGTCCTTCACGTGATATATGTCCTCGCCAGACGCCTTACTGCCTATATGGCCCATCTCCCTGAGCTTCTCGACAGCCTTGTCTGCGTCGAGAGTGACCTGCATTATGACTGCTGCAAAAGAGAAAGGTATCTGCACAGGCATGCTGTCCCTAATCTTTCCCACGTGCGAAAGCTCATATATCCTCTTGTGCTGCATGTCTTCGCTCTCGTTGCTCACTGTCTCCTTTCCATAATATATCCTCTCGGTCCTGTCATACCTTTCAAATAGGAGAACCACATCGTTCTTGCCTTCTGGGTTGAAGTCGATCATCGCCCTGGGCCTGGTCGCCACAAGAAGGTACCTCATAAGGTTAGGGGGGATGAAATCCTTGATGTCAGCGAACCCGATGCCATGCCCTTTTGAGGTAGACATCTTCTTTCCTCCCACAGTGAAGAACTCGTATCCCTTGCCTATGTTCTTTCTTGTGGAAGGGTAAGGAGGAGGAAAATCAAAAACCTTGTCTGATATCTGTATGGATACTGTCCTTGAGCCGCCCTTGGTGAAGTGGTCCTTTCCTGCAAGCTCGCAGACCACTCCGACAACAGGCCATTTTGCAGCCCATTCCACCTTCCAGGGAAGCTTCCCGTTGCCGTCATACGGGCTGATCCATCCTTCATGGCCGCAGCCCTCTGCCCAGTCCACCATCTCTTTTTCACATCTGAACTTAACCTGTTCCTTGTCAGGATCCCATTCAAGGACCTTTGTGGTGCTTATCTTTCCGCATTCAGGGCATCTTACGTTAAACGGAAGCTTATCATAAGGCTGGTCGTACAGATTCTCGAATATCTCCTTTATCTTATCTGCATTGTCCAGGACCTTCCTGATAGCCCAGTTGAAATCCCCGTCCACATACCTCTGCCCTGTAGACTCAAGCTCTGCCTCTATGCCGAACTCGTCAAAAAGGGCAGTGCATTCAAAAAAATAGTGCTTTGCAAAGGTGCCTTTGCCTGCAGGGCTTGGTATGTCCCTGAAAGGCACTCCCATGAACTTTCCGTACTTTTCCCTGTCAAGGTAGTTGGGCATCTTGTCAAGAGGGTCCATATCATCGGAGCTGAGGATAAACCTTGCTTTCACACCCTTGTCCCTCAGAGCCTTGGCTATGGCATCATGTATGATCCAGCCTCTTCCGCTGCCCACGTGGATCCTTCCTGAAGGGGTCTTCTCGTCGTAGCAGATATAACCCTTTTTCTTGACTATCTCTTTCAGCTTAGGATCATCCTCTGCCCTCTGGATGCATTCGTCTGCTATGCTGTCAGCCCAAAACTTGGCTTCTTTGTTTCCCATGTTTCAGCACAGAGGAAAAGGGGTTTTATAAAGGTTACTGACATGAGGCCCCACTTAGCAGTGATAAAACAATAAACTTTTTAAATGAAAGTAGTGCACAAGCACACAGGTCTGAATCAGGACTTTTCAGCAGACCAGGCGATAACATGAAAGCTTCGTTTTTGGAGATAGGATGGGCGATCACGCAGGACAAGGAGAAGGCGTATGCTTTCCATGAAGATTACAGCAACAGCTCTGAAGAGAGGGTTACTGCTGATGTTGAGGATATCAGGCAGCAGATCAGCGGGAGTGACAGGGCAAGACTTGATGAATGGGCAGAACATGTCGCTTCTCAGAGAACGCGTCAGCTTGTGCCCCAGGATGATGTGCGCAAGCTAAAGACCCGTGAAGGACTTAGAAGTTATTCTCCGATACAAATTGATGAATGCGTAGGAACCCATGTAAGGATAACCCCAATATTCTACAGGAGTATAAGCAGCGGCAGGTCAACTTTTGTAATCCTGGAAGAGGCAGCTTATGAATGCAGAGACAGATTCTGCCTGCTGGCAAGACGGCTGGAAGAACTCTACGGTATGACTGACTTCAGGCAGAAGCATGGATGGATGGCTTCGGAAACAGATCAGAGTCAGGCTGACAGAGAAGACAGCAGCGATTCAGATCCTGAAAGATATGGAGCAGCAGGAGATGAAACCAGAAATAACAGGTATATACATGCAGCAGATATCTGTAAAGAGAATAAGAGTATGCCTGACATATCCACGCTTGAGCAGCACAGTATCACATTAGAGCAGGCAGTACATATCACAGGGCTGTCAAAGAAAACACTTGCAAAAAGGCTGGGTATAGGAGACAGGACAAGTCTTGCTCACGCCCTAGATGCCCTGGCTCAATTTGACCTAAGCTTGGAAAGCGCTATTCACGGAGAATGGTTCAAAGGGTACCTTTCAATGTTCAGGTGCATAATAAGAGGAGAACAGTTCTTTAGAAGCCTCAAGCAGGGAGATGTCTCTGAGATACTTGAGGATATCCAGCATGAGCAGCAAAAACTGGACAGGCAGCTGAACAGGTTCAGCACCTGGAGGAGACAGCAGAGAGAGGAGGAAAGCCGATGACAATCAGGATCATAGCCATAGCAGAAGCAGGATATATCCAGAATCTCATGCAGAGATCCTACAGTGATAGCTGTGATGTGCAGCATGAAAGGATACATTCTCTTGTAAGGTCTGTACAGGAAGCTGGGATCAGCGATAACTTGGTGACAGTAAAGGTCTCAAAGCTGAAGAGGTTCCTTTCAGGCACAGGACAGAGGGATCTTTCTGACGCTGTGGCGAGGTTCTGCAGGGAGCAGCCCAAAGCCAGCAGGCCTTCATACTACATGCCGCTCTCTGATATCCTCCATGTAGTGGATCCTGACACATGCCAGATGCCAGAAGAGATGCCCTACAGCATGGTGGCAAGCCCCATGAGATGGAGAAAGATGGGAGCAAAGAGGATCATGCCTGTCAGAAGCGCATGCTTTGATTACAGCGAAGTTGTGGATTCTGCAGATATCAGACCTTTTCTTGAAGATTATGAGAAAGAAGAGCTGGAGGCGATGTTCAGAGAACTCTACGGAAAAGAAAGGATATGGTGCCCAGCCAGAAGCTCAAGAGAAGGATCTGGTCCTGAACCTGCTGTCAAAAATATTGTCAGCCACAGATGGGGCATGGGAGGAGGCGATGCGCAACTGGAAGAATACACATCCATGCGCGAGCTTCAGATACTGATCCCTAAGCTTTTTTCACATTCCAGGCCTCTTGACACGCATGATCTGGGAAAAACCATGAAAGGGCGCAGTGTTTAGAATTCCAGTTTTCTTATCTTCTCAGCGGCTTTTTTGGTGTCTTCCAGGGAAGGCACGAGCGCGAACCTTGCATAACCGTCTCCGGGATTAAGGTTCTCTTCCTGAGCGCTCAGCCAGGACCCAGGGGTGCATACGACCGCTATCTCAGGGTCAAGAAGCTTCTTTGCAAACTCGACACTACCTATTCCTTCAGGGCATCTCTGCCATATGTAAAGGGTGGCAGGAGGTGTGCAGTCCTCAAGCCCGATATCGCTGAACGCCTTGACCATGATATCCCTTTTCTCCTTGTAGCCTTTTCTCATCTCTTCCACATGCTTCTCATCTGAGAGGGCTGCTGCAGCTGCATCCTGGATAAAGGTCGCTGCTCCTGAATCATAGTTCGGCTTAAGTTTCTTGAAGGGGGCTATAAGGTTCTCGTCTCCAGCGATCCACCCTATCCTGTAGCAGGTCATGTTGCTCCTTTTTGAGAGGGACTGTACCTGTATCACGCCTTCCCTGCTTGTCTCGAGCAAAGAGACAGGCTTTTTCTCATAATACATCTCTGAATAGCACTCATCAGAGACGATGATGATGCTGTTATCATGCGCAAAGTCCACAAGCTCCTTGTAGAAATCCTTTGTGGCAAGCGCGGTAGTGGGATTGTTGGGATAATTTACATAGATTATCCTTGACTTCTTCACTATCTCTTTTGGAAGCGCCTCAAGGTCAGGAAGGTGGCTATTGTCCTGAAGGAGAGGCATGTAGAAAGGCTTTCCTCCTGCAAAGTGCGTCCCTTTCTGCGCAGGAGGATAGACAGGATTAGGTATGAGCACATAGTCGCCTGGGTTTATGAACGCGAAAGGGATATGGAACACAGCCTCTTTAGCCCCTATGTTTGCGCAGATCTCTTTCTGGGGGTCAAGGCTGATGCTGAACCTTTTTCTGCTCCAGTCAGAGATTACCTGCCTATAAGAAAGTTCGCCCTCTTCAAGAGGATAGCCTGCGCTTTTTCTCTCATCAACAGCCTTTTTCAAGGCTTCCCTGACAAGCTCAGGTGTCGGAGCAGTAGGATCGCCTATGCCGAAATCTATGGGTGTGATGCCCTGTTGCCTAAGCTCTTTTACCCTGTTCTTGACATCCACGAACGCATATGTACCTATAGATGCAAGCTTGTCGCTCTGTTGAGATCTCATGATGATGAAAAGAAAAGAAATAGGTATAAAAAGTTTTCCTTACTTTTCACTGACAGACAGGCTGGCAAGAGGAATACTCTCTGAAAATCTCAGTCCCTTATCGTCAACTTCGACGCTGTTGATCATAATCCCACTCAGTTCCCCAGGAGCTATGTCCAGTTCAGTGCTAAGGTCAAGGGCCCTGGCGCTCCTTGATGAGATCGCTGAAGCTATCCTGGACATTGTCAGCTGGTCATCTGGGCTGTAATCAGTGCCTTTCTTATTGCCTGCTTCCCTTAGCCTCTCGAGCTCTTCAGGGGTGAAGGGGTGTCCTTTCGGCCATCTCCTTCTCTGCTCCTTTTCTTCGGCCCTGTAAAAAGGCTCCATGAAAGCATGATACTCCTCGATCTCCTGTTCCATCTGTTTTGCGCTGAGGCTGGAAAAGTATTGTTCCAACCTGGCAAGCCTATCGATCACAGCCTGTGCCTTAGCCTGTTCTAGCTCTCTCTGCCTTGATACCTGCTGATCACGCAATTCAAAAGCTGCCTCAGGGCTGCTCCTGGTATACCTTAATGCCCTGAGCTCATGCAACATGTCATCATACGCTAAAGCCACTTCCCTGTCTGCTTTGCTGTGTTTTCCTGCTTTCTGGAGAGCATTTTCAGGGCTGATCTCCGTGATAATATCAAGGTAGAACAAAGCTCCTGCTGAGTCTCCGTTCTTTACCTCATACTCCATACCCTCAGAAGCTGCCTGAATAGCATGGGTTTCTGAATTGTGGGTTAGCGCCTTAAGATAAAGCGAAGCCTCACTGTAAGGGTCCTTTGGCATGTGCTCCCTGAACCTTGAAAGGGACATCTGCACAGCCCTGTCATGATCTATGCTGAAAAGGGCATCAAGGCTTTGATCTGCCTTTGCAACAGATCTTTCCCTGCATTGCTCCAGCAGTTCGCATGCAGATCCAGCATCGCCCTCAGAAAACATCCTTTGCACCATCACATCAGATACCTGGTATCCTATATCTGTGTTAACCTTATAAACTTCGTCCATCACTTCAATACAAGCTTTGTCCATTCTGAATCGCCTCCCATCTATATAGATTATATAGCGGGAGTTAGAAGGTGATTTTTAAATATTTCGGTAGATTGACGGAACAGGTACGAATTTTGAGAATATCAAGACCTTATCTTTCCCTCAAAGACCTCTATTGCAGGACCTGTGAGGTATACCCTGTTGTCCTGCGCCCATTCAACCTCGAGGTCGCCTCCGAGAAGATGCACAGTCACTTTCCTGCCTGTGAGCTTGTTGAGAGCAGAAGCTACTGCTGATGCACAGGCGCCTGTACCGCAGGCCAGGGTCTCTCCTGCGCCTCTTTCCCAGACCCGCATGTTGAGCTCATCGCTGTTGACGACCTTGACGAATTCTACGTTTGTCCTCTTGGGAAAAAGGTCATGGTTCTCTATCTCTTTTCCGATAGGCTCTATGTTGAAGTCAAGAGCCTCCTCGAAAAGCACGCAGTGAGGGTTTCCCATGGATACAGCAGTTATCCTTGCAAGCCTGTCAGAAAGCCTCAGCTGCTC
>WJKB01000003.1 GCA_014729345.1 Candidatus Woesearchaeota archaeon
ATATAATCCCACGGATGGAAAACGACAATGTTGGGATAGAGATACCTGAAGGGCAGATATCTCCTGACCAGCTAAGCCAGATCCATCAGATTCTCATGAAGAAACTTGGAGAGCCAGGGACAGTTGAGGCTGATTTTGAAGAGACTGGAGGAGAAGTGGAGGCTGCAGAGCCTGACAAGGAGGCAGAAGAGCCGGAGGAAGAGACTAAAGGTCAGGGACCTCTGAAAAGACAGGAAAATCATGGCCAAAGTGATGCTTCAGGACCTGAAAATGAAGGTGGTAATCAAGCTAAGGGTGGTTCAGCAGAAGAACCGCATGAAGCAGCAAAAGAGCCGCATGAAGCAGAAGACGCTGAGGATGAGGTCTCTGAGGAAGATGATCAGGAAGATATCATGGATATGCTCAGCGGAGAGGAAGAGAGCCATGATGAGAAGAAGGATGATGAAGGTTCTGAGGATGAAGATGATGATAAGATGACTGAGCAGGACAAAGAGCCTGACAAGGATGAAGGGCCAGAGGATGAAAAAGGAGCAGACCTGGACAAGATCTCCAGCATGTTCGGAGCATAATATGCCAAAGACTGAATGTGAACACTGCAGGATCCTGGAAGAAAGGGACGTGAAAGTCGTGTTTGAGTCAGACAAGATACTCGCATTTCTCCATCCAAAGCCAGCTGCTCCTGGCCATGTAGTGGTGGTATCCAAGCAGCATTTTCCCATAATCGAGAATGTGCCTGATTTCATAGTCTCTGATGCGTTCAAGGTGGCCAACAGGATATCATCTGCAGTTTTTGAAGGGCTTGGCGTGCAGGGGACGAACATAATCGTCCAGAACGGAGTGGCAGCAGGCCAGAAAGTAGCTCACTTTGCAGTGAATGTGATACCCAGGAGGCAGGATGACAACCTGAGCCTGCAATGGCAGCCGAAACAGCTCGATGAGGAAGAGATGTCCACCATAGAGCTGAAGATAAAGGAGCAGACAGCCTCGATAGGCGAATTTGAGCAAGAGACTGCAGAGCCTGTGGATGTTGACAAGAAAAAGGTAGAGAAGGTAAAAGGCAGCGAAAAAGACAATATGCTCATAAAGCAGCTCAGGAAGATACCCTGAGAGTCAGGACATGGATATCTGATCGACCAGGATAAGGCTGCTAAAAGACAAAGTTTCCGAAAATCAAGGTTACAAGATAAGCTATCAGGAAACTAGGAAGAAAAGGGATGCCCTCCTTGATGATGATCTTCTTTATCCTGCCCTGTCTCTTAAGCCTAACAAGTTTCCTTATCTGCTTCCTGTCAACTCCCAGGTCCTTTGGGCCTGCAATATGGTTTCCGTCGACCTTTACCTCTTTCTCTATCCAGTCTCCTTCAGTGAGCTTTTCGGGGTCGATAGGCCTGATCATGCAGCTCTGCTCCACTGCTTTTGCAAACACCCAAAGATAGACTGTCAGGACCAGAATCGCGACAAGCGTGACCAGAAGCATCCTTATCACAATGTCATGAAAAAAGAACACCCCTGTAAGTATGACTGCAGACGCAAGCAGGATAATCCTTTTTGAGGCTTGTGCTGAAGGGCTGGAGATCAGCTTCCTGTATCTCCTGGCAAACTTTTTCCTGTGCTTTACTGCAAGGAATATGCTCCAACATATCCCATAGGCTGCGCCTATGATCAGGATATTCATGAGCAGGACGAGCAGGAAGGGAAACCCTGAGAGATCAAGGAAATCTATCCCTATCATCGCACCAAGTCCCATCAAGAGCTTTGAATCCCCGCCGCCCCACTGGCCTGTATAGAACATGAGATAGGCTATGGCAAGGAACGCAAAAAATCCTGCCATGCCGAACGCCAGGGGCTCCCACTGCCACATGACTGCGGAATAGACTGCTCTGAGTCCAAGACCTGCATATATCAGCCCAAAACTCAGCCAGTCCGGAACCTCCCTTATCCTGATGTCTGAATAAGAGCCGACAGCCAGGGCAAGAACGCAGAGAGGCACTATGAATATGTCCAGCATGGGTTCCGGGAAAATGACAAACTTTATATATATTTTGATTCTATGTATCACTGTATCAGATATTCATACTGATATCGATTGGGGGACTTTTTTTAGGAGCAGCTGATCTTTTTTTTGAGGCTGCTGTGCGAAACACTTAAGGGTGGAGCTCGCACTGCATCCGGGATAATAGTGGTCAAAGATGTTCGAGAGGATAAAAAGAAAAAAGGGCATGATGCCAAAGCATGTGGCGATCACAGCAGATGGCATGCTTGAATGGAGCCAGAAGAATGATACTCCTGCAGAAGACGCTTTCAGAAGAAGCCTTCTGATAATCAAGAGCACTATCAAGAGCCAGATAAAGAACAACATCCCTATCACTACCTGCAGCATGCTTCATAAAGGGCATGAGAAAGACGACAAGTTTGCAGAGATGGTGGACGGCCTCTCCAACCTTTTCCGAAGCCTGTCAAAGGATAGGATACTGCACGGGAACCAGGTAAAGCTTTCTTTTCTTGGAAAATGGTATGATCTGCCTGCAAGGCTGGTGGATGCAGTCAAGGAAGCTATCGAAGAGACCAAGGAATATGACAGGTTTTTCTTAAACTTCTGCCTGAACTACCACGGCCAGGAAGAGATAGTGGATGCCTGCAGGCTGATCGCAAGACAGGTATCTGCAGAAAAGATCGATCCAGGCTCCCTGTCAGCGTCGACTATAAAAGAAAACCTTTACTCCTCATATTTCCTGCCTCCTGACTTGATCATAAAGAACGGCAAGGAGATAATACCTGACATACTTTTGTGGGACCATGCAGGAGCATGCATACACTTCACAGGTAAACTTTTCCCTGAGTTCGGAAAAGAGGATCTTGATAACGCACTGAAGTATTTCAAGAGATAGGCTGTCTTTCCTGAAACTGACCGAAAGATTTATAAATTGCCCTCAAACTTCCATAAGTACCTATGACTGATGAAGGTATCAGGCGCAGTCCAGATGCCGGAGAGAGGATAACTTCTGTATCCTCGTTTTTGAATACAGGTTATCATCAGGGGATTATTAGGTGTAGAATAGGAGGCGAAACAAAATGGCAGAACTTTCAAAAGAAGACTTAGACAAGGTCTATGAATCAGTTGAAGTGGCTAAGGCTACAGGCAAGATCAAGAAAGGCACGAACGAGACCACAAAAGCGCTTGAAAAAGGGACAGCAAAGATGGTGGTGGTGGCAAAAGACGTAAACCCTCCAGAGATCACTATGCACATACCCCTGCTTGCGAAAGAGAAAGAGATACCCTGCGCAGAAGTCCCAACAAGGGAGGAGCTCGGCGCAGCAGCTGGCTTGGAAGTGCCCACTGTAAGCATCGCGATAGTAGAGGAAGGAGAGTCAAAAGCTATAATAAAGGAACTTGCGCCAAAACTTAAGAGTGATTAAGAATGTCTGAACAGAAGAAAGGGGGAAGCCCCCAGGAAAAGACCCAGAGCAAGGGAAGAGGAAAGCCATCTCCTGAGCAGAAGAAGGCAGCAGTCAGCTTTTCGCACGCTTTTCCCGCAAAGGTGGAAGAGATCATCGGAAGGACAGGCACAAGAGGAGAGGCGCAGCAGGTAAGATGCAGGATACTTGAGGGAAGGGATGAGAACAAGATACTCAGAAGGAACGTCAAGGGCCCTGTAAGGGTCGGAGACACTCTGATGCTTAGGGAGACAGAGATAGAGGCCCAGAAGCTTACACAGGGGAGAAGATAAAAATGGCAAAATGCGACTTTTGCGGCAAGGTTATCCCAAAAGGGACAGGCAAGATCTTTGTCAACAAGGATGGAAACACCAATGACTTCTGTTCAAACAGATGCGAGAAGCAGCTTTTCAAGCTGAGAAGGAAACCGAGAAAGGTCAAGTGGACAGAGCAGCACAGGAAAGCAAAATCAAAAGAAGGTGAATGATCATGGCAAAAGACGAATACATGGAGAGGACACTTGTACTGATCAAGCCTGACGGGGTCCAAAGAGGGCTCATAGGCAAGATAATCGATAGATTTGAGCAGGCAGGCCTCAAGATGGCAGGCATGAAGATGGTATGGGTGGATCCTAAGTTCGCAAAACAGCATTATAAGGCGCATGTGGGAAAGCCTTTTTATCCGGGGCTTGAAAGTATGATAACAGAGGGCCCTGTGCTTGCGATGGTGCTTGAGGGGCTGCACGCTGTAGAGACAGTGAGGAAGATGGTGGGGCCGACTGAGCCCAAACAGGCGCCGCCCGGGACCATAAGAGGGGACTTGGCGCATCACAGCTACCAATACACAGACAAGAAAGGCATCGCCATAAAAAACCTTATCCATGCTTCAGGCAACAAGGAAGAGGCTGAAGAAGAGATCAACCTCTGGTTCAGCGCAGATGAGATATTTGAGTACAAGACAGTGCACGAGGTGCATGTGTTCTAGGTAATCTTAAGCTTTTAGGAGGTCGTTAATATGTCAGAAAAAATGGTTGACAAGGTCATAAGGATATCAAAGGATCCAGGGCAGATAAGGAACATAGCTATCTGCGCGCACATAGATCACGGAAAGACAACTTTCTCAGATAACCTGCTTGCAGGAGCAGGGATGATGTCAAAGGAAGATGCAGGCAAGGCTCTCAAGCTGGATTTCCACGAGGATGAGCAGGAAAGGGGCATCACCATAGACACAGCCTCAGTAAGCATGGTGCACACCTTTGATGAGAAGGAATACCTTATCAATCTGATGGATACCCCCGGACATGTGGATTTCGGAGGCGACGTAACCAGGGCCATGAGGGCTGTTGACGGAGCCATCGTGCTGGTATGCGCTGTCGAGGGCATAATGCCGCAGACAGAGACAGTGTTGAGGCAGGCGCTCAGGGAAAGGGTGAAGCCTGTGCTGTTCATCAACAAGGTGGACAGGCTGATCACAGAGGTGAAGCTGACTCCTGACGAGATGCAGCAGAAGTTTGTAAAGATAATAGCCAATGTGAACAAGTTCATAAAAGATAACGCCCCTGAGGAGTGCAAGGAGAAATGGCAGGTGAACGTAAAAGATGGTTCAGTGGCGTTCGGTTCTGCTTACAAGAACTGGGGCCTTAGCATCCCTTACATGCAGAACAACAACATCACCTTCAATGATATCATAGACGCTTATGACAAGGGCACAGACAAGGATCTGGTTGACAAGGCGCCGATCCATGAAGTCGTGCTGAACATGGTTGTCAGGCACCTGCCGAATCCGGTGGATGCACAGGTATACAGGGTCCCGAAGATATGGAGAGGGGACCTGGAGTCAGAAGAAGGGAAAGCCCTGCTGAAGTGCAATTCGCAGGGGCCGCTGTTCTTCGTTATAGTGAAGATAGTTGTGGATCCACAGGCCGGGGAGATCAGCGCAGGAAGGCTTTTCTCAGGCACTATGAAAAAAGGGACTGAAGTGTATCTCAACAGGGCAAAGATGCCCTCCAGAGTGCAGCAGGTATTCATATACAACGGTGCAAAAAGGGAGATCGTGGACAATATCCCTGCAGGAAACATAATTGGCATAGGCGGAGTGAAGGCTTACCCAGGGGAGACCATCACCCTAAACGAGACAGAGCCTTTTGAGAAGATCACGCACATATTCGATCCTGTAATAACAAAGGCTATCGAAGCAAAGAAGCCCGCGGACCTGCCAAAGCTGATAGATGTGCTTAGGACCGTGGCCAAGGAGGACCCTACGATACAGGTGGAGATCAACGAGGAGACAGGAGAGCACCTTATCC
>WJKB01000027.1 GCA_014729345.1 Candidatus Woesearchaeota archaeon
AGCAGGAAGAAGCCAAAAAAGAAGCAGAATTACGCAAAGCAGAAGGGGCCAAAAGAGAGGCTGAGAAAGACTCCAGCAAGACTGAGATAAAGGAACAGCAGCTAAAGAAAAAGAAAAGCCTGCTCCAGAGGGTCTTCAGCAAAAAGGAAGAGGAAAAACCTGGAAAGAAAGAAGAGGCAGAAGAAGCTGCTGAAGAGCTACCGAAGGAAGAGAAAGGCTTTATCAGGAAACTCAGGCAGAAGGTAGTCACACAGAAGATATCTGAGAAGCAGTTTGAAGAATTTTTCTGGGACCTTGAGCTGGCCCTGCTCGAGAACAACGTGGCTGTTGAGGTCATCGAGAAGATAAAGAACGACCTCAAAGAAAAGATCGTAAACGTGCCTATAAAGAGAGGACAGGTGGAGAAGGTTATACTGGACGCCATGAAAGACTCTGTAAAGGAACTTTTTGAGACAGAAAGGGTTGACTTGCTTGAAGAGATAAGCAAGAAAAAACCTTATGTAATATGCTTTGTTGGGATCAACGGAAGCGGAAAGACCACCACCATAGCAAAGTTTGCAAGATATCTCAAGAAAAACGGGCTCTCATGCGTGATGGCTGCTGCAGACACCTTCAGGGCAGCTGCCATCGACCAGCTGCAGATGCACGCTGACAACCTTGATGTCAGGCTCATAAAGCATGATTACGGCTCTGACGCTGCTGCTGTGGCTTTTGACGCTGTGAAGCACGCGGAATCCAAAAAGCTGGACTGCGTGCTGGTGGACACTGCAGGAAGGCTGCATTCAAACATCAACCTTATGGACGAGATGAAAAAGATAATCAGGGTTGCAAAGCCAGACATGAACATATTTGTAGGTGAGAGCATAACAGGAAATGACTGCGTGGAGCAGGCCAAGAAGTTCAACGAAGCTGTAGGCATACAGGGCATCATACTATCAAAAGCGGATATCGATGACAAGGGCGGAGCTGCGATATCAGTGAGCTACGTAACCGGCAAGCCCATACTTTTCCTTGGAGTGGGCCAGGAATATGATGACCTGAAAGAGTTTGACAAGAACCTTATTCTCCAGAGCCTGGGACTGTGAGATACAGGCCATGCTGAAGAGCTTCAGCACGTGATATCAGGCTTTGAGAAACGCCTTGTCCTTGATACTGCATTATTTATCCTAATCCATAACTTTTATATATGAGGATATGATTAACAGCTTATAAGTGGTTTGTTAGACATCATATGTTAGTTCGTTAGACAGATCCACTTGAGATCAGGAGGTGGAAAAAGATGGATGATACAAAAAAACTTCTGGCAGCTTTGGGCTATCCTATACCAATAATCGGTCTTGTGATGGCTATAGTAGAGAAAGAGGATCAGGAAGCAAGACTGCATGCATGGCAGGGCTTTCTCTTCTGGGTCGGAGCGTTTATTGTGCAGATAGCTGCAGTTATAGTGGCGGTAATTTTTGACCTAATCCCTGTGATTGGAGGGGTCATCAGCTTCATAGTGGGGCTGCTGGGATCGCTGGTATGGCTGGCATGGATAGTGATGGCCATAATATTTGCGGTCAAGGTATACCAGGGAAGTCCTGTAATCATACCTATCGTGACTCCGCAGGCTCAGAAAATAGTCTCTAAGCCTGCAGCGCCGCAACAGCCGGCTGCACCAAAACAGCCTGCAAGGTAGGATGGTCTTTTCAGAACTGATGCTTGAGGTTGGAGTGAAGATACTCATGGCTGTGGCTTTTGTAGTGCTGGGCAGCCTGGTCCTGAGAGAGGTGGCAGTAAAGCTGTTCAGGACAGAGGATACGACCATGGGTACAGCCTCAGCAGTCATGATCTGGACAGGGGTTGTGGTGCTCTTTTTTTCTTTTTTCCAATCAATCACATGGGTCCAGTACGGGCTGGCAGCAGCAGCCAATGTGGTGATGATCCTTCTGGTAAGGAAATATTACAAGGTCTCGTGGAAGACCACAGCAGGGATATGGGCTGCATGGGCCTGCGTGCTGGTGATCGCATCAGCGCTGGTGGCCGGAACAATCAGCATAGCTTTATAGGAGGTAAGAAAAATGAAAGATATGATAAAGGAGATCATAGTGATAGCGGCATGCATGATGCTGGTCATAGTGGCAGGATGCGGCGAAGAGGTATCCCCGCAGCAGGATACAGAGACAAAAGATACCATGGTCATGCCAGAGCCTGATGAGGACAGTGATGGTATGTCCGGTGGAGGAACAGAGGAGACAGGAGGTCAGGACAGCAGCGGAATAACTGACGATCTTGAAGCGCTGCTGGAAAAAGGTGCTGAGGCAGAATGCACCGCAAAGGTGACTGTTGAAGGCGAAGGCACTGTGACTGCAAAGTTCTGGATAAAGGGCCAGAAAGAAAGGATAGAGGTCGACACACAGGAAGGCGCATCAAACTCGATAATGGACATGGATGACAAGCAGATGTGGACATGGCTTGAAGGCAGCCAGCAGGGCATCATGATGGACATCGGAAAGATGGAAGAGATGTCTGAAAGCATGGACACTGCAAGCCAGCAGACAGGGGCGGAGGTCAAGTCAGCTCAGGAGTGGAACAAGCAGGCCATGAACATCGACTGCAAAGAAACATCTGTGCCTGACAGCATGTTTGTCCCTCCATCTGATGTGGATTTCACGGACTTTACAGCCATGTTAGAACAGATGATGGGGATGACCTAAAGGCTTAAGCTGAATAGCTGTGAGCCAGAAAATCTTTTTTTATCTGCTTTTTTCTTTATCCTTTTTTAATATTTTTCTGTTTTCTTTATCATCATCTTCAGCTATATTGTGATATTCTATCTCACCGTTATAATACATGGCCTTTTTCAGCTCCACAGGCCTCCAGCGGTCCACTATCAGTCCTGCTTCCAGCCAGCCGGCCAGCTCTTCCGGATTGCCTATGGTCGCAGAAAGAGCTATAAGCTGCACGTTCTCCAGGACCTGTCTTAAGATAGTGATGAGGATCTCCAGCGTAGGCCCCCTGCCAGGATCGTTGAGCAGGTGGACCTCGTCGATTATCACTGTCTTCACATACTTCAGCCAGGGAGCGTGATGCCTTATGAGAGAATCGAACTTCTCAGCAGTGCAGATTATAAGGTCATAGTCCACAAGATAGCTGTCTGCGCTGTCGATATCTCCTATAGAGAGAGCGATCCTGAAAAGAGAGTCATACTTCTTCCTGAACTCTCTGAACTTTTCGCCTGCAAGCGCCTTTAGAGGCACTATGTACACAGCCTTTCCTGTGCCTTCTATGATATTCTTTGCTGCTGCAAGCTCTGCAATCAGGGTCTTGCCAGATGCAGTTGGCGTGCATACCAGCAGGCTGCTGCCCTCAAGAACGCCGGAATCAACAGCCTTTTTCTGGGCAGGTCTCATGTCCACTATACCCTGGTCTTCAAGCACCTTGTAGAGGTCTTCAGGAAGAACGCTTTTCAGCTCTTTAAGTCTCATGCACCAGCCTAAGCATCATGGATTTAAAAGAGTTTTGGTGGCAGATGCTCCGGCTTTAAGCACCGGCTCCAGAAGTGCCTGGCTTTAGAAAGATTTTTATACGACAACCGCGTTGCATGGAACAGAGGTGTGGTCTATGGCTGCAGATGAACTTCATGCATGGGTACAGAAGAACCTTGCAAGAGGATATACTGAAAAAGAGCTGAGAGATACGCTGGTCCGGTACGGCTATGACAGGAAAGGCGTAAAGAGGTTTTTCAGGGAGAATTATCCTGCAGGACAGGACAGGACCTTCGGCAAGCTCAGCCTTACGATGGGCATCAACAGCATCATATTCTCTGTGATATTCCTTGGAGCTCTGTTCGGAGTGATGGGGATCATATTCCATGGTGTCCAGAAAAAAAGAGGGCATACAAGACATTCGAGGACAGGTCTTCTGCTCAGCATCATAGGCATCTGCCTGTCTGGTGCCGCGTTTATCGGCAGCTATCTCTATGTAAGAGGACTGAGCGCTGCATAGGCAGAATACAGGCAGAACACACCTGCTTTTTGCGAAAGGTTTATATTGTGGCCAGCGATTATGGCGGTCATGAAAGCCATAATACTTGCAGGTGGTTTTGCAAAAAGGCTTTGGCCACTGACCAAAGACAAGCCAAAGCATCTTCTCAAGGTCGCAGACAGGTACATCATAGACTACTGCATGGAAAAGATCTCAGAAGTGCCCCAGATTGATGAGGTTATCCTGTCGACAAACGCAAGATTCGCGCCTAATTTCAGGGAATGGATGGAAGGTCTGGAGAACAACAAGAAGCTCACACTGCTGGAAGAACCTGCACTTGAGGAAGGACAGAAGTTCGGCAGCATAGGAGCTTTAAAGTGGCTGCTGGAAAAGACAGGACTTGACGATGATGTCCTTATCTATGGGGCAGACAACATATTTGAGTTCAGCCTGAACGACCTGATAAAGGTCTTTAATCAGAAAAAGGCCAGCGTACTCGGCATATACGACATCAGGAGCCTGGAAGAGGCCAAAAAGTTCGGCTGTGTAGAAGTTGATGAAAACGATAGGATAATAGATTTTCTGGAAAAACCGCCTGAGCCTAAGACCACAATAGTATCTACAGCAGTGTATCTTTTCAAGAGAGAAGATATAGGCCTGATAAGAAGATATGTGGAGGAAGGGCATGACCCTGACAAGATGGGGAATTTTGTGGACTGGCTAAGGAAAGAGAAGGATGTGTATGCTTTTATCTTCGGAGGAAGATGGTTTGACATCGGAAGCTTTGAACTGCTGGAAGAGGCTGACAAGTATTTCAGGGGCAAGGCCAGACCAGAAGCTGCTGAACCATTTTCATGATCATCAAGGGGATCTGGTAAAACCCTTCATCCTTTATCCGCTACGCACAAATCTGATGCCCTAAAGGCTTATCGTGCTAGAGTTGAGCAATACAGCGGAAAGCAAGAACACTCATTGGCCATCAACGGCAGGTTTCACCAGAGCCCGTCAAGAGTAACTTTTTTATACTTCCCCATATCCCTAACTTTAAAAGAGGTATTTGCAGATGAACGAGCTCAGAAAAGATTATATCCTTGACAGATGGGTTATTGTATCAGCTTCAAGAGGCAAGAGGCCCCATGAGTTCGTATCTGAATCAAAGAAAAAAGAAGGAACATGCTTTTTCTGCCCTGGAAATGAGAAATTCACTCCTCCTGAGATCGGAAGGCTGCCGAAAAAAGACATGAAGGGGTGGAAGATGAGATGGTTTGCCAACAAGTTTGCGGCTGTAGAGCCAAAAGGAGAGACAAAGGCAAGCAAAAAGCCATGGATGCATGCTCCTGCTTACGGATACCATGAGATAATAGTGGAGTCAGATGACCATGACAAACAGCTGGCTGACCTTCCTGCAGGAGATATCAAGCAACTTCTGGACATATATGATTATAGGATAAACGAACTTGGCAGGAAAAAAGGGGTCAGGTATGTGCAGGTGTTCAAGAATCACGGAAGAGAAGGAGGGACTTCTCTGATCCACACCCACACACAGGTAACTGCGATAAGTATGGTGCCGCCGCAGATAAAGGAAAAACTGGAAGCCCTGAAAAGAGTCAGGAGCAGATGCGCATACTGCGACATAATAAAAAAAGAGACCAGGAGCGCCAGGAAAGTTATCAACAACAAGCATGTGGCAGCTTTCTGCCCTTATGCCTCAAGATTCCATTATGAGACATGGGTCTTCCCCAAAAGGCATGTGGGAAGCCTTTCAGAGCTGGACAGCAGGGAGATGCAGGCCATGGCAAAGGCGCTCAAGCACATCCTTGTGAAGCTGGACAAGCTCAATGCTCCTTACAACTATTATCTACATTATTCACCGGAAAGTGCAGGAAAGAAAGACAAGTTCCATATGCACATAGAGATAACCCCCAGGATGGCGACATTCGCAGGGTTTGAATATAGCACAGGAATCACCATAAATTCCCTGAGTCCGGAAAGCGCGGCAATGTACCTGCGGTAAAAGGCAAAAAAAAGAAAAAGATAGACTTCAGTGCATGCTCATTCTGCTGCGAGGAACGCCCACCAGGGTTTCTGTGACCGTATAACTTCGCCGCTTTCAGCGTCCACCTGCGCCTGGACCTGCATCCTTGTTCTCCAAATACCGAGCATCCTAACCTGTTTTTCTGCCTGGACCTGATAGGCAGCCCGCATCTGCTCTCCTTGGCCTACCTCCTTAAGCTCAATAGTGCAGTTATTCTCTTCCGAGCATACCTTAAGCTGCAGCCTTTGGATAGCTCTCTGCGAAGCTGTATCAGGCATAACCTTTATGGATGCATTTTTGCCGTTGCTCAGAGACAGCATCAACCTGGACCTGTTCTGGACCTTTTCCTGAAGTACCTCCTGTGCAGTATGCGCAGTAACATTCTGTACCCTGATCCTGAGCCTGTTGTTTGACTCTTCCTGTATCTGGACATTTTGGCCCTGCACTGTGACATAATTACCCTGTCTCACCCTATGCTGCACCTTTTCTTCAGCCCTCACTGTTCCTGGCTGACCAGCTTGACCTGTGGCATTTGCAGCTGCCTGATCAGGCTGCAGACCCTGACCTGTCTCTTGACCTTCTTTTATGTCCGGATTTTCAAGGCCTGTACCTGGTTCATCTGTGCCCTTCGGAGCCTGTGCTGACACAGCAAAACACATGAGCACCAACAAGACAAAGCACGATAAAATCTTTTTCATGGTATCACCTCATATATGCTAACAGATGTAGTGCGCTATATAAAGATTTCTTTTTTCGATACAGAGCATTTGGATACAGAGCATGGATACAGAGCATTTGGACATAGAATATTTGGATATAGAATACTTGGATGCAGAGCATTTGGATACAGAGTATAATATCAGTCAAGAAGGATAAGTCCGAACCTTTTCTCCTTGTCCCTGTCAACAACATCTATGTTCTTCTTGAACCTCTTGACAGTCGCAAGTATGTCGATACCCATCCCCTCCACACTAGGCCTTTTCTGGTCAGGATACCTGCAAGGCTTGCCCTCCAGATAGGTGCAGTTCTCGCATATCCTGCAAGGGCCCATGGGAAGAGCCAGGGCCTTGTAGAAGCCCTTATTGACCAGGTTTCTCTCTATCTCAAGCATGCCTTTCCTGAACTCGTCATGCATAGAAGTGCCCTTGCTCTCGCCTATAAGAAGGACAGCTTTGGAGTACTCCTTGAGGAGCTGCCTGGTCTCATCAGGGGTATGGGTACTAGGGGGGCAGCACCAGTTCGTGCCGTACATGGAGCATCCAAACCTGCATTTTGCCAGCACATAATCCTTTACGTCGATCTTGGAAGTATAGATATCCAGCGCTTCTGTGATGCCGTACCTTTTCCCAACACTAAGCACAAGGTCGATCTCTGACATGTATCAGACTATTGGATTATGGTTTATAAAGGTTATGGAAAAAGGAGAAAGGATATTAAAAAAGGCTTTATGGAAAAGCTGTGGAAAAACTGCACGCTAAAACGCGTCTTAGGCAGGCTCGACATATCTATCAAGCATACTCAGGTAGTCTTTCATACATATAGGCTTTGCACCAAACTCAAAGATAACACCCTCTTCCACCGCCTGCTCAAGTTCCTGTTTGACATCAGGGTCCTTGGCTTTGCCGCTGAGAATGACAGCCCTGAGATCAGGATTTTTTTCCTTAGCTTTCCTGAGCAGGTCTGTACCCTTGTATTGACCGAGATTGAAGTCACAGACAACCAGACGATCAGGGGCTTCAGCTGCTGCCTTCAGTCCTGAATCGTAATCATCAGCCCTTGCAACATCATAACCGTTTTCTTCTGCCATGATTGACAGAACTTCAGCTACTGATTTCTCATCATCGATCACAAGCACTCCACTGCATCTTGAATCCAGGGTGTGGTCTGAATCTTCGGCACTTCTTTCCATGTTCTCACCTTCAAAGTATCATCCAAAGTTAAGATAAATTAAGATTATCCAAAGAACCCCTTTTAGTTCAGAAAAACAGCATGCATTTATAAATCTTTCCCAGCAAGGTCGCCGGAAGTTGATCTGACATTGCTTTTGAGACAGTCAGAAGATATAATCAGAGATGATTGATCAACGAGCTCAGGCGCTCAGTCCTTAATCAGGCTCTTGCCTGTCATCTCTTCAGGCTTGTCCAGGCCTGTAAGCTCAAGGATGGTCGGAGCAACGTCCTTCTGGCCGCCTTTACTGAGCTTGATCCTGTTTTTCTGCAGCTCAGGATCTTCAGAGACAAGTATGAAATTTACAGGGTTGCAGCTATGGGCTGGTTTTGGTTCTCCATCCGGATAAAGCTTTTCTTCAGCAGAGCCATGGTCAGCTGTGATTATGACAGTGTAGCCGTTTTCGAGCGCTGCGTCCACAACTTTTCCAGTGCATTCATCAACAACCTCTACGCATCTTATGATAGCCTTTTTCACAGCACTGTGGCCTACGAGGTCGCAGTTAGCAAAGTTCATCAGGATAAAATCATATTCCCTGGAGCTGATCTTCTCGACAGCCTTGTCTGCGATGCTGTAAGCGCTCATCTCAGGCTTCTGGTCATAGGAAGGCACTTTGGGAGAAGGGATCATGATCCTGTCCTCGCCCTTACTGGGTTCCTCTACCTGGGAGTTGAAGAAATAGGTAACATGGCCGTATTTCTCTGTCTCAGCCAGCCTTAGCTGTTTAAGAGCTTGCCTAGCAAGCACCTGGCCGAGGTTGTTGTGCACCTCCGGCTCTTCAAAAGCCACAGGACAGCTGAAGGTCTCGTCGTACCTTGTCATTATGGTGAAAAGCAGGTCAGGCTCCTGACTGGTGTCAAACCTGTCAAAACCTTTGCTGATAAAAGCTTCTGTGAGCTGCCTGGGCCTGTCAGTCCTGAAGTTCCAGAAGATTACGCTGTCATCATCCTGCATCAGTGCCACGGGCTTTCCATCACCGCAGGTTATGACAGTAGGCTGTATATAGTAATCGGTCTTATCCCCCCGCTTATATGCCTGGGTTATGGCTTCAGACGCATCTGCTGCCTTGAAGCCTTCACCTTTAGTATAAAGGTCATATGCTTTCTTTGTCCTGTCCCAGTTGTTGTCCCTGTCCATGGCATAGTATCTTCCGCACACAGAGGCGATCCTGCCCACTCCCAGCTTCTTTATCCTTTTCTCTATCTGTTCAATATATTTTTTGGCAGACTTTTCAGGGACATCCCTGCCGTCTGCGATGAAATGGATATACACATCACTGAGGCCTTTCTTTTTAGCCATCTTTAGAAGGGCAAATAGATGATCTGTATGGGAATGGACACCTTCATCACTGCACATCCCCAAAAGGTGCAGGGCAGAATTATGTTTCTTTGCATATTCCATGGCATTGCCAAGAGCCTGGTTTTCGAAAAAGCTCTTGTCCTTTATGGTCCTGTTGATGACCTCGTACATCTGCCAGACTATCCTTCCTGCTCCCATATGCAGATGCCCGACCTCAGAGTTTCCCTGGCTTCCTTCTGGAAGGCCGACTGCATTTCCAGAAGCCTTGTTCTGGGTGTGGGGATATTTCTTGATAAGAGAATCAAAGACCGGCTTATCAGCCTGCTCTATATAGTTGCCTGGGCCCGGAGGCGCTACTCCCCAGCCATCCTGTATCAGCAAAATCACCTTTCTTTTTATGTCTGCCATAAATATCACTCCAAAGGGCTCATAACAAGCCCTGAAAACAGCTTAGGATAAAAATATGTCGATTTTTGGGGCATCCTCTCATGCTCATTCGCGATATCCCTGAGTTCTGATACACTGACAGGATTCATGAAGACAGCGATCTGAAAATCTTTGCTGTATCCTGGAGAAACGATCTCCCTCACATGATCCTTTGAGAAAATGATATGGTCCTGGATGTCTTCCTTGATATCAAGGATCCGCTCCACAAAAAGCTGATGGATTATGTTGACGTCAAGCCTTTTCCATGCATTGCAGTGGCTGCCGTCGATCTCGCGGATCAGTCCCTCATCTTTCAGCCTGATGGTGTAGCATTTGTTTGACCTTTTGCAGTAAAGTCCAAACGCATGCTTCTGCTCATGCATCTCTTCGACCATCGCATCAACATCTGACACCCCATGCTCGACCAGCTCAAAATGCTCCTCAAGCCTGTGCTTTATATCCTCGACATCCTGGTCTATGCCGCTTATAAGGCGATGGACAGGCAGGATAGTTACATCATCCATGTTGACGAAAGTGACCATCCTGAAGTTGAAAAGCGCATCAGGAGGGGAGTCAGGGTGCTTGCTGTTCATCTCCTGCATATATCTTACTGCCTGGCTGTACCTGTGATGGCCGTCTGCGATGTACACTGTCTTTTCTTTCATCAGCCCTGCCAGCGCAGCAGTGTCTGCAGCATCATCTATCCTGTAGATCCTGTGGGTGACACCATCCTTGTCATCAAACCCTGCAAGCTCGCCGGCCTGGACAGCCTTTTCAAGTATCCTGGCGATCTTCCTGTCCTGGTCAGGATAGATGGTGAATATCTGTCCAAAATTGGCCCTTGTTGCCTTGATAAGCCTGTACCTGTCTTCAGAAGCCTTTGGAAATGTCTTCTCATGAGGAAGGACATGGCCCTGGCCAAAAGGCTCCAGTCTCATGGCTGCTACAATCCCTCTTTGCGACCTTTTCCTGCCATCAACAGTAAACACCTGCTCATAGACATACATTGCAGGCCTTTCTGACCTTTCAAGGACTTTTTCTGCAAGCCATCTCTCAAAAACTGCCCTTGCCCTGGAATATCTGTTGTCCTGCTGGTCATCGTCCGGCATCTTTTTTCCGTTGATTATCCTTACGATGTTGTACGGGGACAGCCTGTAAAAGAACTCAACATCC
>WJKB01000028.1 GCA_014729345.1 Candidatus Woesearchaeota archaeon
GAACATGAGGCTCTGCCAAAAATACAAGGTAAGGTATGGGGTATATTCGTTCGCTTCTGACCCTTTCAGGATGAGACCAATAGACTGCATGAAATTAGTACTTAAGGTCTGAGTAGAAACAAGTAGACTGAAAGCTAATGTACTCTGACTTGCATTACTCGAAAGATTTATATAATACTTTTAGCCTATAGTATATATTCATTGTGTCAAGTAGAAATTGTTTGAAAAGAGGTTTAATGGAATGAAAAAGGGAATAATCTTCCTGATACTGATAGTCTTATTTCTAGCTAGTCTTGAGGGGGCTTTGGGGCAGTCCCCTGGGGTTTTCACTTATCGGGAGTGCGATGATGACAAAAGCAACATGGCCAGTCATTACTATTTCAAGAAACTGGTGGATGGCTCAGACAAATGTTATCACACACCATTCTGTGGATATGTCTACCGCTCATCAGACAACCAGGAATATAATGATCCAGATAACTATTTCAGGGATTATGACCAGACACCTCCTGTATGCAATTCGGTTGCGAGAAAAAAGTGTACAGAACTCAACTATAATGAAGGAGCAGGTTATGATGGCGGAGGTTGGGGGATAGGCCATCCGATGGGCACCGGTGTGGGCAATGCTGACAACTGGGGAACAGGCAACCTTAGCTACAACTGGGACCTTGCTTTCAGCAGCATAAGCGGAAGCACGATATGTTCAGGAGGAAACTGCTGCTGCGGAGATGATACAGATGACTGCGGAGCTGTTGAAGGATTTACAGGAAACAACTACGGAGATGAGCCCAAGGGTTATACTTCCGGAGCTTTCTTATGCGCTGATGGGGGAGGGCCTTATGACTCTTCGTCAAGCTATAATGTGGTAGGAAGCTACAGTTCTTATCATGATTACCCTTTTGATCCCAACAACAGGGCGCTCACTTTTATGGAAGACCCCAAGGAGCATGACCCCTCTGGCCAAAGCACTACTCAGACAGGCGTGGGAAGCTGGGAAAGGGACTGGAAATGGTATTATTCATCAGAGGGGATAGGTGATATCATCTATGTGCCATGCGGAGACTATGAGGGAGTATCCGTACAGTACAGGAACCCTGGAGAGGACGAGCCGATAAAAAGGTCAGGATGGTTATTCTGCACTTCCAGTCAGAACATAGCAGGAGGGTTCACTTTTGAAGGTGTCCAGCAGAACCTTCCTGAGCTGGAAGCCCCAGTATGGTATACTGGCCCTAACTACCTCGAGGGAGGTGTAGGGCATGGGTATTTCTGCGCAAACAACACAGGTCATGAGAACTATCCGGGTTTCAGGAACATATATGAATGCGCAGGGACACAGGACTATAAGTCTTATGATGACAAGGACGGTCAGGAAAACTCTTTTGATGTTGGAGGGACGATCATACACGCAGGGACAGTAGGGGGCGTGATCAGCCATGTAGGCGATCATGTGATGCACGAAGGAAAAAAATATTACTGCACGACCTATTTCAGATGGACCCCTGACCTTGACATAATAGATGATCCAGACACTGACCCAACTGACCCGGATGTAGGAAGTTTTGGTTCTCCCCAACAAGGGGATAATTACCTTGGTATAGCTATGGATGACACCCCTGACTCACAAGGTCTCACATGCACAGCAAACGGAGGCACTTGGACAGGAGAATACTGCTGCGGAGAAGAAGAGCCAGATTTTTTTGGAGACAACACAGTAGAAGGGGATGATTTTGACGAATACTACAATGATCCGTCCCAGGAAAACCAGGAAAAGACATTTGAGGATGGGGCGGACCATTCAGCCTGCTGGAACTCTGTCCCACAGAAAGAGAACAGGGTTGTCAATTCAGATACGAACAACCCCCTAACCCGGCTGTTCGTGGCTGACGGAAAGATTGTCTCCTGCGGAGAGACCCTCTACACTGATTATACAGATTCGCATACAGGAACTGCCCTTGTGACGCCTGAGGAGGAATGCAAGGTTCACGGAAGCGATTCTGACAAATATTATTTCTGCTCTGCAGACGGCGCCTGGAAGACATCAACTGATGCAAAGAACCGGACCGTGCTCAAGGAGATAAGCTGGCTGGCTGACGGCACCTGGAGCCAGGGACAGACTCTTGTTGACCTGTTTGCGCCTTCAGGATTCACCATCTCCAGGGTGGATGCGTTTGACCAGACTGATGATGGAGACTGGTTTGCTTTCAAGAACAAGGATGACGGCACCACTGAGTTCTGGTACTATTATGAAGGTGAGTACAACCATGCGAGTGATATCTGGACATGGGCAGCTGATACTGACACGAGCTTCTCAAACCCTTACGGAGCGTATACCCTAGATGCAGCTTACTGGAGCGATACAGGAGGGCAGCCGTATCTGAGGATACTTTCCAATACAGGAAGCATGTCTTCGTGGTATTGGGATATGGGCAGCCAGATAAGAGGGACTTACCAGGGAGATCCAGAGCCTGTGCTCTGGAGTGAGGATTTTACTGAAGCAGGTGTCTATCCTGGAGACCTGCCGCCCGGCATAGGAGCAGCGACCAAGGACGGCCCGCTTACCACTTACTTCTATTCAGGGGATGATGTCTGGATAATGCAGGAGGATGGTTCTGGGAACAAAGATGTGGAAGGACCCCTGATTGTTGAGGATGAATACCTGAAGGATGCTGATGCAGTGTCTTTCACAGAACAGATGTTCGGCACAGGTAGATGGGTATCAAAGGACAGGGAGTACTGGACTTTTCAGCCTGCTGCAGGCTCGGAATCAGAATGCTGTAATCTGGGCCATTGCTGGAACGGCATCGAATGCGTAGAACCTGCAAATGACATCGGTGATTCTGGAAGTGCCATCTATCAGGATGGCCTTTACTACAGGTGCATACTGCAGGGGACAGGCAGTGATGCAGAAGCAGTGTGGGAGGTCCAGTCACCTAAATGGTCATGGGATTACAGCGGCTACGGCTTCTGCCCTTCCGAAAACCAGTGCCTGGTAGATGAGGACGAGAGCGCCGACACTGGTGGGGATTTCAGTCCTAATGACGACAATATCGATATGTGTGACAGGCAGAACATGAAGACCATGTGCGTGAATGACAGCTTATATGTTGGAGACCACTACTGCGAAAACGGCAGGTGGACAACCAGGACAAAGCTCCTGGCTCTACAGATGCTGGAGGCTGCAGATGCTGCAGATAATGATTATGCCCTTCATTGCGGGGATTACTGGGACGTGTTCAACAAGTATGACTACGGCATCGGCGGAGAGGAAGCAGAACTCTTCCTTTCAGATACAAGCTGCTCTGGTGTTAGCATGTTTGACAGGCAGCTTACATGTGAAGGCAGCACAGCGATCCCCTGCGTGAACGGGTTCTGCGTGCTGAGATACGGCAACGGGGAGAAGATCATGCTGGGGGCTTCCATGAACTCAAGGTCCGACTATGCGGGCCAGCACAACCTTCTTGCTGCACTGGGATATGATGAGGCAGAATGCGATGATGCCATAGTAGATACAATAGTACAGGGCGGCGAGCAGTTCTACAAATGCAGCGACTCAAGCAGCCTTTGGTACAACCACAAACTCAGGCTGCTAATATATGCAAGGGACGGCGAATCGGTCGAGGGGATAAGTTTCTTTGACTCGTTTGTCGAACTTATGCTCAATCCCATAGATGAGATCTTTGACCTTATCACTGAGGTTATACAGCCTACTGCAGGGATAGGGACAGCATCCGAGCTTCTCGACTTTGACCTCCTGAGGGGCACAAAGGATTTTGACAGGATATACATGGCAAAGAAAGAAGACAAGCTGATATATGGAGTATGGGAGAAAGCGAGGGATCCTGCTGATCCAGAGAAGCAACCAGCGCATTTCATAGTGGCAGACTATGATCTTGGGGCAGACAGCCCAACATTCGTGTGCCAGACAGCATCCACATACAACCAATACATAAACCTGGAGCTTGAAGGGGACAGGCTGGCAGGCTATCAGCTGATAGCATGCAATGAGACAGAGCTGGGCAAGTTTACAGTTGAGACAAGAGGCCCTCCAGGAGAGGCTCCCTGGTGGTTCAGCTGGTCCCCTGAAGATGGAGAAGGGACTGACCAGTGGAGAGCCATGACTTCTAAACTGAGGCTCGTATTTCCATAAAATGAGCAGAAGATCCCAGATCACGGTCTTTTTCATCCTTGGCATGGTGATACTGATAATCTTCGGCTTGATATGGTGGGCGGTCAGCCAGGCTGACAGAGCCCCTGGACCTAAGAGCACTGTGGACCAGCAGGCTGCGCTAAAGATGGTCCAAAACCATGTTGAGGCGTGCCTTGAAACTAGTTTACAGGAGGGACTGGTGCTCCTTGGCAGGCAGGGCGGATTCATATACCAGGACCAGCCCGGAGACGTGATCAGCTGGAGCATCCCTTCAGCAGCCTACCAAGGAGATGGGGTTGCCTACCAGATATATGATCTTCTAAAGGATGGTCACAAGCCAAGAGCCGACTATATTGAAGAACCTCCCTTATACCCATGCTACAGTGTGCTTCCCTGGGAAGGAGGAGAATCTTTCGTAGGAGAGCAGTGCCACAAGAACTACCACCACAACCTGCCCCTGTATTTCTACGGATCACTGGAGGAACCTGTAAATGGAGTCCAGCCTTCGCTATGCACAGGCACGACAAAGGTGCTTGACTACATGTGCAGGTGTACTGACGGGGACAACTGCGTCTACAGCATAGAAGAACAGCTCAGGTCTTACATCTCATATTCTACCCGAGAATGCGTCCAGAGGACAGTCATTGAAGGGTATAACGTGACATCAGGGAAGGTGACCACAGAGGTGATATTTGCAAAGAGCGATGTACAGGCTGAACTTGACTTTGAGGTTTCTGTTGAGGATGTCAGGGGGCAGTCAGTCTCAAAAAGATATTCATTCAGCACCAAACAGCCCCTGAGGTTCTCTTTCATATATGACCTGGTGTTTTCTTCAAAAGGGCTGCTTTACAGGGATATCTCAAACGTAAGCTTTGATATGGTGGATGACGGCAAGGTCCTGATAGAGAGGTTTGAGAAGACTTATGCATATACTTACCCCTCGCTTACGATAGAGAAGAAAGACATACGTAAAGGTACTGATATCATAACAGTCAAGGATGAGGCAGATGGTTATGTCTTCCAGTTTGCAAGAGAGAACAGGTATCCTGTGATGGACTATCTCACATACAAGCCTTGCAGAAGAGGATCGGTCCAGTATGACATATGCGTTGATGAAGGGGATGCTATCCTACTGGAGCCGAAAGCATTTGATCCTGATGAGGACATCCTTTCATACACCTATACTGGCTGGAAAGGAACAGAGTTTCAGGCCACTGCCACTCCTTTGATGCATGGAGGAACCACCTATAAGACAGGTCAGGAAGATTCAGGCACACATACAGTCAGGATAACTGTGCAGGATCCTGAAGGCCTTTCAGACTGGCAGGATGTGAATATTTTCGTGAGAGATGCCTGAAATGTTTCAGAAATTTGATCCAGATGAATTCAGATCATATAACTGCCTGAAGATAGTCACATAGGGATATTGAAGGTCGGGATTGTTCTGGGATTTTAGAAAAGTTTTTAAACTTCTGGATTAAAAAGCGTATATATAGTCAATCAAAACAATAACGGTGAATAGATGGGAAAAAAGAGGATTTTAGTACTTACTATACTTCTTGCTTTAGTAGTTGTACTTCTGTCTCTGCTTACAAGCTCGCAGGGAGTGGAAAACCCTCCTGGATGCTGCGTCAGGCCTGGAATAGCCTGTGATGACACTCTCCAGAGCAACTGTGTGGGTGATGATGAGGTTTTTTATCCAGGACAGCTGTGTAGCGAACTGGGAGCCTGCCAAGAAGGCTGCTGCCTCACTTATTTGACAGAAGATGTGCAGGGTACATTGTTCTGCAGATACACCCAGAATGTCTCCTGCAATGCCTCTGACAGGTTTACTTACTTCACCACTGAGCTGGATGAGACTGAATGTGAGCAATGCAGCTATGCAGAGCTTTTCGGGGATGTGAGCGGAAGGGTGTTCTACAACCGTTCCATGACATACTATCCTGCACAAGGGGCAGAGGTAAGCGTGTTTGGAGAATACACAGACACTGCCAGCCAGTCAGGGAACTATCTCATAGAGGATGTTCCTGCAGGAGAGGTACCTCTGGAGGCAATCTATCCGGGATATGTTCCTGTAGTAGAGCGTGTTGAGATCTTCCCAGGCCAGGAGGTCTTCAAGGATATCTACATCAATGTACCCCTTGCCTACGGAACCGGCAATGTTACAGGGATAGTAACATACCAAGGACAGGGAATCTCAAACATCGAGGTGAAATGCAAGCAGGATTCTGACTTCACTGACCAATCAGGCACCTATAGGATCGAAGATGTTGAGGGAGGTACGATGACCTGTACTGCTATAGGAGCTCCAGTAGGTTATCATAACGTGTCAAAGACAGTCACTGTGCAGGCAGGGGTAGAATCGATCATAGACTTTTCCCTTGATATGATATGCGGCGACGGTATCATCCAGAGAGAGCTTGGAGAGGAATGCGACGGCCAGGCGCCAAACAACTGTACAGGCCCCTGTGTCCAGTCGACCTGCCAGTGTCCTGATACCTGCGCAGAGGCAAATCCTGGGATAAGCCCACAGTTTGTATGCTTTGCATTTGAATACCAATGCGAGAGGCCGGACGGTTATGACAGCCTGGACACTTCCTGCGGCACAGGCTTACTGATGGACCAAGGCACAACAACTCAGATACAGATGCAGTGCTGCAACGGAAGCGTGCAGGAACTGCCTGAATGCGCCCAGGTGATAAGAGATACAGAACTTTCTCCTTCAGAGCCCATATGTGTTTGCGGAGATTATTATGTCAACTCCTCAAAGGACAGGGGCTTCTGCTGCCAGGGAGTCTACAGCGCTGATGTTCCATGCGCAACAGGCGACCTAAGAGGGTATGTCAGAAACCAGAGCCACCAGGATGAGGAGATAAGGCTCCCCAACTCATATGTCCTGGCCAGGCAGGATTTCAGAAATTTCAGGGCATATGCCACTGAAACAGGAGAATACTTTCTTGAAAACCTTCCTGTGGGCATCTACAACATCACTGCAGTAGCCTCAGGATATGAGAACAAGACAGAGACAGGCTTTGAGATAGAAGAAGGTGTGACCAAAGAACTGAACTTTTTGCTGGATCCGCTGAATGACACCTGTTATGAGTACATACCTGCGCCCCGGATGGTGGTAAAGCCTGTAAAAGGTGAGCTTGCGATAAATGTCTCATGGAAACAGCAGTGTGCTGAAGATGTGCTTGATTTCTATCTTTACAGGGACGGAGAACTTGTAGCAAGGCTGGAGCCTGAGGAAAGGATGTATATGGATCTGGGAACAGGCATGTATCCTGGACTGGAGTGGGATACTGGATACACCTACACGTTGGAGGTATGGTCAGCCAGAAATGATGTTGAATACGACACAAACACTCAGAATTTCCTAGTTTACCTCCTGTACAACCATTCCCAAAAGGTAGTCTATTCAGGAGACCAACCTTGTGAAGGTCATTATGACAACGTGCCTTTCTGCCTGGACGAGAACCTTGGGATCGGAGGAGTTAAGATACTGAAGGTTTACTGCGACGTAGCCAACCTGCTTGTCCATATACAGGACTGCAGCCAGCAGGGTGAAGGGGAGATATGTGTAGGTCCGGACGAGGACATGCAGCCCCAGACAAGATGCGTCCAGGTGCCTGCTGCAGGCGAATGCTCAGGCAAAGGCATACCTATATCCAGCGCCATAGCTGCACCATACAATGTTTTCGGGCTTTTCTACCAGGAATACATGGATGACTGCGAAAACACTGACCTCTGCTATTATGATTACTCAAGCACAATCACAGACGTCTGCAAAGGGTGTGACCTCTTTGGGAGCTGCTTCAGCTACAGGTCAAGGGATGCCTGTGAGAGTGATGAATGCATTTACGGATCCTATCAGAACACAGACTGCCAGTGGTATGAAGGTCCTTATGGAGAGTTGGGCATGGGAGTGTGTTATCCTGAAGGGCAAGAGGGTACAGAATACTGCCATATCTGCAACTGGAGCTCTCCGATGTTCGACAATGTCTGCAACCAGGGTGTATGCGACCTTCTGGGGGACTGTTATTCAGACATCTATAACGCTTCTTGCGTGGGATGTGACAGCACAGTGCAATGCAACCTCTTTGACTATGACAGCTGCGGTAATTATGGAACCATCAACGAAGACCAGACCTGCGGAAGCAGCTATCAGATGCCCCAAAGCGAGGATCCCTGCGGCTTGGGAATCTGCAACTGGATAGACAGCGAATGCCAGAAGGACGGCAACATGGATGGGATAGCTGACTGCAGCCTGACAGAATCAGACACTGTATGCAGGAGGTCAAGAAGGCCTGAGACAAGGATTATACAGAAGCCCGACTACATCAACAGCCAGGGACAGAGCCAGATAACCTTTGCCAGGTATTCAAACCTCCAGCCTGAAGAGGTCTATACGTTCTACTGCCTGGAATCTGAAGGAAACTCTACCCAGGGATTCTGCTGTCCCTCTGAGGCTGTGCCAGCTGCGGGCAGCATACAGCTTCCCAACAACGAATATCCTCTGGAAGGGGCTGAAGGGGAAGGATACGAAGGGGGGATGTTCCTGAGATACTACTCTTCTGACAGGTACAACAACACTGAACAGATAAGGTCAGAGACCCTTTATGTGGATACCAAGCCCCCTGTGCTGGAGCTTGGCTATAAGATTGTGCAGGAAGAGTTTGATGATCATGCCTCGAACCTGATGCTGGAGATCAACACTTCAGAGCCGGTGCTGTGCGACTATGAACTTACAGGCAGCATGCTGGACGGATGGGGGCACGCAGGGGCTTTCGGGACAGAAGCCTCTGCGACAGAAACATTTGCTGGTCTGAAAGACGGGATGTACACCTATGAGATACAATGCGGCGACTATTACGGCAACAAGTTCCATGATTCCATGACCATATTTGTGGACAGGCATCATGGAATCTTCTATCACCAGCCCAACACCACAGTGAGGAGATCACAGGCTCTGATAAGTTTAAGGACAATATCAGATCTTGACTGCTGGTTCAACTCCACGCATCACGGCATCTACAGCGGATGGGAAAAGTTCAACAGAAGGCAGATCAACACAGCTGAAGGTCTCCATTACGAGCACTGGAAAGACCTTTCTGACGAGCAGCTTGACGGAACCTACAACCTGCCTGTAGTATGCGGAGAGATCCTTGAGGATCCGGCACTCTTCTCAAACATCATATTCACTGTGGATGAGACGCCTCCAAACATCACTGTACAGCACTATGCAGGAGGGGCGCTTTACCCGATGAACGGGTCAGGTTATTACAGTGATCCTGCCATCGCATTTGTCTGCGCTGACAAGAAATATGCTCACCCAGGGGAATTCGGATGCAATCTTGAGTCCATAATCTACTGCCTTGACCAGCAGGACTGCAACGCTGCCACCGGAACCAGCTACACCTACGGGGAAGCTCTGAACATCTTTGCAGGGTACGGTTCAGGCTCTTATGACCTTTATGTAAGGGGCTGGGACCTGGGAGGCAACCAGAACAAGAGCACGATCAGGGTCAACATCGACAAGGAGAACCCTCTGATGGACATCTTGACACCTGAAAACCTGACTATCGTGGGTCCTGAAGACCCAATAGACATCGAAGTAAAAGGAAACATAAGGGATGACTCAGGAGCAGAAGTGACGATCCGCTGGTACAATGAACAAAATGTTTCTGCTGTGAATGCCTCGGTCTTTCCACAGGGAGCACAGGGCAACCGATGGACCTTTTCTGAGAACATAGACCTTTTTGAGGGGGCTAATGTCATCGAGATATGGGGAAGAGACAAGGCCATAGATATGCCCAACCTCAATTTCACGTATCTGCTAGTATTCAGAGACGTGTTCGGCCCGAACATCACAGGGATAACAGAGCCAGCACCTGAGATCACCAACCACCACGGCAGGAGAGTGGACATGTTCTGTCCGGTGGATGCTGAATGCGGCAATGCTGAACTGCTGAAAGACATCTACTTCAACCTTACGATAAGGGACGACCGGTACACCTATGATGTTGCTGAAGCAAACCTGACAATCATATTTGAGGACGGTTCAGAACAGAAACATGCCCTGATCAGCCATGGTTCCGACATATATTCGCAGGTCCTGAGGCTTGACCAGGCTGGCAACTACAGGGCTGTCTTCACAGCAAAGGACAGCCTGGGCAACAAAGCTGTCTATGAGACCTTGTTCACTGTCTCTGACGGCGAAGGCCCTATAATCGAGAACATAACCATCGACTGTCCACCGCTCTGCGGCAACGGGACAGAGATGTGCCTTAATGAGTTCGGAGAGGCTATCGTGCCTGCAAGACTCAACTACAACTGCACTGTAACAGTCCAGTCAGACGAGCCATTGCATAAGATCGAAGAGTTTGGATACAGGCTCAGCGTCGGAGAAGTGCTTTTGACAGGAGGAACCCAGAGCCAGGCACAGCCCAACATATTCACCTTCTACAACGGGCTGCACGTGCCACTTACTGAGGATTTCCAGAACCTGCAGGAAAGGGCTGAGTTCTACATAACAGCAGTCGACAGGACCGGCAACAATGGAGAGACCATAACTTCAGGCAAATATTTTGAAGTAGATACCTTTGCCCCTGACATAGCACTCATCAAGCCGACCTCAGACAGAATCTACGGAAAGGAAAAGATAGATTTCCTCGGATATACCATCAACACAGAAGGAAATGACATCTATGCCGAGCCTGACCATGCGGTCTATATCGAGCATTATGTAATACATGAATATTCCGGACTGGACTACAATTATACGCAACTAAGGAACTTCTATGAGACTAGGTCTGCGCCAAAGCCTGTGCCTATTGGGCAGGGAAGCCTTGTATCTGCTGCAAACATGGGCAACACAAGCCTTACTGTGACTGACCCGAACAGGTATTTCCTGAAAAACCTGACAGCAGGCACAAGGTCATATGTCAGGATCGCTGGATACCACAAAGCAGATGCCTCCTACTATGAGCTGGATACTGCAGAGATAAGCTATAACAGTGCAAACCAGCAGACCACATTAGTGCTGAGATCACCCTTGGAGACCGATATCCCTGCAGGAGTTACAGTGAGCGGCTACAACAACAGTTATGCACCTTCAGGATGGTTCAAGATAAGCAATATCTCAATCACAGGAGGCCATAACATCCTGCACATCTACTCTGCGGACAAGGTGCTCAACAGGGGCGGATCCCAGAACATCTCAGTGATCAATGATGAGGAGCCCTTCTTTGTCATCAACAGGATACCTCATGACGGAGAAGTGATCAACGGATTCAACTACCTGGAGATATTCCTTGAGGACAAGATGAGCAGCATAGACCTTAATACCATAAATGTCACTATCGAAGGTCCAGAGATGTGGTCAAACGTGACCTGTGAGCCCGCATTCTGCTATTCGTCAGGCAGGAAAGTCAACATCACCATCGCTTCCTCGCGGTTCTTCAGATCCTTTGAAGATGGAGAGTACCACGCCACAATCTCAGGAAGGGATGAGCTTGGAAACGAGATGATAGACAGATGGTCCTTCACCATAGACAGGTTCGTGCCTGACAGGCCGGATTTCAGGACTGTCCCTGGGCAGGCATTTGAGAAGGTCTGGTACAGCAGCGACAGCACACCCATGTTTGGACTGGGATTCGGGCTGGATGAAGGGATATCGGTCACCAGGTCCAGTATAAGAGAAGCAGCCTCTGTGCCTATAACCTGTTCAGAAAGTCAGGGCGACAATGATCTTGAGTGCACTCCTGTGACAGGGGTAAGTGACAGCAGATACCACTTTGTTGTCGAAGCCAGAGAGACAGGAGGAAACAGGGTAGGAACATACATCTATCCTTTTGTAGTTGACACTACCTACCCCCAAGTGCTGATCGATAGGTTCAGGAAGACCCTTGAGCCAATAGTAAACATCTCTTTCCAGATTACAGAGAAGAGCCTGCACTATTATCAGGCCACTGGAGATATCGTAGGGACAGAAAAAGTTTCGCAGGACTCCATCGCTGTGCCCCTGCTCGGCGACCATTACATGGATGTTAATCTCACTCCAGGAGAGGAGGGGTTAAGGACGCTGCAGGTTACTGCGTATGACCGGGCTGGAAATGCAGGTTCAGACGAGCTGAACATCACATATGACAGCGAACTTGACTTTGTGGACTGGTCTCCCAGAGACTACAGCACTGATGATTATAGGGAGCTCATGGTGACAGTGGACAGGAAAGCTTACTGCACCTACAAAGGAGATATCGGCGGACAGGTCAAGGGCAGATTCGGAAGCCCTACACAAGGAAAGTTCAACACCTATGTCTACAAGGATTATGTAAACATACCAGAACAGGACGGCGAGCAGTACAGCCTAAGGATAGAGTGCAAACCTCTCACACTATGGCAGGAGAACAAGACCCTTGATATCACATTCAAAGTATACACCATCCCTCCCTCACTGAACGTGACCTCGCCTTCTGAGGGAGATGAATACACAAGGTCTGTGACTAACCTGACAGGAGTGATCACCACTCAGATCCCTGACATACTCGGCAAAGCTGAAGTCTTTTTAGAGCAGGTTTCAGTGAATGAACAGGATCAGCTGGGACAGAGGATACCTGTTACTGAAAATACTTTCAACATCCCCATCTTGCTTTATCCAGGTACAAACAAGATAGAAGTGAGGGCTTCAGATGTGGCAGGAAATGAGGATATCCAGACCGTCTATGATGTGACCTACACAGGAAGAGGACCTTCTGTTGAATGGATAGAACCGGATGGCTCGGTCAACCAAAAGATATCAAGCGTAAGGGCAAAACTCATAGACGAGGAAAATATTGGGCTGGATATCCCAGGGACACGGGTCCTGGTGATGAACCAGAAGACAGGAAAAAGGGTGCAAGGTTCAAACTCCAAGATATCAGAGCAGATACTGGCATTCATACCCAACAAGCAGTTCATAGACGAGGGAGGCATCTACAGGGTGGTTGTAGAGCCGAAGGATACCCTTGGATACGGGCAGGCCAGGACAGGATATTTCACCATCGACCCTCTGGCGCCCTATATAGAGCTGAAGAGCCCTAACAATGTTGAAACCTCAGGTGAGATAAGCTTCGAGGGTTCCATAACCTCTGAGGTCTATATCATCATGTCAAGACTGCTGTTCAACGGATCCTTCAGGGATCTTGGCCTGACAGGACAAGGAGGGGATTTCAGCCTGGACTATGAGCTTGATGACGGAGAGTACTCGCTTGAGGTCACTGCACTTGATGATGAGGGGCATCACTCGGACTATGCCAGAAATTTCATAGTAGACAGCACTGAGCCTGAAGTGGTGATAGTTATAAGCTGAGGGATGACAAAGGATGGATGAGATGAGAAAAAGAAGAGCTGCAAAGAGATGGGCAGCCTGGTCAGCTATGATCCTGCTGCTTTTTTCAGCGGTAGCTATGGGCGTGGCAGCTCAGGATGATGCTGACGGCATTGACTTCTACCTCAGCAAGAAGAGACCCACAATAAACGTGAGGTTCTCTGAGCAGGCTTCTCTGATCGATTCGCAGATAAGCTCCAAATGGGGGGTCGTGTCTGACTTTGAGATCTCAACCTTCCACGGACAGGGCGGGGTCAACTACACCTTTGACCTGCTTCCTGGGGAAGAACTGAGGGACGACTACACTGAATATACCTTCACTGTGGAGGCTTCTGATGCTGCAGGCAACAGGATAGTCAGGCAGGAGCGGTTTGTGGTGGATACCAGGGCTCCGAAAGTCAGCCTTAATCTTCAGGACTGGGGGTACACCACTGACAATGTCTTGCCTGTCAGGGTTAGCGCTGATGAGCCTGTGGTAGTCCAGAGCTTCATCTCCAGAGACGTATTCACTCACCGTGAAAATGAATACGCTGACTTTTTTTCTGAGGAGTACAGCATCCGGCATGAGGCTGAACTGGGCGTGTCCAACGGTGAGAAAGAGATAATCGTACAGGCGACAGACAGGGCAGGAAACACCGGCCAGAAGACCATCAGGTACGGGGTGATACTGCAAGACCTGTTCATCCATCTGCTTAATCCAAGATACGGCTACACCCCAAACATCCCCTTCAACCTGAATATAGGGACTGACAGAAACGCGTCATGCAGGTTCTCCCTGACAAGGGATAGCTATGATATCATGGAAAACAACCTTACGACCACTGATGGGATGAACCACACGAGCTCAAAGGAAAACACCAATATAGGGACAGACTACAGGGTGGCCTGCAGGGACACCTACGGATTCGAGACCAACAGATCATTCTTTATCGGGTATGACAATGACCCTCCTGAGATTACCACAGTTTCTGTAAGCCCAAAGCTCCTCACAGTAGAGCCTATGCTTTCAGTGTATATATCCACTGACGAGCCCACGATCTGCAGGGCATCGACAAGCAGCGGTGCGTCCTATCATGAGATGTACTATAATCTCTCAGGCTGGAGTCCGTACCTTGATCTTGCAGTATTCTCAACAAGTCATACGGATACTATAAGAGTGCCAGAGGTGGACGGTGACTACAACCTGTATGTGCAGTGCATGGACAGGGCCTCGCTTCTTACAGGCAAGGCTTCAGCAGAGTTCAGGATCAACCTTTCCACTCATCTTGAGATCATAGACCACACCCCTGATTATTTCACCATCACAAGTGCATTCCTGAATCTGACTACCACAAAGGTAGCTCACTGCACCTACAAGTTTCCAGGATACAGCCTTACTCCTTTTTATGCCCAGCAGCAGGACAGAACCCTGCACTATGCACCCCTGACCCTTGGGCAGGGAGCCCATTATGCAGAGATTACCTGTATAAGCGAGGACGGAAGCCAGACAGTGAAGAGGAACCTATCGATAGTGGTGGACACTACCCCTCCTGTCATGACCCATGTTAATGACACAGACCCAAAATGGACAGGCAACATGACATGCGGGCACGAGTTTGGCTGCACCTATCACCTGAAAAAGCTGTTTGGAAGCTGGCATGCTGAAGAGGACACTCTGGGATCAGAGGTCAACAGGTACGAATATCGGATATATAATGAAAGATCATTCACTGACCATGTGCAGATAGCCAACGGGTCGACTGAAGAAGAGGAGCTTTGGGTGGAAAACCTCAATCTCACAGACGGAGAGATATATTATTTCAGTGTAAGGGCCAGGAACAAGGCAGGGCTTTACAGCGGAGGAGAATCCTGGAACCGATCTGACGGGGTGATGACAGACTCAAAATGGCAGCCTGATCATTGCTTCAACGGTGTGCAGGACGGAAACGAGACAGGGGTGGACTGCGGAGGAGACTGCGATGAGAGGTGTAGAACCGGAGAAGAATGCCTGGAAGACGAAGACTGCGAGCACTTCTGGTGCTTTGAAGGGAAGTGCAAGGAGCCTTTCTGCGACGACGGAATACTGAACGGACTGGAGACAGATATTGACTGCGGAGATGCTTGTCCAAATTGCGACAACGGCGAGAAATGCCTGCAGGACTCTGATTGCAAGAGCGGGTTTTGCAGCGTAAGCTCAAACACTTGTGCAGATCCTGGATCAGCATGCAACAATAACATACTTGATAATGCAGAGACTGATATCGACTGTGGAGGGCCTGTCTGCCCTGGATGCACTGAAGGCAAGAAGTGCGATTCAGGTACAGACTGCCAACCAGGGTCTACATGCCAGAACGGAACCTGCAGGTACAGTCCTCTGGACACAGACGGCGACGGGATAGTGAACGAAGAAGACAACTGTCCAGACGTGGCCAATCCAGACCAGGAAGATTTTGACGGCGACGGCATAGGAGACGCCTGCGATCCAGATAGGGACGGCGACGGCATGAATGATGAACAATGCGAAGTCCCATACGGGCTGGACACATCAGTAAATGACGGCGGACAGGACAAAGATGGGGATGGTCTTACCAACAAGGAAGAATGCGACTACGGCACAGATCCCACAAAGGAGGATACAGACGGCGACGGATGGACAGACTATGAGGAGATTATGCATGAGAACCGATATGACCCTACTGACCCTGACTCTCATCCCACATCCTACTGGACAATAATACTGCTGCTGATAATCATAATAATACTCCTGGCTGTAGGAGGATACTTCGGGTACAGGCAATGGACAGCCATGAAACAGAAGAAGGGAAAAAGGATCCCACCACCGCCGGGAAGACCAGGCACACGACCCGCAGTCCCTCCTGGAAGACCTCCTGGAGCTCCGCCCGGAAGGACAGCAGCACCTCCGCGTCCTGCCCCTCCAGTCCCTGCAAAGCCTTCTGCTGAGGAGCAGAGGATGCTGGCAAGGAAGAAGGCAGCAGAAAGGAAAAAATCAGCGCAGCAAAGGGCCATGGAAGCGCTTTTTGCGCCTTTCGGTATAGGAAAAAGGGAGAAAAAAGAAGAGAAGAAAGAGAAGATTTCAGAGGGGAAAGAGATATCTAAAGGCAAAGAAGAAGCTGCAAAGCCTTTTGGAAAAGAAGAAAAGATATTTGATAAGCTAACAAGGATAACCACAAAAGGGAAAAAACCGAAAAAGAGGGTATTTGACGAGCTTGGCAAGATAATGAAAGAGGTCGAACCAGAGCCTAAAGAGCCTGAGCCGACAGAGCCTGGAAAGCAGAAGACAGTGATAGTCCGGAAGAAAGGGCCCAGCGTATCTGAAGAGGCTGAAAAGCTGGGTAAGATCACAGAGAAGCTTGAGAAACAGGTAAAGGAGATGGGCACTGAGAGCAAGAAAGGCAGGAAACCCTCAAAATCGTCCTCAAAGACAGCAAATCATGGAAAAAATAAGAAAAAGAAGTCCGGCAAACCAAGAAAATCAGGGTCCGGATCCGGCTCAAAAGGCAAAAAAGTCTAGAGCAGGCAGTATAAATATAGCTATCGATGGATGAGAAAGAAAGATGGATAATAAAGAAATATCAGGCAAAGACGAGAAAGACAAGGATACTGAGATAAAAGAGATCGCTGAAAGAGACCTTACAGCCCTTTTTGAGCAGGTGGAAAAGACCCTGAAAAAAGGAATAACCAGGCTGGAGATAAAGCAGGAACTTCTTGACCAGGGGTGGACCTCAGAAGAGGTGGACAAGGCGTTCATCAAGCATGATGTTGAAAGGCTCACCAGGATCGCTGAACTGCTTGAAAAACAGTTTGTACTCCTGAAGAACGCAAGGTTCAAGGCTGAAAAAGCTGCTCCAGAGCAGAAAAAGAAGCCCAAGAGGAAAAAAAAGCGTATTATAGCGAGCAAAAATACCAAGAAATACCACCAACCTGGATGCAGGTTCGTGGAGATGATCAAGACCAAGGACATGAAGAGGTTTGGAGACGAGAAAGAGGCAGAGACAGAAGGCTATAATCCATGTCATACCTGCTGCAAGGGCAGGAAGAGGATAGTTGCTAGCAGAAATACCGGAAAATATCATCTGCCAGGATGCCGGTTCATCAGCAATATCAAGCAAAAGGACCGTGAAAGGTTCTACGAGGAGAAAGAGGCTATAAAGGCAGGATATGAGCCATGCAGGGCTTGCAACGATGTTATAGTCATCGAAAAGAAGACAGAAAAAAGAAGCAAGGCAAAGCCTAAGAAACATTACCATCACAGATATGTGGCCAGTTCTGACGGCGGGCACTTCCATACCTATGCATGCCACTGGGGCAAAGCTATAGAGAAGAAGAAACAGAGGTTTTATCCATCTATGGCTGCTGCAAGAAGAGCAGGCCTTAAGCCGTGCGACGAGTGCATAGGCAAGGCAAAAACTTCAAACAAGACAAAGAAAAAACTGTCTAGAAACGGAAGCTCCAGGAAGGATTCATCATCAGCAAAGAAAGCTAAGGGCGCCCATAGCAAGAATCCAGCCTCAGGCAGAAGAAAGACAAGGCGATAAGCTGCTTTGCCTGGACAGATAGTTATAGACATGACAAAAGGGGTGAAGATGATCACAAAAGGGAAAAGAGCTCAGGTTCAGGGTCAGGTTCTGGTATATCTTCTCGCGGTCATCATGTTCGGCATGCTGCTGCTGTACGGCTATAATGTGATAAACAAGATTATAGAGGAAGGGGACAGGGTCGCTCTTATCCAGATGAAAAGTGACATCTCTTCTGAGATAAACAGGGTTAGTTTTGGAGACTACAAGCCTGTATCATTTACTGTCCCTGGAGATTTTGAGGAAGTTTGTTTTCTGGACAACTCCCAAAGAGGGACAGGAGCGGCTGATCCTGTCTGTGATTCCACATCCCTGGAATACCAGCCCATACTGTGCGACAGCTTCAGTGCAACGCGTGAACATATCAAGGACAACATGTTCCTGATAGATAGCATCGCGCAGGATGTGGGCTATATCGGCTCCTTTCGCATGGATCATCCGTATTACAACTGCATCCAGGTGATCAACAGAGAGATTACCTTTACTCTCGAAGGAAGGGGAGCAGAGGTCTACATGATAACTGATGAGGCCGGCTGACGATGCCTGCAATGGTTTGGGATGATGTGCTCAAATGAAATCAAAAAGAGGCGTGATAGAGGTACAGTTCAACTGGATATTCATACTTATCGTGGGAGCGGTAATCCTGCTTTTCTTCGTGTCCATAGTCAGGCAGCAGAAGAGTATATTCGAGAGAGATGTTGAGGTAAAGGTGGCAGCAAGCCTGAAAGCTATATTTTCCGGCAGTGAGGTATCTGCAGGAACAGCTTCCCTTAAAAGGTTTGCAGGCGGAAACATAAGATATGACTGCCAAGGGTATGCCCTGGGCTCAGCCCCGCCTTTTGATGCAGGGGTGAGCTTTGCGCCATCAAAGCTTGAGGAAGGTGATCTTCTGCTTTGGTCCCTTGAATGGGAGATACCTTACAAGGTGATGAACTTTCTCTATGTGACAAGCCCAGAAGTCAGATACGTGTTCCTATATGAGGGAGAAGAAAGCAAATCCATGGCAGAGGAGATATATGAGGAGCTCCCTCCTGAATTTCCTCCTAGAAAAACAGAAGCATATGAAACTCAGAGAGTTATGATGGACAAGGAGATGATCCAGAAAAAGACATTTGTACAGGATCATAAGACTGACCAGGGAACACCCTTCAAGGACGAGGGAGATGACGCAGTGAGGTTTGTGACTGTGGACGTCCCAGCGGACTATGTGGACCCGAACACCGGAGTAGGGATGGTGGTGCTTCCAGAGCCCCATGACAAGGGACTGCTTGACAAGGACGTCGACTGGTCAGTACTGCAGATAGATACAGACAGCGATACAAACCGCCAGACAGGAAAGTTGAGGTTCTATGAAGACTCCAGCGGGGATTCTGGTGTATCATATTATCTTGGGAAAGAAATGCTTATGGCTGCACTCTTCTCAAGCAACATCAACACCTATCACTGCAATATCCACACAGCATTCAAGAAGATGAGCGTGGTAACAGAGATATATATAGCAAGGACAGAAGCTCTCATATCGGACCTAGAGGCTGCCGGATACACAGGATGCCTATCTTCTGCCACCAAAATCCTTGATGAACTTAAGTCAGTAAAAGAGGCATCAGACCAGATAGTTGAGGAGTTTGACGAGAGTCCGGAAGATCCTGACATAGAATCAGTGAGACAGAACATGCAGGAGATATATCAATCCTCCAAGAAGCTTGAGAGCGAGAACTACAACCTGCAGTACGGTTCATGCCCTAAGATGTACTGAAAGACATCGATAGCACTTTACAGATGCCTGAAAAAAGCCAGGCTGATACAGGCAAGATAACATGAGAATGCTTAAGAAAAAGGCCCAGATAGGGATGCTTGAGACTATGGCAGTCCTTTTCATATTCTTTTTCCTGCTGATGATAGGCATGATATTTTACGTGTCTGTGATGAGAACCCAGTCGGCAAGAGAGCTTCATGAGAAGCAGCAGGTGGAGGCTATAGAGATAGCGTCAAAAGCACTTTTCCTACCTGATCTGGAATGCCCCACCACTATGAAGAAACTTAACTGCCTGGACATATACAAGCTTGAGGCCGTGGAGCAGATAATCCAGGACAATCCACATTACCTTGAACTATACTATGACAACTTGCGGTTTTCTGAAATAGTGGTATCAGAGGTGTATGGGCCGGAAGAGGGCAGGAGCTGGAGAGTCTACAAGAGAGAGAAACCGGACAGCAGCGGAAGGATATTCATACACATGCCTATAGTGCTGTATGACCCTATGATAGACGAGTACCATACAGGGATAATGAACGTAAGCTATTACGGATGGACCTGAAGATGGAAAAGACAAGGATAAACGCAAAGGCAAGAAAGGCCGGCCGAAAAGGGCAGATGGAGATAATGGGCCTGGCGATAATAGTCATACTGATGATCCTGGGCATGCTTTTTGTCATAAGATTCGTAATACTGGCTCCTGAAAAAGATACTCAAGATGAGTTCACCAGGACCCAGCTAGCCTCAAACACGCTGCATGCCATCGTGAGCACAACCACAGACTGTCACAAGATGACCTTTCAGCAGCTCATGACAGACTGCGCAGAGCATAAGGATTTCGGGGAGACTGACTGTCCAGGAGCTTCAGGCAGCTGCAATTACGTATACAATGAATTGCGTCTTGACATACTCCCTGCAGTGCTTGACAGTTATGGAATAGTAAACTATAACCTGACTGCATATCTTGAGGACGGAGAGATGCTGTTCCCCTCGATCGGCAAAGGAGACTGCGGAACTGTAAGGAAACTGCAGCCCCAGTATTACCCTACAGACCGGGGCACCCTATTTATCGACCTTATGATATGCCAATGATAATCCATGCTAAAGGAGGAACAAATACAAAACCTTTAAATATTACTTGTCCGTAGTCTGTTACAGGCAGGTATGCCTGCAGGCAAACATGCTTCATCAATATAAATGATATATCTGGATTAAAAAATGAGGTGTCAGAAATGAGAAAAAAAGCTCAGGGACTTTCTATGAACACCATAATCATCGCAGCTCTCGCTCTGCTGGTGCTAGTGATAGTAGCCGTCATCTTCATGGTAAGATTAGGCATATTCAGGACAGAAGCAAGCAGATGCGAAAATAACGGAGGCATATGCAAAGAGGAATGCAGCGGAGAATACGAGAGGCATATGGCCAGATACTGGTGCGACAATGATGGGGATGGAAATCCTGACGAAGGCCCTACTGTGGACGGCATATGCTGCATATCCACATAGCCTTAATTATTATCTTATGGAAGTGACTCAATATGTTCAGTAACAAGCGGGCAGTAGAGCTGACCATGAATACCATAATCATCGCAGCTCTTGTACTAATAGTGCTGGTAGTGCTTGTAGTGATATTCGGCGGAAGGATAAACCTTTTCAGCAGGAGTTTGGGAGACTGCACAGCCGAAGGGAGTTTTTGCGCAGAGACTTCCGGAGGATGCGGCGAAGGATACGCCCCTGTTCCTATGAAGAACTGCAACGACGACTCAGACGATGATGTAGAGGGCCAGTACTGCTGCATGAGAGTGGGAACTTCTGAAGGCTAGCCATCACATGAAAAGAGATCCACCAGGGCAGGGTCGCTCATGAATTCCTCTTTTTTGATATCGTCTATTATATAATATACCTGCCTCTTTTTTATCCTGAACCTGCTGTCCATGTTCTCCAGCAGGTCTTCAGCTTCCTTGATGCTCCTGAACACTCCTTCAACCATAAAATCATAACCATTGTTGATTTTATACACAGTGTTGATGGCCCCGTTCTTCCGAAGATACTGGCTTGCCTCTTCCCTGCTGTTCTTGTCTACGCTTAGGGTGATTATGGCCCTGGTGGTGAATCCCAACCTGTTGAAATTCAGGATAGCGGTGTGCTTTGTGATCAGGGACTGCTCAAAATCCTTGATCTTGTCATAGATTGTGCTGACAGCTATGCTGGTCTTCTTGCTTATGTTGGTCAGCGTTATCCTGGCGTTCCTCCTCAGATAGGATATTATCAACAAGTCTTTCTTGTTCATTTTGTTTGCCTCCTCCTTTTTGTTTTTGCCGGAAATATTGATAATATAATAGTATCAAAAGATATATATTTATTCACAATAAAGTATGTACCTCACAATACCACACAATATTTCCAAAAAGTATTTATATCAAGACATCTTTAGGAAGCATATGAGGAGAAAGATAGTCGGACAGGGACATAACAGCAAGGCAGTCACGCTGCCTATCTCCTGGATCAGGGAGAACAAGCTTTCTGCAGGGGACGAGTTAGAGGTAGAGTCCCAGGGCAAATCGTTGATACTCAGCGCAGCAAAGGTCACCGGCCCGAACAAGGTTGTCCTGGACATCAAGAGCAAGGATATGATGTTCAAGAGATATCTAAACTCTCTCTACCAGTTCGGATACGACGAGATTGAGGTACGCTGTGAGGATGAGCTTCCTCTGAACCTGATCGAGTCTGAAGCAAAGGAGATGATAGGCTGTGAGATAGTCAGCCATACGGGCAAGTCATGCATCATAAAGAGCATGGCAACGGAGCTTAGTTCAGAGTTTGACGTTATGCTTAAAAGGATGTTCCTCATAATAAGGATGATGTTCGATGAGATAGTGGATGAGATGCAGAGAAAGGATTGCGATAAGGACAAGCTTCAGGAGATTGCGGGGATGGAACAGATTAACAACAGGTTAGTGTATTTCTGCCAGAGAGTGCTTAATAAGAAAGGGTACAAAGAGCCCTCCAAGACCACTTTTATGGCAATAATACTTAATGAACTTGAGCAGATCACAGACAGCCTGAGGGATCTAAGCATGTTGCTTTCTGAAAGCAGGGACATGGTATCAAAAGATACAGTAAGGGCGTGTGCCAAACTGTCTGAGCTATTCCGAGACCTCTACGGCCAGTTTTATTCCTTTGATACGAAAAGAGTTGGAAAGATGAAAAGAAAAAGAATCAGCCTTTACAGCGACTGCTACAAGCTTCTGGGAAAGAGCAAAGGCAATGCTACAGACATGCTGGCGCTGCATCACATCCTGGAGGGTCTTGGCAGGATACACCATCTCAATATAGGACTAGTTCCCATGTCACTGGAAGGCAAATAGTGTCAGATGAAAGCGCGGATCCTGCCTAATATCCTGCCCATGCTGTCATACCCCATCTTCTGGCAGGCTTCTATGCCTGAATCGCAGAGATACTTGTAGTCCTCTGTTTTCCTTTCTCCGCCCACGTTACATGCTGCTGCTCTTGCACTAGCTGCAATGACATTAAGAGCGTAGCTCTCGTGAAGGGTTTCAAGAGAGAATTCCTGGCCGCATTGTCTCAGGAATATGGCGTAATATGATATGAGTTCATTCCTCAACTCTTGGCCGTCAGGCACACCGACGATATAACTGTTTTCTATCAGCCGGGCAAGCTCTCTAAGAGGGAAGACCTCCCTGCCTGGGCAGAGCTTTGTGGGGGTCACAGTATTATCATGTATGATCCAGGTTCCAGGATATGCTCCGATCCGAGTGACCTGCGCCAGCGGCTCAAGCCTTGATGTGATCGCATAATACTGTCTAGCCATCTCTTCGCGCGTTTCTCTGTCCAAGAAACCCAGGATGTTCATTATCTGAAAATCATTTTGAGGATATCCTATATCTGCGGGCTTGATAGTATCTTTATGCAGTCTTGCCAGATATCTGACCGCCTGTGTAAGATAATTTTCTTTCTTGAGCCTGGAGATTGTATTATCTGCGAGCAGGCTCTTCAATGAAGCGCCCGCGATCATCTCTACATGGGGTTGGGTCTCACCGTTATAAATGTATGTCACCCTCTGCTCTTTCCTATAGGAAAGGTATTCAAGAAAAAGAGCAAGATTTTGGTATCTTTTCCTCTCTGAGGATTCGCAGTGATCCTGAAAACCTTCCATGCCCCTGATCCTGTCAACGGCATGCGCAGCGTTTTCCATGTAATGCCTTCTCCTTGACTCATAATGCGGTTCATCGCTGCTCCAACTGTGGAAGTTGATTGCCTTAAGCACAACAGCATTCCAGTATTTGATCCAGAACAGCTCATCAGCTGCCATGGGCTCTTCCAGAAGGATTTGCGAGTTATAGGCATTGAGGTATTCCTGCACAATCTCCTTTCTAAGCCTGTCGCCTTCAGGATTATTCGGAAGAAGCCATGTCCTCTCTATCAGTTTGACCAGGTCAAAAAACCGGGGTTCAAGTCCTCTTTTGGAAAGGTCAAGGATGATTATCTGTCCTCCTTCCCTGTCAACAAGATAGTTTTCTGCATGTGAGTCTCTCCCTCTTTCAAGGTCATCCAAGCTGTAGTGCTTTCCCAAAAGAGACAGGTATCCGAAAATGAACCTCTTATCATCATCCGCTAGAAGCGGGTTTTGCCTGGTCCATTTGTTGGGAGATGAAACAGTTGATTTTCTTAGCTCAACCTCCGGAAACAAATCCTGCCCTGCTGCCTTCTGCCTGGATCCTGCGTGGAAAACTCCGAGAAATCTGGCAGTCTTTTTCATGTAGTCAATCCTTTCTTCAAACGGTATGGAAGGATTTTCCAAAACTGTCTGGAGAGTAGGGTGCTTCTCAAAGTAGCTGTAATGATGGTCCTGTATGCGCA
>WJKB01000029.1 GCA_014729345.1 Candidatus Woesearchaeota archaeon
GACAAGCTTGAGCAGTATGGTGCAGATGGAAGCACATTCTGGATGCTTTCAAACACATGGGATGGAAATGACGGTTATTTTATCTTATGTCCTTCTGATCCAACATGTGATATTATACATGACCATGCTACATATATGAAAGGACTGATTCCAGACTGTGCCGTAGCTGGAGATTGTGATGATGGAATATATTGCAACGGTGCAGAAACCTGCAATACAGGAACTGGAATATGTGAAGTGGGCACTCCTGTTGATTGTTCTGCAAATGACATACCGACCATAGCTGCCTGCGACTGGAGCCCTGATGATGATCCAGTCACGTTCGACTACTTTGCAGGCTTCGCTTCCCAGTGCGAGGAAGCCACGCAATCATGCACCTCCGGCAACCTGGTCATCTCGCATGTATGTGATGTGGATACCTGCGGAGCTGAATGTGAGTATGATTCTGACTGTGATGACAGTGATGCCCTGACCATAGACACCTGTCTGGGAAACTGCACCTGCAGACATGAAAGCGTATCTGATTGCATTGTGCCATACAATGATATGAACATAACGAACAGCACACCATTATGCCCAGGCACATACTACCTTCCAGACGGCATCAATGTAAGGTATGCACATAGCGTGCTTGATTGCGACGGTGCAAAGCTGTATGGTGATTCGGGTGTGGGCACTGGAGTAAGGATCTACGGCGGCAACGTGACGATCAATAACTGCCGCATAAGCAGCTACAATTTTGCTGTTGATCCTGCTACCAATATCCATCTGCACAATAACATAATATCAGATGTTGCCAGCGGTGTCTACAAGCTGCAGGGCTATTCCAGCGTGATACAAGGAAATCACTTTGAGAACATCACAGGCAGTGCAGTCGAGCTATGGCACAGCAAGGACGGTGTCTACAAAGATAATACCTTTCTTGGTGTAAACACAGCCTTCCATATGCATGATGAGGACAACAGCGTGTTTGAAGACAACATCATTGAGGATGTCTCTATAGGTTTCTTCCTCTGGTGGGGCACTGACAACAATGTTTTCAGGAACAACACGATAGAGCAGTTCTCTACTGCATTCTATTTTGACTGGCACGCAAGCTATAATGAGTTCATTGACAACGCCATAATCAACTATGATGGAAATGGAGCTGGATTTATGCACAACTACCAGTATAAGGGGACCATCTACAACAATTCCTTTATAGGAAACAACATCACCGGAGCCTATCAAGGATTTGCTGTGAATGCAGATGAGAATAGCGTCTATCTGAACAACACTGTAGAGGAATGTGAGATAGCGGTATCTATCTCCTACTCAGAGAACAGCGAAGTATACCATAACAATTTCATCAACAGTGCGAGATTCCATATCGGTGATGTAGACCACTCCACAAACCTGGTGGACAGCAACTATTATGACAACTATGACGAACCAGCTGAAGGATGCCATGATGAGGACTCAGACAGTATCTGCGATGCACCGTTCAACTTCTATGGCTCGAGACATGACCTGAACCCTTATACGCAGCAGGATGGCTGGTCGGCTCCAAGGCCCTTGGACCTGAGCATAGCTGATATCAGTACATCCCCTTATCCGATAACAGCAAAGACAGATTTCAATTATACGATCTATGTCAACTACTATGGCAGCGATGTGATTGATACAGATATAGATGTATATCTGAACGGGCATTTTATGGAAAACCTTCCAGCTTATGACCTGTCCCCTAACAGGATTAATGTGCTTAAGGGCCAGTCCAGCTTGCCTTGGATAGCTAACTACAGCATGCTGTTGGTAGTTGATCCAACAGATAGCCATGCTGAAGCCGATGAAGCCAACAACAACTATTCAGAGATGCTGAGTGTGGGGTGCAACCCCCTGGACTGCGATGATGACGGCTATATCGCGGTTTCGCAGGGAGGAGATGACTGCGATGACAGCAATCCAGGCATAAATCCAGGCATACAGGAGGACTGCATGACGCCTTTTGACGACAACTGCAACGGAATCACTAATGAGGAGGATGCCTTGAACTGCTACAATTTTTACAGGGACGAGGACAAGGACAGCTATGGCACAGACGATCCGCAGGACTACAGGTGCCTTTGCTACCTGGACGGCAGCACAGAAGGGTACTACACTGCACCATGGCATACCGACTGCGACGATCTGAACGCAAGCATAAACAGGAAATCTCTCGAATGGTGCTACAACAGCGTGGATGACAACTGCAACGGAATCCAGGAGGATGATGAGGACTTCTGCGTATGGATGAACGGAAGCAATCTTGTCAAAGAGATAAGGTACGACCCGGATGAGTGCGGAACAGCCTCATCATACTTCTGCCAGGAATGCAGGGAGCACGGCGGAAGGATCAAGCCAGGAGAGCAGAAATGCTGGTGCGACATGGAAGTGAGGTACTTTTTTCCTTTCGGCGACATGTGCGAAGGATAAGCATGAAGGTGAAAAGGATGGTAAAAGAAAAAGAGAGGCAGATAATCGAGCATATGAGACAAGGGAAAAGGTTCAACATCTCAGCGATCGCAAGGAGGCTGAACCTGCCTATCTCAACAGTGTCTGACAGGATAAGGAGGATAGAGAAGGATTATGTGATGAAGAGGATATCATTGCTGAACTTTCCAAGCACAGGCCATTACGCCAATGCACTGCTTGCAATGAAAGTGGAGGGGCAGAAGGACAGGATGCTGGAATTCCTCAGGCAGGACAGGAACGTGAATTCCATATACCACACGAACACTAACTTCACTTTTCTTGTGGACGTGGTGTGCAGGCAGAACCATGAGCTTGTGCAGTGGATGACAGACGTCAAGGACAGGTTCCAGGCAGAGATCCTGCCTTTCCATATCCTGAAAGTCGAAGAGAAAGAGAGGTTTGTACCATGAAAAGCTGGGTGATAGTATCGACATTATGCGAGCCTGAAAATCTCTATACCCTTCACAGTAGGTTAGGGTTCCAGGAGATGCCCTTTATGAGAGGCCTTGACAGTGTGGGCCCGGAACTGCGGTTCAACAATGATCCTGTGCTCTGCGAGTATGTAGGTGGATACCTGAACCGTTTCAGGCAGGAGTCAGAGCCTCACGAGCAGTTTGGGCCAGGCGCTGCGAGGTATCAGAGGCCAAGGGTAAGGCCGCTGCACCCCAAATATTTCCAGTTTGAGATGGACGACTGCATAGGTTATTGCGAAGGCAAAATAATAGGCACTGATCAGAGATACGCTGCCCACTGGCTGTTCAGGTCAGAGAAGCTGCATGAAGACCTGAGGATGATGGTAGAAAGGCTGGAGCCTGTTGTGGGAGACCGGCAGGCAGTGACAGACCTGAAATATGTGCTTAAGGCGCTGGAGGGAAAAGATGCTTGACAGGATAGTTGAGAAGGTTAAGCGATACGGGAATCCAGCATACACAAGCGCAAGACGGCTGGCCACGGCAGCCGCATTAGCAGCAGCTGGCTGCAGCACAACCACGAATGTAGTTGATATAGGGATCCCTAGAAAGGGCAGTGCAGTGTCAGCAAGGGCAGGGATAAGGGGCGGAATCAGCCTCAACATCATGGAGACGGATATTCCGGAAGAAGCGCGGACAGTCCATGTGCATCCTGCTGATGGAGGGCCTGAAAGAGGAAAGGTTGTCATGCCTAACCAGGATCAGTGGTTTCTCAACCTAGGGTTGGGCATTGAGTCCAGCATAGGTACAGACTATCTGAGGCTGAAGGGTGGGATCGACGGCAGGCTGAACCCTGTACAGGCATCAGACACATTGGAAAAGGAGTGGCAGGACCTTCCTCCGCCGTACAAGTCAGGGGCTTATTCATTTCTTGAATCAGACCTTTTCAGCCCTATCCCTTTCGTAGGGGTGGAAGCCACTGTATTTGACAGATTATCCCTGCTTTTTGAGTATGGATGGCCCCAGCAGCAATTTGAGTATCATGCAGGCCACGACAGGTTCGGGATATACTGGCCTGTCACGGTCGCCAGGTCAGACCCCTCTGGCCAGAGCATGACGGCTGCTATCTATTACCATATCAAGGACAAATTCGAGGATCCGTACATAGGCATTACATTTACCCGGGAAAAGTTTGACTTCAAGGATCTTGGGACAGAGATAGATGTTCAAAGATACGCCTTGTTCTTAGGAGCAAACTTTTAATCCCCTTCAAACTCAACCAACCTGTGGACCCTGATGCCTTCCTGCTGCAGCTTTTTCATGCCTCCAAGATCAGGAAGGTCCACGATAAACGAGGCTTCAACAATCTCTCCGCCGCATTTCTTTATGAGGTTGGCGGCAGCGACAGCGGTCCCTCCTGTGGCGATAAGGTCATCTATAAGCAAAACTTTCATTCCAGGCTCAACAGCATCCTTGTGGATCTCGATGGCGTCTTTTCCGTACTCCAGATCATATTCTTCAGAAACAGTCTCATGGGGCAGCTTTCCTTTCTTCCTGATAGGCACGAATCCCAGGCCAAGCCTGTGAGCAAGAGCAGCTCCTGTGATAAACCCTCTTGACTCTATGCCTGCAACAACATCGATGTCCTTGTCCTTGTACCTTTCAACCAGAAGGTCCATCAGATGTTTGTATCCTTCCCTGTCCTTCAGCAAGGTTGTTATGTCCCTGAACATTATCCCCTGCTTGGGCCAGTGCGGAACTGTCCTTATCTTTGATCTTACCAGTTCTGGCATGTCGATCCCCTCCTTCAGTCCGATCTCTTTAAGCATCGGTTCTACCTTCTCGATAGGCAGGCCCATAATATTTGTATAGCTTCCTTCGACCCCTTCCATGAAGTTCTCGAACTCTGGGTCAGTGATGTTGTAAGCTCCTGCCTTGCCTTTATACTGGCCTGATATTATATATTCATGCAGCGCTTCATCACTGATCTGCTTTAATGTCACTAAGGATACCTCATGAGCTTTTAAAACTTTTCCTGTTTTTGTGTTCATGACGCAGATTCCTGACCATACCTCATGAGTCTGCCCCATCAGCTTTCTCATGACATCCTCCGCATCCTTGTCTGTTTCCTGCTGGCCTATCTCTTTTCCTTCAAAATACACCATCGTGTCAGCTGCAAGAACAACAGAATCAGGGTTTCTCTTGGCAACCTTTTTTGCCTTGAGCTCTGCAAGATGCATGACAAGCTCCTTGACATCATCTATCTTAACCGATCTCTCATCAACATCACTGATATCAACCTCAACCTCATAGCCGTTGTCCTCAAGGATCTGCTTTCTTCTTGTTGATTTTGATGCAAGAACGAGTTTCATCTGTCTCCAGCCCCCTTCTCTCCGAGATCCTTACAAGTCTCCTCATCACCAGTCTTTTCAGTGATGCTTGGTATGGCATGCAAAAGCAGATCTGTGACGTTGCTGGCATTCTTCTTGAATATCTCAAGGACAGCTTCCCAGGTGACAGGCTCCTCATCTTCTTTCCAGCAGTCGTAGTCTGTTGACATGGCCACAGCTGCATAAGGGATGCCTGCCTCGTTTGCTAGTATGGCTTCAGGAGCTATGCTCATGTTGATGACATCAGCACCCCACATCCTGAACATATTGGATTCTGCCCGTGTTGAAAACCTTGGGCCTTCGATAGTGACGACAGTCCCATTCTCGTGGCAGAAGAGCTTCAGCTTTTTGCATGTCTTGATGAGCATCTGTCTCAGATCTTCGTCAAAAGGGTCTGACATGGGACTGTGCGCAGGCTTATGGGACTCGAACTTCTCATGGAAAGTGATAGGCCTGTGCCTGGTGAAATCTATGAACTGGTCCAGGACGACAAGATGTCCCCTGTCGATCTCTTCTCTCAGCGACCCTACAGCTGTGGTGGCAAGTATATGCGTGCATCCCTCATCCTTCAAAGCCTGGATGTTTGCCCTGAAATTTACCTGTGTTGGGGGGATGGTGTGCTCCCTGCCGTGCCTTGCGATAAGCACAACATCAACATCCTTGACCTTTCCTGTCTTGAGTGTTGAAGAGGGCTTTCCGTAACCAGTATCAGAATCCTTTTCGAATGAGTTTTCCAGTATCTCTGGATCGTCAAGCCCAGAGCCCCCTATTATTCCGATCTTTACCATGTTAATATCACCCGCATACATGCAAAAGCATGCCTTGTTTTATATATTTTACTCTAATTTTCTGCATCAGTTCTCAGGACAGGCAAACCCCTGCATGTTTGGGAATGCAAGTATCTGGGAATACAAGTGCCTGGGAATACAAGTACTCTCTGACAGCAGGCAAAGGTTTATAAGCTCGCTGCTTGTGTGATTTTTCATGAAGAAAAACAGGACAGATGAGTTTATAAAACACCCTAAGAGATCGTTGTTCAGGCTGGCCCTGCCCCTGCTGGTAGGGATGATGGTGCAGACCCTTTACAACATAGTGGATACTGCTTTTGTAGGCAGGCTGGGAGCAGATGCGATCGCTGCGCTGACATTCTCTTTCCCTATATTCTTCATCCTTATGGCCATGAACTCTGGAATGGGCACAGGCATGGGCTCAAGGATCGCAAGACTGTTGGGAGAGAAGAGCAGGAGAGCTGCTGAAAACGCAGCCATGCACGGGATTCTCATCGCTGTAGTGACGGCCCTGGTCATGACGACCTTTGGCTTGATATTCCTGGAGCCGATATTCATACTGATGGGAGCCTCTGGAAACGTGCTCAGCCTTTCTACAGAATACATGTCCATAATACTGGCAGGAGCGGTGTTCATGTTCCTTGTCTTCATATTCAACAGCATATTCACGTCCCAGGGGGATACAAAGACTCCCATGAAGGTCCAGATAACCGCGCTTGTCCTGAACATCATACTGGATCCTATACTCATATACGGTCTTGATATGGGTGTAAGGGGCGCGGCTGTGGCGACGGTGATTGCGCTTTTGGCAGGGTTAGCGATGTTCATCTACTACTCAAGGACCAGGTCATACCTGAGGATAAGGAGGAATTCGTTCATGTTCTCTCTCAACATAAGCAAAGAGATAATCAGGGTGGGGCTACCTGCGAGCCTTACCATGCTTCTCATGTCAGTCTATATGATGTTCATAAACAGGCTGATGACCTATTTCGGAACAGATTACGTGGCTGTGTTCGGGCTTGCGTTCAGGCTTGAGAGCCTGGAGGTGATGCCTGTAGTGGCTTTCTCGCTCTCGCTGCTTACAGTGACTGGGATGTTCTACGGAGCAAAGAGGCATGACCTGCTGAAAGGAGTATATTGGTATTCTGTGAAGATAGGCCTGCTGATATCATCCGGAGTAGGGCTTGTTTTCTTTCTTTTTCCTGAGATGTTATTCAGGATATTCACCTCAGATCCTTCACTGCTTGACCTGGGCGCTGTTTTCCTGAGGTTCTATGTTTTCACATTCCCTTTCCATGTCGTGGCGATGATAACAAGCAGGGCTATGCAGGGGATGGGAAAAGGCATGCCAGGAATGATCATAAACATGGTTAGAAGCCTGTTTATAGCTGTCCCCCTCGCTTATGTGCTGGTTTTTGTCTTTGGGTTCGGATACTTGTCAGTGCCTGCTGCGATGATAGTGGGAGGAATGGTGTCCACAGTGATCGCGATAGTATGGATAGAAGTTGAGTTTAAGAGGTTGAACCACAGATCAGCATCCAAGTAGTTTAGGATGGTCAAATTCTGGGTCAAGTTTCTTCAGCCTGTCTATTGTTTCATTTATATCATCTACAAGCATGTCGGTTTCAGATCTGTCCTCTGTAATATGCATCTCCAGGCTTCGGTAGAGGTTGATCTGGTCAAGAAAGTAGTCCATCGTCTCATCATAGAGGGCTTTTCTGACCTCCTCTTCAGCCTCTGCCTTCTCCTCTTCAGTAAGAGGATGCTGGTCCAGGCTTTTTTCTGAATATTTCCTCATAACAAGCAGGTATTTGTCAAAATCATCAGAAAGTCCTGACAATGCCTTTGTAAGTCCTGGAAAACCATGTCCTTTCTCCATGTCGATAGCGGCCTGGCCGTAATATTTCCTTGCCTTGAACTCAATATCAGCAGTCGGAAGGTCAGGCATAAATGCAGGCAATATGCTTAGTGAAAGAAGCATAATATCAGCTGTCTCCCTCATCAGGGCATTTGCATAAGCATGCTCTGCCTGGTCATCGATATACCTGTCCCTCACATCCATAAGGCGCGCCAGGCTTATAGTGGATCTTCTCTTCTTTCTCGGAACCAGATGAGGGATTACCCTGTTGCTTCTCACACCAGATTCAAGAGAATCCGCTACCATAAAGGAGAGATAAGCTATAGGATAACCTTCTCCAAAGATATATTTGCCAATAACAGGAACAGCATCGTCTACCTGCACTACAGAATCGACAAACATAGGCTTCACTCTCATGCCTAAGTCTTTGGCTGCAGAATGTATTCCTATAGCTACATCTTTCGTAGAGTAGGTCAAAACTCTTCTCCCTGCAGAGTAAGGCATATTAAGCATTTTGGTAAATCAAGGGTATGTTGCCATATTTAAATATTTTTCTGTTGGAACCACTATAAAGTGAGGAAACAAAAACTTTATATATTATCCTAAGATTCTGCTGCTGTGATAGCTATGATATCGGAAATTCTACACATTGTCGGCAGTTTTTGCTAAAGGGGCTTCTGTGGTCCTTTTTTTGTATGATATCTTTTGTTGATATTAATGCCAGAACACGACAAAACTCTAACTGCTAATCTGAGCTGATCTAAATGCTGCCAGAAACCAGAAAGACCGGACTGGAGAAAAATATATGGAAGTTTTATCTATATAGGTTCTTCACCAGCCTTATCTTTATAGAGCCTATATTTGTGCTTTTCCTCCAAGACAATGGGCTCAGTATGTCTGAGGTCATGTGGCTGCAGGCAGCGTACTATCTGCTGGTGGTTGCGCTAATCGTGCCTGCAGGCGTTATCGCAGACCATATCGGGACAAAGAAGGTGCTTGTAGCAAACGCAGTGTTTTTTGCTGTCGGATGGTTTGTATACGCAGGAGGGACAGGTTTCTGGACATTCCTTGCAGCTGAAGTGATACTTGCAGCATCAGGCTCTATGTGGGAAGCTTCTGGAAGCCCTTTTGTGTATGACACAATGAGAGAGCTTGACAGGGAATCTGAATTCAAGAGGAAATATGGAAGGATCATGGGAGTAACCCACCTGATGTGGGCTTTGGGAGCTCTTGCAGGAGGATTTATCGCGCTTCACAGCTTCAGGCTTACATTTGTGGTGACAGGCATAGCATGCATGATAGCCTTGTTCGTGACCTTGTCATTTACACCAACAAGGATATACAAGCATGCTGACAAGCATTATTTGACACATCTGAAAGAGGCGGTCATGTTCACTGCAAGACATCCGAGGATCAGACTGTTCATAGTATATTCCTCCATAATCTGGGGTGTCTTTCTTTCAGCAGTCTTCTTTTACCAGCCATATCTGCAGGAAGCTGGCATTCCTCTGCTGTATTTCGGAGTGATATACTTTGCACTAGACATAGTTGCAGGCATAAGCTCCAGCCTTTCAGATGATATTGAGAAGTTTTTAGGAGAAAGGAAGATACTCATGATAATCCTTGGTATCATGATAACTACATACGCGTGCATGGCGTATGGGTTTGTCTCACTGGCATTCATGTTCCCTGTAATACTTTCTCTGGGCACAGGGATGGTGGAGCCTGTAATCAATGATTATATCAACAAGCATGTAGAGTCCCATCACAGGGCCACGGTAATCTCGCTGCAGAAATTCTCAGGACATCTTGCGATCGCGATCCTGGCGCCCATATTCGGATGGGCGGCAGATATGTGGAGCATCAGCGTTGCTTTTGCGATGGCAGCCGGCCTGCTTTTGATAGATCTTTTCATATTGATAAGCGCTTTCACAGCTATCAGGAGAAAAGAATCTACTTGAGCTTTCCGACCGCAGCTTTTTCAGATATGATCGCAGAATTACCTGTGTGGTCCTCGATTATGATCTTGATCTTTTCCTTTCCCCAAAGGACCTTCTGGAGTTTCTTGAGCATGTTTTTTGCTTTCTTCTTTGCAGCAGTATCCTCTTCGTTTTCCTTAAGCTCCTCTATTTGGTGCTTCACCCTGTTCAGTATCCCTTCAACATTTGTCACGTATCCGTTTGATGCAGGTCCAGGCTCTATAGTGGTGATGTGGGGTATCTTGATCTTGGCTTCAGAACCCTTGACTATCCTGGTCTTGAGGTCATCATCGCCCTCTACCTCAAAAGTGATCTTTACAGGCTCCCTCTGCTCTTCTGACTCAACATCTGCCTTATGATATCCGCAGTTTGAGCAGCTCATGGAAAAGACAAAAAGCTTTCCAAAGTAAGGCACTTCTGTCTCAGATTCAGTAAGTGTGAGCGTGTTCTTCTTGCACATAGGACACGGCTGCTTGTCAAGCACAGCAGGCCCTGATCCCTTATTTTCTCCCTTTACCATCAACAACAACATAAAGGATTAGATTTAAATAAGTTTCGTTTTTTTGTCTAGAAGAGCATTGCAAGTCAAATACAAGAAAAA
>WJKB01000030.1 GCA_014729345.1 Candidatus Woesearchaeota archaeon
CCCTGAAATGGTTGACCTCCACAATGATCACCTTTGCTCCCATGCCTTCAGCTCTCATGGCAACCCCTTTTCCGCAGTCTCCGTATCCGCCCACAACAACATTCTTCCCTGCGATCAGTATGGCAGATGCCCTGAGTATCCCGTCTATGGTGCTCTGGCCTGTGCCGTAATAGTTGTCCAGCAGATGCTTTGTCTTGTTGTCGTTCACAGCGATCATTGGGTATTTGAGAGCTTTGTCTTTCTCCATGGCTTTCAGCCTGATGATGCCTGTAGTGGTCTCCTCGCATCCCCCCACTATTTCAGGTATAAGGTCAGTATGCTTTGTATGTATCTCTGAAACAAGGTCGCAGCCGTCGTCGATAGTAATCTGAGGCCTGAAAGCTATCACATTGTTCAGGTACCTGTAGTAGTCCTCCTTTGTCTCCCCTTTATATGCCCAGATCCTGACTCCTGCATTTGCCAGCGCAGCAGCCACGTCATCCTGTGTGCTCAGGGGGTTGCAGCCTGTGATGGCAACTTCAGCTCCCCCCACTGTCAGTGTCCGGACAAGGGCTGCTGTCTCTTTGGTGACGTGCAGCGCCATCCCTATCCTCACCCCTTTAAGGGGCTGCTCTTTCTCAAATCTTTCCCTTACCTTCATCAGGGCACCCATCTGTGATTCTGCCCATTCAATGTTCTTCATGCCCTGCTCTGCAAGACCTATGTCTTTTACCTCATAGTTTTCTCCTGTGTCCATCTTACCACTTTTGTCCATCTTACCACCTGTGTCCATCTTATTGATAATGTCAGAGCAGTGTCGGATAGGGATAGATATATATTTTTTTAAAGAAATACCATAATATGTACATAAAAAAATAGAAATAATGGACATTGTCCAATATCTAGACAAAAATATGGACATATACAAAGCGCACAGCAAGAACATGCAAAAAAATAACAATATCACCTTACTGCGTTGATGCTGACAGCATTTGCCAAAGGTGATCCTTTGATCTAATCCTGTTTTATATTTGTCCAAGAAATAAGTAAAATAATGGACAAATAACACAAAATTTATATATAAGTTGGACATATAACAAAGATAAGGGGCTTTCAGGATATTACCCCCTAATGATATTAATCGATCGATCTTTGGCATGAGCGGTTAATTCTACTATCCTGAAAGCCCCTTTATAATCACAGCCTTGTAAAGGATCACACATGCTTTGCAGAATCAGATGGTTGATGCAAAAGACAAGAAGATAATAGGACTGCTCAGGGAAAACAGCAGGATTTCTGTCAGAGATATCGCCAAGAAAACAGGCATAAGACCCTCGACAGTCCACCAGAGGATCCAGAAGCTCAGGAAAAAAGGTGTTATCGAAAAGTTTACCGTGAAACTGGATGACAGGGCTGTTGACCAGTCATTCATCGTGTTCATGCTTCTCAAGGGCGAGAGCCATGAATACATCAACCAGAAGATACTTTCAAAGCCCAATGTCAAGGAGGTCTTCGGCGTAACAGGGGAATATGACATGCTTCTCAAGATGAAGTTCAGGGACATAGAGGAGTTCAACAGTTTTATAATCAATTTCAGGAAAGAGAACAAGGATATAAGGTCCACCATAACCATGGTGGCCACGGCAAAACTCAAGGAGGATATCTGATCCGATGACAAAAACAGATACAGCAGGCAGGAAGGATGGAAAAAATCTGATCCAGATACTTGCAGTGACAGCCCTGGTCCTGCTCGCAGGATGCGGAGGCATAACCGGGCTTGTGGTCTTTGAGTCAGGAGGGACGCCTAACATAATGGTTAAGAATATCTCAAAGACAAACAGCTCAGCTTTCCTGCAGTGGAACACAAGCGTCAACACCACGTCAGTCCTGAAGATAGGGAACAGCACCCTGTTCAACCATTCTGCATACTCTGTCGATTTCGGGCAGAACGTGACAGGCCTCGAGTCAAACAGCACCTACAGCTTCAACATCACAGCCTGCACAAACACAAGCGTCTGTAACTACCTGGCAGGCACTTTCCTCACAGATGCCAACCCATCAGCTCCGAGTGATACAGATCCGCCGTCGGTCTCTGTAAGTGCATCTGCCACAAACCACAGCGCAGTGATCAACTGGACCACAGACGAGAACAGCACCTGCACGCTTGACTTCATCAATGGAAGCACCAACTACTCAGCAGCCCAGAGTTTCAGCGCCCAATTTGATGGTCTGGAAAACAGTACCACCTACCATTTCAACATAACAGCCTGTGACCTGAGCAGCAACTGCAACATCACATATGGAAACTTCACCACAGACGCAAATCCAGGAGACACCAATCCTCCATCCATCACCCTCAGCATAGGCAGGGGGGACAGGTGGCTGCAGTTCAACTGGACCACAGACGAGAACAGCACTTCAGGCATAAGTCTGAACGGCACGTCAGCAAGCTATCCTGCAGCCACAAACTTCAGCAGGACTTTTGAGGGGTTGCTGCCTCACACCAACTACCCTTACAACATATCTGCCTGCGATTCCAGCCAGAACTGCAGATATGAGACAGGAGCGGTAAACACAAGATATGACTATAGCACCCCTTCCATAAACATCACCAACATAAGCGCAACCGATACCACAGCCACCATAAGGTGGGCCACAGGCGAGGAAGCCAACTCCACCTTGCGCATCGGAAGCATAGTCACATCTTTTGGCTTCGGAACATCCTTTTCAGGTACAGTGACAGGTCTGCAGCAGAACACCAGCTATAGCTTCAACATAACTGCCTGCGACAGCGTGTCCAACTGCAACACCACGAACGGAAACTTCACCACAAACATAATAACAGACGAACAGGCGCCCACCATAACAGTTCTTTCAGAGAACAGGACTGGGACCTCTGCTGTGATAACCTGGCAGACCAGCGAGCCCTCGAACAGCAGCTTCAGCTACGCATCAGGAAAAAGCGCTTTCGGGTGCTGCCAGACCAACTTTTCCGTGGCTCTTACAGGCCTCCAGAAAAGCACCACCTATGAATACAATATCACTGCCTGCGACAATTCCAGCAACTGCGCTGTGAAACAGGACAGCTTCAGCACACTCTCGGATGTTGAGTCAGTGGAGCAGGCGCCTGAGATAACCATTAGCAGCAGGGATGTGACCGAGACTGCAGCTGTGATCAAGTGGACCACCTCAGAGCCCAGCACCTGCATATTCATGTTCGACAACAAGAACACAACTTTTGAGCAGGAGACCTCGTTCTCCAGGCTGGTGACTTCACTTAAGCCCGGAACCACCTACAGCTACAGCATCAAGGCATGCGACGCTGACAGCAACTGCAGGAACAAAGAGGATACCTTCACCACGCTGAAGCCTGCTCCTGAAGAGAAGAGCACGGACAAGGATGCTCCTCTGGTCATAGAGTCTCCTGGCCAGGCAGAAGAAAATAAGGATGAAAGCAACAACAGCGACATGATCTCAGCAGGCATGGTGGTCAACAAGGAAGAGGAAAAGATGAGTCTGACCAACCTCATACTTATCATCCTGATCATATCAGCTGTTTCCCTTACGCTTGCCAATGTTTTGAGGACCAGAGGGGTCATCCCTGACATGGGAGCTCTCGGCTCAAAGGTCCGTCAGAAGATGCAAAGCAGGAGCAAGTCCCCTGTACCGCCCCCAAAGAAACACAAGGAAGATATTCCGAAGAAGGAGGTTTCTATACAGAAGCCTCCTTTGGAGGAAATCGAACAGCTGCTGCAGAACGGAAAGCAGCTTATAGATGACTTCCAGTTCGAGGACTGCAGCGAGATATACACAAAGGTCAGAGAGTTCTATGCAGACAGCTCCACCACTGAACAGGAGAGGGCCAGGATATATGAGCAGATGATGGACCTCTATGACAAGCTCCTTATCTACAGCATGATACTGGAGATCAGCTCCCTTGCCCAGAAGTACAGGACAGGTTATCTCACCAAAGCTGAGTACTACAGCCTGAACATGTTCATGAGGCAGCTCAGGGACAAGCTTGACAGGTGGGCAAAGAAGGATCCGGAAGACAAGAACCTGCTCATATATGCGCTCAACGAGTACAACAAGGCCCTTAACATCATCATGTGGAGAAGCTGATGCTGGGCAGAAAGGACATGCTATTCCTGACCGCCTGCTATGTCCTGATCAGGCCTTTGCATCACTCTGCCTGATCCTCCTATGGTATATGGCCAGGATCTGCCGCTTTGTTCTTCCTTACATTTCTCTTTTTGCTTCTTTCTTCCTATACCCTTTCTCCGAAGAAAGCAGTCCCTATCCTTACCATGTTCGCACCTTCTTGCACAGCTATCTCATAGTCAGGACTCATCCCCATGGAAAGCCATCTCATCTCTACCCCAGGGATCTCTGTCATCGCAAGCGTGTCGAACAGCTGCTTCATCTCCCTGAAATAACCCCTTCCGTATTCAGGCTGGGCGAAATAAGGAGGTATCGCCATCAGCCCCATGATCCTGAGGTTGCCGAGGCTGCTGATATCCCTTGCAAGCTCTGCGCAGTCCTCAGGCATCACCCCTGACTTGCTCTCCTCTTTGCCTATATTGACCTGCAGAAGTATGGGATATCTGGAGCCTGGAGATCCCAGGGAGGGTCCTCCTGTACCCTCGGGCTTCTTTTCGGCGGCAGGCATGCCCTCAGCACCTGGCTTGTTCAGGCCTGCTGCTCTCTTGTCTATCTCTTTTGCCAGCTTCAGGCTGTCGACTGTCTGGATCATGTCAAATATCTTTACAGCTTTCCTGACCTTGTTTGACTGGAGCGGCCCTATGCAGTGCAGCTCCACTCCAGGCATGTCCTTTATATGGTCATGCACATGCTCTGCTTCCTGCACATAGTTCTCCCCTATGATCCTTATCCCTGCATCCGCAGCCTCAAGTATCTTCCTTATAGACTGTTTCTTTGCAGCTGCCACTATCACCACTTCCTTGGGGACCTTATTTCTCACGTATGCGACGTTTTCTTTCACCGTAGAGATTGCAGGCATGATACAACCTCAGAATTCCCTTATCTTCCTGAACTCATCAAATCTCTGGCTTATCTGCTCTTCGCTGAGATCCTGCATCCTCTGCAGGCTGAACCCCTCTGCATTATGGCTTGCGATCACGCTTCCGTAGATTATGGCTTTCCTTATGTTTGGCTCGCTTATGTCTTTTGTCTTTGCCAGATATCCTGCGAGGGCCCCTCCAAAACTGTCACCACAGCCTGTAGGGTCCTTGATTGTCTGGAGAGGGTATCCAGGAGCGTTGAAATGGGAGTTCTTGGAGAACAGCAGGGCTCCGTGCTCCCCTTTCTTGATTATCACGAACTTGGGTCCAAGCTCAAGCGCCTTGTTGGCAGCTTCCACCAGGTTCACAGTGTCAAAGAGCTGTCTTGCTTCTCCGTCATTCAGCAGCAGAAGGTCCACCTTGCTTATGGTCTGCATCAGTTCCTGCTTCTTGTGTTCTATCCAGAAG
>WJKB01000031.1 GCA_014729345.1 Candidatus Woesearchaeota archaeon
ACTCCAGCTTCAGGGACGCATGCTTTGAAGAGCTGGCCAAGGCCATGGATGAGCCGTCTTTCTGCGAGTTTGTGCAGATAAGTGCCAAAAGGAACGTCTGCTACATATCCTTCGCATTCAGGGGCAGGGGCGATGTGTGCGACAAAATTACCGATAATAATTTAAAGCAGTCCTGCTTTAAGCTGACAAGCTAACAGGAAAACCAAGATGAACAGGATAAAAGAGGTGGGCATAGTACTCTGGAGCGAGCTCAAGCAGGCCTCAAGGGACAGGAAGATCCTGATCATAATCGCGATCTATGTCATCCTTCTGGGAATAGGCATGAAGCAGTCAGTCACGCTTTCCCAGACATTCTCAGCATCGCTTTTCCGAGTGTTCCTTTTCAGCAGAACGCCAATACCGTACGAGTTGCTGCTTTTCTATTTTGTCTCGATCGCTGCATTGCCCCTGTTCTCACTGATGCTGAGCTATGACAGCATCTCAGGAGGAATCAGCAACATGACTATAAGGAACCTTGCGGTCAGGGTAAAGAGAAGCTCGATCATAACAGGCAAGTTCCTGGCGCAGGTCCTCACAAACGCTTCAGTTAACCTTACCCTTTACCTCATGGCTGCCCTGTACATGTTCTGGGAAACCAGGCACCTCATGCTGAGCCAGACCCTGCAGCTCTGGATATACCTCACAGTCTTCATGATATACTTCACCAGCCTGGGCCTACTGATGTCAAACATAACCACAAAGCCGCACAGGTCGCTTTATATCGGAGTGGCCCTGATCATAGGCCTGATATTCGTGAGCAGCTATGAGAGCGTGGCCTGGATGTCGCCTTATAATTATTATATCAACGGGTTTCATATACTTGCAGGCAACACTGCAAAGGTGGCGGAAAGCATCATCTCCATGCTGGGCTTTTCAGCGCTTTTCTTCGGGGCGTCCTTTTTCATCTTCAGGAGGAGGGACCTATGAAATACGCCATAGAGACAAAGAACCTTGCAAAGAAGTTCGGCTTCAGGATAGTGGTGGACAGCGTCAACCTCAAGGTGCCTGAAGGAAGCGTGACCGCCTTGGTGGGTGAGAACGGGGCAGGCAAGACCACAACCCTGTCGATGATCTCAGGACTGGTAAGGCCGACTCTCGGACAGATGATTATACTCGGAAAGGACATCAGCGAAACAGATGTCATCAGGGAAGATGTGGGGGTTGCGCTGCAGAAAAGCAGTTTTGATCCCCATAGGAAAGCACTTGACACGCTGATGTTCTACGCAAGCCTCAAGGGCATAAAGAAAGAGGATGCAAGGGTGGAGTGCACAGAGCTTCTCAAGAAGGTCGACATGGAAGAGCATGCTGAGACAAGGATAAAGGAGATGTCGCACGGAATGCTCAAGATGATGGAGTTCGCGAACGCGCTTATCGGCGATCCCAGGGTGCTTATACTTGACGAGCCGGCCTCAGGACTGGACCCTGAATACTACCACAAGCTTAAAGAGCTTATCAAGGGGTTTGGAAAAAACAAGACAGTGCTGCTGGCATCCCATAACCTTGACTTTGTGTCAGAAGTCTGCGATCATGTTGCTGTGATGCACAAGGGAAAGATCATGATACAGGAGAAAGAGAAGAAGCTTGCACACGGAAAAGCCCTGGAAAAGGTGTTTGTGGACCTGATGAAGAAGTTCTGAGCTTGCAACATATCGTCTTTGCATATCATCAAAGTACAGGCTGACATGTGCATCAGATTATCGGCTTATGTGTATCAGATATCAGATGAGGGATAGACAAATACAGTATGGTTTTCCTGACCGAAAGATTCTGTGTTCTCATCCTTGCAGCCGATGTTCCAGAGATAAGAGTTCGGCTTCTCAAGGGTTCCTGGAGTCAGATTGTAAGATATCTCATATGTGGAGTTGGGAGCAACATATGTGGTGTCTGCCCTTGTCCAGCCAGAGGAGTAGTTGATATAAAGTCCGCATCTCAAAGAACCTTTGGTATCATCCTGCACGTTGAACCTGAAAGGCACTTCCTGGAACTCATCCTTTCCGTCACCTGGATAGACAAGGCTAACATCAGGAGGGCTTACAGGAACATCTTCTATCTCCATGGATACGTAAAAGTTCTGTTCATCATAAGTGCCCTTGGAGTCCCGGCATCTGAAGAAAAAATAGAACCTGTCCTGCTCTGCTTCTGAGACAAGGATATTGATGACATTTTGGTATTCGTCAGGCACAACCAGTATAGGGTTTTCCATACCTGGATATGTAAAATTACCTAAAGTTGTTCCCTCCAACAAAGTGCTTGTGTTGAAAATCTCATTCAGCCGCTCAAAAAGCAGTTCAGGAGGATATGCAGTCACCCTGACAGTGTGGGTGTCTCCAAAAGTGGAGATCCCTGCGCCTCCGATAATATTGAGAGCGTTCAGATGGGATGCTGAAAAGTCTGATAAAGGCAGTGAGCTGACCGAACATTCTGCCCATCTGTTTGTGGAAAGAGTGAACTCCACAGTGCTGTAAGGAATGACATTCTCATCTATGCTCTTTCCAGATGCCAAAAGGCTGTCTGTGCTAAGAGACTCATCCCTGACAGTGTATGGAGGCTGTATGCTTCCAAACTCTATGACCAGAGGGGTGTAATAGTCAACATCTGCCCAGCTGTCATAACATTCCCAGACCCCCTCCTGCTGGATCGGCACGCAATTTGTTCCGACGGACCTGCACCTGTATTCAGAGCAGGGTCTGTGAGGGTCTGCGCTGCAAATGCTGCACTGGCCTTCTTTAGGAGCATTCCAGACATCACAGTAAGCCCCTCCCACCACAAACTTGTTGAAATTCTCCTCAAGAGGCTCTTCAGGCCATAGGTTGAAGGGATCAACGCAGTCAAAAGCATCCTCGCATATCTCCCAGGAACTTGCCTCATCCTTGAACCATAGGAAGAAGCTGTCTATCTCGCTGTCTCTCACAGGGCTGTAGGCTGCCCTGTTGCTCTCAAACTTGTCAAGCTTGAGCTTGGTGATCCTGAATTCGCTTTCTTCCCAGCTCGGCACCTCATAGATCCTGGTGCTGACAGACTCATCCAGAAGATCAAGCTGGTAATTGGTATAAGAGCCCATGCCCCGCGAAGCTGCAAAGTTGTAATAATTGCCGCAGTCTCCGAGCATGAAGCAGTGCATTGCGCTATCATCAATCCACTCCCTGCGGCAGGTTAGCTCTCCCTCTATACATCTGCCGTAGTTGTTCGCGTAGTCGCAGATATCATCATTCTCTCTGTTCCAAAACCTGAACCCAGGAGAAACATAAGGAATACACTTGCCCTGGCTGTTCATCAGAGTGTCTGCAATAGGAGAGAGCCAGTAGCAATCCCTGGCTTCCCTGTCATGGCAGTCCTGAAGATTGCCTTGCAGAACACAGTCCTGCCACCTGTTGGGCCTGCACTGGGCGTAGTTTAGGCGCTGGCCATCCTCCTCTTCGATATATCCCTCTATGCATATGCCCTCCCTGAAATCCCTGCATTCCTCATAATATACCTCTCCGTCTATGCAGGACCGCTTGAAATGCCTGCTTCCGACTGTAGCGTATCCAGGAGCCTCGATAGCATCAAAGACGCACCAGCTGCTTCCGTGTGGAATGTTCTTACCGCAGTCCCTGCAGTCATGGTCTCCGCAGACAGTCTTTGAAGATGGAAAAGAGGTCAGACCTGTGCTTGAAGCTGCTGCAGGCGAGCTGCATGCAGGATCATTGCTGTAATAGGCAGCGTTAGGTATATCATCACAGTCCTGCTGGTTGTAAAAAGCATGATAGGAGCTGTCATAAGGGTTGAAACAGCAGCCAAGATTGGCAGGGGATACCCAGGTCTGCGTGCCTCCTGCAGAATCCTCGCCCTGAATCGCAAATCTGAAAGTAAGATTGTCAGTCATGTCAGGGCTGAACTTGACAAGGTCGTAGGTTATGTCAGGATAAGGCTTGTGCTTGTGTATGCTTATATCTGAGCCGTGCTCATACATCCACATGTCCTTGTTGAAATGCCTGTCAGCTGCCTCAGCATTCACTATCTGGAAAGCCAGGTCATAAAGCCTTCCCAAAGGCATGTCTATGCTGACATAAAAATCAGAGACCTCCTGCACTGACTCTCCAAGCTCCATGCGGATAGGATAATCAAGCTCGACCACGACCTCGTCCACAGTTATCCTTACATCCATCTGCATCTGCTCCCTGGTCACGTCATAGCCTTGGGACTTGTAGATATCGATACCGCCCTGGATGCACTGCTGGATGGGGCTGAATATGCGCGAGTTAATCTCATCCTCCATCTGCTGCCTTGAGGGCATGACATTGCTCTGCCTTGTGAGCAGATACCTGTAATCCTGATGGTAATATGTCCTGAAAGAACCAGGATCCAGGCTGAACATGCCCCCGTTCTCAGCTACTGTCCTGATGGCAAGAGGGGTAATTCTAGGGTCCCTGATGCAGCCCTCTACATACTGGGCAAGAGATCCGACTGTGCCAGGCGTGATAGGCTCAGGCTCATCAGGAACATCTATGCTTATGGACCAGACATACCACAGCAGCGCAGCAGCAGCCACTATAAGGATACCTACCACTATGAATGCTGTCACCTGGCCTTTCCTTGCCATGAGGCATACCTTTTTTTCCTGGCTATATATATTTTTATAGTGACTGGGGAATGATAAACACAACACAACAAAGTTTATATATGCATTGGTGTTGTCCACAGGTGTGATAGCATGCCTTTCATGAAAGCAAAGGAGACATTTGCATCTGTGAACCCCTTCCAGACAGGGGGAGTGGAATGCAGGGAGATAATCCAAGCAGCAACCATAGTTGCCAAAAGGATCGAGAGACTGTTGGCGCTTGCAGCAAGGATCAACGCGGCGAGCAGGACTGGCAAGGATGTGGGCATGGAAGAGGCAGAGATGCTGAGGCTCACCAACGATCAGGTGAACGAGCTCATCACCATACCCAGGAAAGATATGCTGCTTCTGCATGAAGTCATAGAAGAGATGAAAAAGATAGTGGACAAGAACGAAAGCCTGAAGAGGGTCATAAACACAAGGAAAAAAGCCCTCAAGACCAACATAAAAGACGTGAACAGGCAGATCAGAAAAGCCGCTGATGGAAAAGAAAACCTGGAACAGGCAAGACAAAGTATGGAAAGCCAGATAAGCTCTTATGAATCCACGGTCACAAGCCTGGACGACCTCAGCAGGACCTGCCGGAAAAAACTTACAGACCTGCATAAGAGGCTCTGGAAGGTTGCTGACGACATGCGCGAGATTGCCAGGGAAGCCAGGAAAGCATCCAAATAGAAAACTTTAAATACATCAGTCTTTTGGTTGTCAATACAACTTAAAAGAGGTTGATATGATGCTGAACAAAAAAGGATTTATTACAAGCCCAGCAGACCTGATAAAAGGTCTTGTTGTAGGTCTTATCTTGGGCGGACTGATAATATTTCTGATGGCCAAAGGGATAATACCGCCAAGTATATGTTGAATTTTTTATTTTTTATCATATACTAGATTTATTATGTACAAGTTTTATTATGTAGAAGTATTATTATGTAAAAATGTTATTATGTAGAAATATCTTATTTTGTACTATGGTGCTACATCACATACTATGCGTTATGATATTGCCTGCTAATACAAAGCCAGAACTCACTCAACAGTCACTTTCTCACCGATAGACTGGCCAGGCATGCCTGTCTCGAAAAGAACCCTTACAGTTCCCTTGTTTCCGTGAGCTGCCCTTACTTCTCCCTTGATCTCCTTGTCAGCAGGGCTCTTCCAGACCACCTTCCTGCCGACCAGGCCAGCTGCTTTCTCTTTGGTGTCAGTATCCTTTACCTTGATGATCATCTGGTTTGTTGTCTGGGTCTTTCTTCCCCGCCTGAAGTTTACGATAGTGCCTTCCATGCTTTTGAGGATAAGTATTCTATTTAAAAAGCTTTCTGTTTTGTTATCAGTCTATTTTTCACATGTACATGACCATGATATCATCGACCCTCTCGTGAGTATCTGACTGTTCGGTTTTCGGGATTGAAGACTCGACCTGAAAGTCGGATTTACAGTAAGAAAAACAAGATGACAGGCAGTAACAGGCAGGCCATGGAGTGGCTGCGCTTGATGCCTATCATACCAGGTATCATGCCGACAAAGGTCGATATCAGGAGGACCAGCAGGCCCCAGTATCCTGAGAAAAAAAATACAAGGACAGTGATAAGGAGAATTATGGTCATGCAGAGCTTCTGATAATCAACCTTCACGATCCACCTGGAGAATACCCTTGTTATCCTGAACGCCAGGACAGTGGCAAGCCCTCCTGCAACAAACGCGGTCAGGATCAGGGCAACCAGACCAGAGGCGTCCAGGGCACTGATGATTTCCTGGACAACAAGGACAGCTCCGTTCCTTGCCTTGTCAAGGGTGTACAGCGTGGCCAGGCTGACAGTCATGTTGACTGTGTTGATGCCGCCCACAAGTATCATGAAAGCATAAGCTCCGAGGTTGCCCAGAAAGGTGGAGGACAGCACAGCTGCCTGGGCAGCTCCCATGCCAGGAAAGAAAGACACCAAAGATCCTGACAATGTAGCGCCTAGAAGGCTTTTTGACAGCTTTGTCCTGGATACCTCTATGGTCTCAGATATCTCCTGTCCAGGGATATTGACCTTCTCAGTCAGGGACATGACCAGGGTGCTTGTGCCGAAAAGGCCTGAGAGCATGGGGAAAAGGGGTTGGGAAAGGTTGGGAAAGTTCAGGACGATCAGGCCCAGGCTGCCTGCAAGAAGGAAATGCGCTGAAGCCCACAGCCTGTTCCTGGACGAGGATTCTTTCCAGATCATGAACATGACCATGGCCAAGAGTATGACACCCATAAGCGGTTGGAGGTGCTCATAAGCAAAGGGGATAAAGGGGATAAAAAGAGGTATGAACAGGATACAGAGGATCAGGCTCAAGAGAGAGCCGATCACAGTGAGTTTGACTGCCTCATAGCCTTTTCCCTGCAGAAGCATCCTATGGCCAGGAAGCACGCTCATGACAGTGTCTGAATCAGGAGCTCCGAGGAATATCGATGGGATGGTGTCAAGAAATGTATGGGTCACAGCCATCGTGATTATAAAGACAGCAAGCACAAGAGGAGAAGTGAATTTCAGGAGAAAAGCAGAGATTGTGAGGAGAATCATGCTAATGAGGTTGATGTGTATTCCAGGTATAAGGCCTGTTACAATGCCTGCGCATGTTCCGAGCCCGATCGCGATGATTAACTGGAAAAACATGCAGAAAAACACTTCTTAAGGGTTTATATGGTTATTGCACAAAAAGGTGAAGGATTTTCGGAGATATTCTTTTTAAATATTCAAAAGTTATTTATATAACTTTTAAATGATTTACTACAATAT
>WJKB01000032.1 GCA_014729345.1 Candidatus Woesearchaeota archaeon
CTTCTTTCTCTTTTTTCTTCTCTTTTTCTTTTTTTTCAGAAGCTTTTTTTCTCTTTTTTGAGTATGCTTTCATCTTCCTGCCTGCCTTCTCCATGGTTTGTTCTGACTTTTCCAGATCCTCTTTGATAGTAGCTTTCATATCTTTGGTCTTTTCAGAAACTGATTTACCTGTTTTTTTCATGCCTTTTCCTAACTTCTTGGTATCTTCTTTGAAGATGCTGACAAGCTTCCTGCCTGCTTTTCTTGTCTTTTTGCTGACAGCCTTCGCGCCAGTACTGATCTTTTCAGCAACCTCTTCAGAAAAAGTAGGGTACTCATTGCCCTTAATGCTATCAGACTCCTCTTCCCCTCTTTTTTTTTCAGGCATTTTTGCTTGATACCTTAATCGCAAACGCAGGCATCCAACTTACGAAGGACATTAGGGGTATATAAAGGTTTCTATAAAATCAAAGTATAAAATCAAGCTTTCCATAAATCTGTCCATGCTCATTTTTGGATCATCCAGCCCTAGTGTCCTCATCATCATCCACAGTCATTATCTTATGTATTTCAGGACCTCGTCTGTGCTTGCTGCACCTTTTCATCTACGCCTGTAACCTCTTTTTCTAAAAACGATACCATAATTACTGCAGGTTCATGTATCTTACCTTGCTTTTTTATCCAGAAATCTCATTGGAATTACGAAAACCGGACCGATACTCTGATTGAGTCATTCAAGACTCAAAGCACTGCCAGATGGTTGAATATCATTCAATATTGTGGATAACTATGCCTTTTTTGCTTATCTCCAACGGATGCACATCCTCATCATTATTCTCTCTTCTCATCTTCCTGACAATCATGGACCTTGAGAACTGTCCTCCCATGCTCTCAAATGTGAAGTGGAGTATGCCGTCACAGGCAAACTCTGATATACTGTCACATGAAAGGGATCTCTCGTCAGGCGACTGCGCGATAAGGAGTGAAACAGTGTATCTTAGTTTCCTTATCTCGCTGATGAAAGAATAGATGAACTTCCTGACAGCAAAATCGCCCATGGCTGAAATGCTTGACTGGACAGAAGGGGTGTTTATCGCCAGTGTTGATAGTGAATCCACAGCAAGCCTTCTTATACCATTTTTTCTGACCATCTCAGCCAGATCCCTCACCATCTGGTTGGAGATCTCTGAGACAGGTATGCAGAGTATCCTTATCAGACCTTTGTCCTCCATCTTCTGAAGGTCCCATCCGAACTGGGCTGCCTGCTTCCTTAGGTTCTCTGCATCATCTTCCAGGCTCACAAAAAGCCCTTGCTCGTCCAGCTGAGCCCCCCTGTAGAGGAATTCCAGGGCAAATATGGTCTTTCCTGTGCCAGGAGTTCCGCTGAGAAGTATTGATGAGCCAAGGTTAAAGCCTCCGTTGACAAGCCTGTCAAATCCTGATATGCCTGTCTTCAATTTTCCTTTCTTCAGGTTGTTGTTCTTCAGCTTAAATCCTTTCATATATAGTCACTTCATGCGCAAACGTCACTATCATTTGTGTTTCATAAACGAATATATGAACATTATCCTGGAACCGGTCTCCAGTTTCTGACAACTCACCTCTTGGTTGAATTTAATATTTTCTCTCAACTGTTTGGGAATTAAAAAATATTTGGTGGCTTCGTTCCTCCCCCTTTCTGACATGTTTGTCTTTGTCAGTGCCGTATTATCAGAGAAGAGATGCACATTTTCCATGTGTCCGTTGAGGCTTATGGCTTCGTCATAGTCTACGCAGACCTCAAAGACCACCTTGCCGTCGTCCCTAAGCCTTGAGCTGAGTATCCTTCCCATCAAAACTATCTTCGAAAAAGAATGCTTAATAAACTTTTCGGATAAAAAAAGGGGCTTTTGGGATAAATTTTCACAGTAAGCCTTAAGAATAACAATCCTGATGTAGTAGATATCTTAAAAAAAGAGGTGACAGCATGGACTTAGGATATAAAGGATTTTCTCAGGAAGATGACCTTTTCAGGGAAGGGGTCAAGGATTTTGTGAACAAGGAGCAGCTTCTGCAGGAGGCAATCGAGTCTGACCAGCAGGAGGAGGATCTTGGTAACAAGGTAATACAGGCTGCAAAAGACACAGGCTATTTCGGTGTCCTCATACCTGAAGAATATGATGGCGTGGGAGGAAATTACACCCATTATGCCATACTTGCAGAGGAGGTCAGCAGGGCATGTTTTGCGCTGTCCAACATAATAGCGGTCCACAGCGGGCTCTGCACAAGCCCCATAATCAGGTTCGGCTCAGAAGAGCAGAAACAGAGATATCTTCCCAGGGCTGCTTCAGGGGATATCGTCGGAGCCATAGCCATGACAGAGCCCAATGCCGGCAGCAATATCGCTGCCACTGAGACCATTGCAAGGGAACAAGGCGATCATTATGTCCTGAACGGCACCAAAAGGTTCATCACAAACGCTGTTAACGCAGACATATTCTTCACCATCGCGTATACAGGGGACAGGCGTGAGGGGCCTCATGGAAACATGTCAGCCTTTGTGGTGGAAAGGGACTGGGACGGAGTTAGTATAGGCAAGGACACAGGCAAGAAGATGGGACTTAACGCTGTCCCGAATTCTGATGTCATCTTCGAGGATGTAAAGGTGCCCAAAGAGAACATCCTTGGAGAACAGGGCCAGGGCTACGAGATACAGCACGTCAGCATGGAGTATGGAAGGATATTCCTTGCAGCCTGCGCGCTCGGCATGGCGACAGAGGTCTTTGAAAGGTCATTGGCTTATTCGCAGGAGAGGGTATTTCCCACCACTCCAAAGCCGCTTCCTCTGCACAAGCTGCAGACGATCCAGCGCAGGATTGCAGAGATGGCTTCCAGCGTAAATGCCATGAGTGGCATGGTGTACAGTGCCACCA
>WJKB01000033.1 GCA_014729345.1 Candidatus Woesearchaeota archaeon
TCCTCCTCCTACGCACATGTAGAACCTTGCCTGCTCTATGCCTGTTCCGCTGAGGTCCTGGACATCATGAAGCTGGATGGTCAGGTCTCCTGCGCATGCTGTGCTGTTGTCTGTGGTGACATCATCCATGACAAACTGAGGGTCCTGGCTTTGCGTGTCTGTCTCGTTGTCGTCTGTCAGGCTTTCGCATCCTGGGTCCTGTGGGTAGTCTATGTATCCGTCCCCGTCATTGTCTATGCCATCTGAACATTCATATACCTGTGGCTCCAGGACTATTATCTCCTGGCTGGCTGTGTGGGAATCCCCATCCTGGTCTGTGACAACGCATTGGGCAGTATAGGTTCCTGCAGGATCATATATATGTGAAGCGCTGATAGGGCTTGTGCCTGTGATGGACTGGCTGTCGCCAAATAATAGGGTGTAAGACAAAGGAGCGTCGCCTCCGGTCGCTGTGCATGTTAACGCCGCAGTAAGAGGAGTATATCCTTGCGCAGGTTCTGCTGTGATAGATGCAACAGGCTGCTGGTCAGGTCCATGCACATCCAGTATCCGGAACTGTTCCTGATCAATATAGCTGCTGCATGCGCAGTCAGGGACTCTTGTCTTGATATAAATGTGATATGTGCCTTCTGATGCAGGCGTCCATGTGAACTGTGCCTGCTGGAGGTTGCTCATCAGGACTGAATAGCTTTGTGTCTCTGTGTGTATCAGGTTCTGGCTTGCATCCCTGACTTCCATGACAATATCGATGTCTCCTGAATAGTGCTGTTCAAGAGCTGGAGGGATGACCTGTGGTCCTACCTGTGTCAGGGCAAAAGGTCCTCTTGCCGCTGTTGTTACAGTGACCGGAACCCCTACATCGACTTCTGAAGCAGAGAGAGACATCGAGTCTATCGCTGCCATGCAGTTTTCCATCTTCTGGAAATTCAGGCTGTATGTCCATGGGCCGTTGCCTACGCTGTTGTCCATCCATCTTTTGTAGGAATGAGGAACATAGCATTCTTTGAAATCATACTCTGCTATCGTGGTGAAACCGTTACCATATACAGAATACTGATTGATATAGCCTCCATGATCATAGGTCATGTAAGAGAGCGAGTTGCAGTCGAAATCAGAGCACCTGTAGACATAGGTGTGGAATTCCGGATGGTTTGCATGTATCCTGAAATCCACAGGATAAGCTGAAGCCAAAGCTACGCTCATCAGAATTATGAATATATACAATAATGCATTTGGTATTTTCTTGTCCATTTTATCGACCGGTAATCTTACTGGACCCACTCTTGATACCAAACACCCCCGATGTTGTCTAACGATGACGTAAAATATTTACTTAGTAGTGGTATCTGATATTTAAATGTTTCGCTTTTCACCATCATTCGAGGGTGAAATAATCTGAAACGCTCTATCACCATGATCAGGCTTACCACCCCTCATATTTTTTTTCCCAACGATTTTTCCACAATAGGATAAGAGAAATCTGAACACTATTTAAATATAGTATAGTACATGAGTGAACAGGACTGAACAGGGATAGCTTCAATCCGCGGATACAAAGAAAGAGCATCAAGATATCTGGAGCCAATCAGAGAGATGTCTGGGCATACGCGGTAATTGCCAGCAAGTCGAGGATAAAGTATTGTACTTCCTGAATAATACATTTACCCAGAACCAGCTCGCCCATGACTCATATCATCAGGCCATCCATACTTGTGTGACCACCCCTCACCCTGATTGGGATTGCTAGGGTTTTGGTTGTTTAGCCAGGGTCCTTACAAAGAACAAAGCGCATGTGGAAGATCAGCAGGCGCGATGGACGAAATGAAAACTGAGGAGCACGTTACCTGAATCTTCTGTAATTCTTCTCCAAAGCCTTTACTGCCGGCAGTTTCTTTCCCTCGAACAATGCCAGAGAAGCCCCTCCTCCTGTGCTTACATGGGTCATCTTGTTGGAGAGCTTGAACCTTGATACCATGGCTGCAGTGTCCCCTCCTCCTATTATGGTGGTAGCGTCTGATGAAGCCACAACTTTTGTGATCTCTCTTGAGCCTTTCTCAAAGCTCTTCATCTCAAACACCCCCATAGGGCCTGACCAGATTATTGTCTTTGCCTGTTTCAGGATATTGCTGAACAGCTTTATGGTCTTTGGGCCTATGTCAAGGCCTATCCACCCTTTTGGGATGCTGTCTATGTCGACTGTTTTCTTATTTGCCTTGTTGTCGAACTTTTCTGCAGCCACTACATCGACCGGAAGCACCAGCTTGTTGCTGCCTTTCTCCAGTATCTTTTTAGCCTGGCTCACCAGGCCTTTCTCAAACTTGGATTTTCCTATCTGCAAGCCCATGGCCCTGATGAAAGTGAATATCATCGCCCCTCCAACAAGCACCTTGTCTGCTTTCTTGAGGAAATGCTCGATCGTGGGCAGCTTTGTCTCAAGCTTTGCTCCGCCGACTATAAATACAACAGGCTCTTTGGGTTTCCTGAGTACAGGTAGCATGGCATCAAGCTCTTGCTGAAGCGACATTCCTGCGCAGGAGGGGATAAGTCTGGGTATGCCTGTGACGCTTGCCTGGTCCCTGTGAGCTACAGAAAATGCGTCCAGCACAAAGATATGGCCCAGGTCTGCAAGAGACTTTGCAAAATCAGGGTCATTCTTCTTCTCGCCCTTGTAGAACCTCAGGTTCTCAAGCATGACTATCTCGCCAGGCACCATCTCATCGATATATGTTTCAACATCCTCATCCATGCAGTCGTCAAGCTTTTCTATCTTGGAACCTATAATCTTTGACAGGCGTTTGGCCACAGGATCAAGCCTGAGCTCCTCAACAACCTTTCCCCCTGGCCTGCCCATATGCCCCAACATTACGATCATGGCCTTCTTTTTCTGCAGGTACCTTATCGTCTCAGAAGCTGCTTTGAGCCTTGTATCATCAGTAACCCTGCCTTTTTCCACAGGCACGTCCAGGTCAGACCTTACAAGCACTACCTTGTCCCTGAAATCAAAGTCATCTAAAGTCAAATAAGACATCTTAGACATCCTATCTTTTGCCCGTTATCACATGGAGCATGTCTATCATCCTGTTGCTGTAACCCCACTCATTGTCATACCATCCGTAGACTTTTGCGAAGTTTCCGCCTATCATCCTCGTAAGGGCAGAGTCAAAGATGACTGAGTGATTATTGCCGACGATATCACTGCTGACCAGGGGCTCATCAGTATACTCCAGTATGCCCTTAAGCTTGCCTTTTGCAGCCTTCTTGAAAGCGTTGTTGATATTTTCAGGATCTGTCTTTTTCTTGAGACCCACTGTAAGATCTGTGATCGATCCTGCAGGCACAGGCACCCTGATGGCAACACCGTCGAGCCTGCCTTTCAGCTTTGGGATGACCTCCTCCACTGCTTTTGCAGCGCCTGTGGTGGTTGGGACCATATTGACAGCGGCAGCTCTCCCTCTCCTTGGATCCTTCTTATGCGGCGCATCCACAAGGTTCTGGCTGCTCGTATATGCATGTACAGTTGTGAGGAGCCCGCTTTTTATGCCAAACGCTTCATCCAGGATCTTGACCATCGGCGCAGTGCAGTTGGTGGTGCAGCTTGCATTTGAGACTATCTTGTCTCCATCATACCTGTGCTCATTTATGCCCATAACCATGGTCTGGACAGGTTTCTCTCCTTGGTCGCATTTGCAGGGCGCAGACACCAGCACTTTCTTGGCGCCTGCCTCCAGGTGTTTTGAAGCGCCTTTTCTTGTAGTAAAAAAACCTGTGCTTTCAACCACTATGTCAACATCAAGCTTCTCCCATGGAAGATCCGAAGGCTCTTTTTCTCCAAAAATCTTTATCTTCTTGCCATTTATTACCAAAGAATCCTTTGTTGCCTTTACATCTCCCTGCCATCTTGGCTGGGCAGAGTCGTACTTTAGAAGGTATGCGAGTTCCTTGTTCTCTGTGAGGTCATTGAGGGCTACAAACTCTATCTTAGGGTCTTCCAGCCCTGCCCTGAAGACCATCCTGCCTATGCGTCCAAAACCGTTTATTGCCACTCTTAACATATGATCACCTCTTTGGATTCTGATACTTATGCTATTATCTGATACTTACTTGTATATAAAGCTTCTCATAGATAATATCTTTGAGTTCGCATGACAGGCTTTTCTGGTGTTTTCCCCTATTTTTTGTCGTTTCACTATCCTTTGTTACGTAAAAAAGTTTATATATTTCGTGCAAATTATTTAAAAAAAAATGAACAAGTCTTTGAATAAAAAAGACCTTCAAAGCTTTTTTGAGAGTCTTATGGGCGAATATACCCTTATTGGTCCTGTAAAAAAGCAGAATCACACTGTTTTCGATAAAATAGGCTCTTTTGAAGAGTTAGAGTGGGGAATAAGGCCTGATTACTCTTTTAGAAAATTCTTTTTTCCTCCCAAGGAAACAATGTTTGAATTCAAAGGAAACAAGATCGATGCAAACGATGAAACAGAAAAAAGGATAATAATCTTAAGGCCCTGTGACGCAAATGCCCTGGCTTTGCTGGACAGGATCTTCCTGACAAAGAGCAAGGACCCTTATTACAAGAAAAAAAGGGAGAACACTCTTATATTCGTGTTCAGGTGCAAAGAGTCCGGAGAGAACTGCTTCTGTACATCCATGAACACTGACAAGACGACAAACTTTGACCTTCAGTTTACTGATATAGGGGAAAGATATCTGGTAGAGGTAAAGCCAGGAAGCTCAGAGATCGCGCAGTCAAAGCTTTTTGAGCCTATAATGAGAGAGGGAGAATCAAAACTGAAATGCAAGAGAAACATGGTCGTACCTCATGATTTTGTGTCAAATTTCAACCATCCAGCATGGAAGAAAAATGCTGATGACTGCCTTTTCTGCTGCGCATGCCTCACTGTATGCCCAACATGCCACTGCTATGATGTTGATGATGAGGTAAACATAGACCTTAAGTCAGGAAAAAGGGTGAGGGACTGGCATTTCTGTTACCTCAAGGACTTCACAAGGGTTGCAGGTGACCATGTTTTCAGGGATGAGCCTGAAAAGAGATACAGGAACAGGTTTTATTGCAAGCTGAAATACCTGAGAGACAAATACGGAAAACAGGGCTGCGTGGGATGCGGAAGATGCATCGATATCTGCCCTGCTGAACTTGACTTCATCGAGAATGTGAACGACCTGAATAGTCCTTCCGGACAGGAAGATCAGGAAAAAGGAGCTGAAGAAAAGCCCACTGAAAAACAAGAGCCCAAGAGCAGCCCAGAACACAAGAAGGATAGCAAAGCAAAGAGAAAGGCAGGGAGCAAGCCAAAGAAGAAGGCGAAAGCTCCAGGCAAAAAGGGAAAGGCTGCAAAGAAAGGATCAAAAAGAACA
>WJKB01000034.1 GCA_014729345.1 Candidatus Woesearchaeota archaeon
ATTGTAAAGTGGTGACGTTGAAGGTTGGAAAATGGTTGAAGACAAGGAAAGCATAAAGAAAAAGCTTGGAAAAGGATTTACCCGGTTTTTCACACGCGAAAAGACAAAGCCAGTTAATTCTAAAAAAACACCTGAAGATGAAGTTGCTGCTATGAGTGATTCTGAAGTAAGAACAAAATATCTTGATAGCATTAAAAAAATTGAGAAACAGAACACAGCCATTTCTGACAAAGATGCTGCTCTCGCTGACCTGAGCAATCAGGTTTCGCAGCTGAATGAGTCTTTGGAGCAGACAAGATCTCGTTCAATGGGAGATTTTAGCAGGGTTTTTCAGGAGGACAGCAAGGAGAGCCAGTCTCTTGAAAAATTAAGGATTGCACTAGAGCACATGGTTGCTGATGGGCATATTGTTAGGGATACTGGTTTTGCTATTCTTCGTGATGTCAAATACTGTCTCTCTGCTGCAGAGAAGTATCCTAGGTTCAAGCGAGATGCAGAGACCTGGAAAAAGGAGAATGCAAAATTAAGAAGGAACCTTCTTGAGGCAAAGCAGAAAACAGATAAGTTCAGGGATGAGGCACAGGTTTATAGGCAGGCTCAGGACTTGAATGAAGTTATTGAATGGACAATGGAGCTTATCCGCAGGAAGCCAGAGCTTCTGCAGTTAAGCCAGGCAACAAGCTTGTTTTTTGATGCGCAGGCTGATGCAATGAATCCTACTGAGTCACAGGAAAAGACGCTTAAGGCAAAGGCCTTGTTTGCTTTTTTGGCAGACCTTGTTGAGAGCAAGAAGAATTTCTTTGAAGGACTGGCAAAAGCCTCTCGCCAGGGAGAGGATGCAGAGGCAAAGCTGTATCTTGTTTTAGATGAATTGAAAAAGCTTGCTCCTGAGCAGATTTCTGAGTTAGAGGAAAAGCTTAAGCAGGAGGATGCTCTTAAGGCTGAAAGCGAGAAAAAGAATAAGCAAGGCACATCTGTCAGGAGAAAAGGTTATGCTGCTCATGTCTCAGAGACAATCCCTTCTGCTGTTGTGGGGATGGAGGATTACAAGATGCTTAAGGGCATGCTTAAAGCGATTAAGAAATCCCTTGACAGGCATTTTGATAATGAGCTCTCTACAAGATTAAAAACAATCGAGGGCGAGGAAGAGATAAAAGAGGCAGTAATCGGTTTCATTGACCAGAAACTTGGCCAGTATGAAAATATCATCTCTGATTTTGAGAATGAGATTGCCTCAAGCAAGGGGCTGGCTGAGAACTATGCTGCTGCCTGCTATGATATTATCCATGCTGCAACAGGCAGAGAGCCTGACAAGGAAAGATTTGCCAAAGAACCTGTTGCTTATGCCAGGGATGCAGTTAATCAGCTTAAGGATAGCGTATCAACTGTTATGCAGCACTCTTCAGATCCTAAAGACCCTGTTATCCTTGTAAAGCAGGCTTATGTTCATCAATTGCTTGGCAATATTCATTCTACAGAAGGAAAGGATGATCTGGCAAGACTTCAGTATGAAAAGGCAAGACTGATTTGTGATACTGCAAGAGCTATTGCGCCAGAAGAGGAAAAAAAGAATATAGATGAAGAGATTTCAAGATATTTTGTTGAGGTTGCTGAAAATGACTGAAGGACGCTTGGGAGAATTTGTTGCAAGAAAAGTGAATTTTGAGGAGTTTTTACAGCCCTGGATTAATGCAGGATATGCTGTGTCTGATGAGAGTATGGAGCGGCTTGCAAGAATAGACGCACTGTGGGACGAGAATGGCAATCCTTTTCCTGAAAAGATTCAGTTAATTAGGTCAGATAATAAATTGATTGTTGTTCCCAGACAGGATGTGACTTCAGAAGAGTATGAAGAGATCGCTGTTCAACTTCAGAAAGGCCAAAACGTACAGGAAGAATTGCAGGCTTTCAGGCAGAAGAACTCAGAACTAGAGCATAGGCTTGAAAAGGCAGAGCAGGAACTTGAAGGCACTGATGAGGCTATTGGCGGCAAGAAGAAAGCTCTTACTCAGTTGGATCAGGAGCTTGAGTCAAAAGGCAGGGAATTGTTTGCGCAAAAAGAAGATCTTAAGAAAAATATTAAAGAGCTGAAAGCAGAGCTTCAGGATTCTTACAAAGAGAAAGAGGCAAGAGTGCAGCAAAACCTTCGTGATCTTCATGAGTCTGAGAATAAGATTGAGAAAGAGATTATTTCTAAGAAAGAAGAGCTTGAGAAAGTGGATGCTGAGCTTGTTTCTAAGAGTAAAGAGCTGGAGAGTGTTGGCAGTGAGATTGATGGCAAGAGCAAAGAATTTGCTTCTCTTCAGAAAAGGGCTGAAGAAGTAAAGTCACTTGAAGAAATGCAGAAGAGTATTGCAAAAAAAGAGTTTACTATTCAAAAGATGCTGCATTCTGTCCTGCCTGAGGCAGATCCTTCTAAAAAAGAATCTGTTGTTGCATTTTACAACGCTGTTGGTGCCTTGTTCACAAAGCTTGATGAAGTCTCTGCATACATCTTGGCTGATGAATGCAGTTCTGAAGAGCAGGTTATCAATGGAGAGCCCAAGAGCAAAGTGGATATTTATATTGGCCTGCTGGAGAGGATGAAGGATGTTTATGACAACAAGGCTGCAGAAGTCAAAACAGCCGCAGAAATTAAGCAGAGAATAGACATAGCAAGAATTGCGGCGTCTTCAGAAGATCTTCAGGATGAAGAGATACAGCCAAGTGCTGTTCTTGATGAAAAAGCAGAAGAATTGCTGGATGATTTGCTTGGTGTTGTTTATGATGATCTTTCTGCTGATGAACTTGCTGATCCTGTTTATATCAGTGGGTTTGTTGATGAAATTAGGCAGTGTGGTTTTGAGCTGTATAGTATGCTGGCTTCTAAAAATCCAGAAGGTTTGGCTTATGCTTTGGATCAGGTGGCAAAGTATAAGCATGAAGAAGGCAATAGAGAGGCCGCAATTGAGTTAACAAGCAGGGGTATTGCCTTGTGTAAAGAGCGGCTTCCTGAGGATAAGGAAATACTTGCGCAGTTTGAGGAAAACCTGAAGAAATACCGCGAAAACAGCGAATAAAACCAAAAGCTTTATATAATATTAACACTACTAGAAAGTGGTAAAAAAGGCATATATGAACGAACATGGCAAAACCAAAAAACCCATTTGGGAAAAAAAGGAAAGAACAGATAGAAAGGAAAGCTGCAGAAAAAAAAGCTAAAACCCCGGATCTTTCTAAAACTCAGGTTCCAGAGCTTGTTGAGCCAGCCCCTGAAACCAGCCCAGCACTTGCCGAAGATCCAAACAAGCAGAGTTACAGCAATATCTTTGAAGAGGCTGCACTAAAGATTAAAAAATCTCCAGAACCTGCTAAAGAAGCTAATGCTGTGGATTTTGCAGATGTGTTTATTGGCCGTGAAAAGCCTGATGAAGAAAAGGAAGATGACACTACTCATGTTTTGGTTAGTGAGCCAGAGCCTACGCAGGAAGAAAGAGATAGTATTGCTGCTACTGATACACAGGTCTTGCCTGTTTTAGATGATACAGAAGAGACTTTTGTTCCAGATGCAGAAGAGAGTGTAGGCAGTGATACAGAACAGTTAGAAACACCAGATGTTGCTTCTCCTGCTGCTCAAGAGGCTTATGCAGAGGGGTCTGTTGATTCTGAAGAAAAAAAGCCAGAAGTTGTAATTGTTCCTAAAGAACAAGGTTTGCTTTCAAGAGCGTATAAATGTGCTAGAAATACTGTTTTCAGAAGCAAAGCTATTACAGAGGAGTTAGAAAAACAGGCTGCTGAGACTGGAGAGCCACAAGAACAGCCTGAGAAAGAGCCTGAAAAACCAGGTATTG
>WJKB01000035.1 GCA_014729345.1 Candidatus Woesearchaeota archaeon
GGCCATAATGGTTCTTTTCTCTCCTGACAATATAAATCTTTTTTTCAACTTGTTAGTAAGAAATGCGTAAGATTTATTAATAAGAGGGGTTTCTGCTTTGATATCCATATTTTAGGGGTGATTATTTTGGAAAAAAAGCAAGAAGAAAACCAAAAGCACGTAAGTGCAAAAGATCTCAAGAAGGATTCTGATAAAAAGGATAAGCATGAAAAATCAGGCCACGAGCAAAAAAAAGAGCCTAAAAAAAGCAGTTCAAACAAGACTTACAGCATAATAGCCATAATCCTGATCATAGCCATGGCAGCTATTCTCCTGAACTGGGAAAGGATCGTTCCGGATACCGGCAAACCTTCATCAGATGTCATCGCTGTGGTGAACGGCGAGCAGGTTTCAGCAGAGAGACTGGAAAAACAGTACAAGCTGGGCGTTGAGGAACAATACAGGGAGATGATAACAAAAGAGATGTTTCTGAACACATCGCTTATACCTCAGATGCTCCTGCTGCAGGAGGCTGAAGCCCAGGGGATTTCACTGACTGATGAAGAGCTCTCTCAGATAGATGCTCTTATCGACCAGACTGTCCAGGGTATGGGTATGACCTCTACGGATCTTGAGGAAAGCCTCAGCCAGGAGGGCCTTGCGCTGGAAGATCTTGAAGAAGCTTACAGAAACAGGCTTATCATTGCAAAGCTGTTCAATGAGACTGTACTTAAGGATGTTGAGGTTACCCAGTCTGACATTGAGAATTATTATGATGAGAACATGGAACAGTTCAATGCCTCAGAGCAGGTCCAGGCAAGCCATATCCTTGTGGAGTCAGAGGAGGAGGCTCTTGAAGTTATCGACTTGCTGGAACAGGGCGAAGATTTTGCTTATCTTGCCACAGAGTATAGCATCTGTCCTTCCAAAGAGGATGGCGGGAATCTTGGGCTGTTCTCAAGAGGTCAGATGATGGCTGAGTTTGAGGATGCTGCTTTCGCACTTGAGCCAGGAGAGATCTCTGGTGTAGTGAAGACCCAATATGGTTATCATGTCATAAAGGTAGCCTCAAAAGAACCTGCCCGTCAGGTACCTCTCGATGAGGTTGAGGATGACATCAGGGACATGCTTCTGCTCTCAAAACAGCAGGCTGCAGCCGAGCTTTATCTTGATCAGCTCAGATCAAGGGCAGAGATAACGATATATCCTCTGTCAGCGCTTGCCTCTTCAGCATCAGCCTCTTCAGCATCATCTAATGAGGGAACTTCCGACCTTTCGCAGCAGGACATCGATGATTTTGCCAGGTGCCTGTCTGACAAGGGCATAGTTATGTTCGGCAGCTATAGCTGCCCTCACTGTAGCAACCAAAAGGGGATGTTTGGTGACAGCTTCGAATACGTGACGTATGTCGAGTGCGGCAAGGGTGGAGAAGATGCTGAAATGTGCAAGGAAGAAGAGCTTAGGGGTGTGCCTGCCTGGAAGATTGACGGCGAGATCCATTATGGATCCCATCCTCTTGAGGAGCTCAGTAGGCTTACCGGCTGTGTGATATGATTCCCTTTACTGTTCTTTTTGTTTATTTTTTTGGTTTACTTACTTGTTCTCTGACGTAACTCTAGAAAAAGGTCTGATAGATAAAGAAAAAAAACTATAGATACCATCAAAGGTTTTCGCTTGTGATGATGTCTACCTTTGTGTCGCTAGGCCTTATCTTGGTGTCCATTGCCACGATGTACTTGACATTGGCCTTTTCTGCTGTCTGGACTATATCCTTGTCTATAGTGCCGTCAAACACTATGGCATGGGCTGAACTGACGCTTCTTAGCGTAGTACCAAGCTCTGTGAGCGGGACCTTGCCCAGTATACTCAGATTGTTGTCCAGGATATATGCTCCTCTGGTGCCTATAAGGTCCTCGAGCATACCTTTAAAAGCCTTTTTCTGTTCATCATTAAGCTGTACTTTCTTCGCGAACCTCTGCGGCTGGGAGCCTCTGTCTTTCTGAGGCTGCTGCCCCCTTGATTGCTGGGGCTTTTGCTGGCTCCTGGACTGCTGCCCCCTTGATTGCTGGGGCTTTTGCTGGCTCCTGTTCTGGTACTTTGGATTTGGTCTCTTGTGGAAAGCCTTGTCAGCTTCCTTTCCCAACTCCATCTTTGCCTGTTCTATGCTGATCCTGCTCCTGATAGCCTTATGGATCTCCTTCTTCGTTATCTCCTCTACTTCCTTTCCGTCAGGCGCTTTGGTCACATAATCCAGATCCGCTACCTGTGTGAGTTCCTTGATGATCAAGTTTCCGCCCCTGTCTCCGTCTACGAACGCAGTCGCTATCTTCTTTTTTGAGAGATCCATGATAGTCTCAGGTATGGAGGTGCCGTTTATGGCGATAGCGTTCTTGATGCCGTTTTTCAGAAGATTCACCACATCTGCTCTTCCTTCCACTACGATTATCTCGTCGCTCTCATCGATTGCAGGGCCTGCCGGCAGCCTGTCTTTGCCGTATTCTGTTATCTCCATCACTCTGACTGAGTAAGCCACCTCATCGCTCAGTTCCTTTGAGTCAGGCATACTTACATCAATCAGGCTTTTAAGCAGCTCTTTTGCCCTGTCGATGACAAAGCTTCTCTTGCTGACCCTTACGTCCTCTATGTTCTTGATCTTTATCTTGGCGTTGCAGGGCCCGATTCTCTGGATTATCTCCATCGCTGCCCCTACGATGGCAGTTTCTGCCTTGTCTAGGGATGAGGGTATTATGATGGATCCCTGGGTCTTTCCGCTTCTTGTCTCGCAGTTGACCTCGATCCTTCCTATTCTTCCTGACCTCTGTAGCTCTCTCAGTTCCAGGTCTGCTCCCAGAAGTCCTTCTGTCTGTCCGAATATCGCTCCTATTACATCAGGTTTGTCTACTACTCCTTCAATGTCGATCGTGGCATGGATTATGTACTTTGCTGATACTGGGGAAATCTTTCCCATTTTTCATCACTCTCCGTTCTTTAGAAGGAGCATCAAATCCTTACTACCATCTTTCTGTATCAAACCTGTCTGTGTTTGTGTGAATGATGAATATGATTTTGATGCCCTTCCTGTTTTATTCTTTTGTCTTTCACTCTGGATAGTATCAGAACAAGCTACCAAAAAATCACATTTCCACCCTAAAATGTCCTTGTTTGGCAAAAATAAACCAAATGAATGTTTGAAACATAATAATCTGTGTTTTTAAGCTTGTTCTAACCTTCTTTTTGATTATTAAGGGTTTGTTGCCCGTAACACTAACTCCCAAGCTCATTGCTTGACTTTGTCGTTAGCTCCGTTGAGTACTCTCGTGACGGGCTGAAATACGCAAGGGTGTCTTAAATTCACAGCCAAAACTGCTTGTTTCAGCTTATAAAAGGACCCATTTGCGTATTTTTTGTAATATCCCTGAAAAACTTTGGTATATTTAAATATATGTTTTTGCTCATCAAGAAATGCTCTTTTTTTTGGGGAAGAAGTTTTTATAAGGAAATATCTTCGTGAGAATTGATTAAAAACCCTTGCAAGGAGCTAGGCTCCTTGCGAGGGAAAAGAGGTGTTTAGATTATTTACTAAGTAGTAACAACTACTATATAAATCTTTCGCTTTTTTTGTTATTTTTTAGTGGTGAATATGCTTCATCGCATGAAACAAAGATATTTAAATACTATCAGTTATGTATCTCCTATTCAGTTATTGAGAATTCAGCCCTTGGAGAATTTTCGTCGGGTCCAATACCCGACCTTCAGGTCGAATTTTCAATCCAAAGAAATGCAAAGCGTTTTTTGGACACAAAATCTTTATAAGATTTTGTTGTACCCCTGCCTTAAGGCAGGGGATTGGTTCGGTTTTTGTTATCATGGTGGTATAGAGGATGAAATTCACAAAAGAACGGTTCAAGACATTCAAGAATGTGTTTGATAATTTTACATCAAGGACACTGTTTAAGCTTGCCAGTCAGGGCCATTTTGAAGAGCCCATCAGGCCTGTCTCAATCGGAAAAGAGAGCAATGTCTTTTCTGCAAAAAAGGGCAGGAACAGGGTGATAATCAAGATCTACAGGCTGGAGGCATGCGACTTCAACGGCATGTATAACTATATCAAGTATGATCCGAGATTCCTGCACCTTAAGCCCTCCAGAAGAAAAGTGATATTCGCCTGGGTGCAGAGGGAGTTCAGGAACCTGATGAAAGCAAGAGAGGGAGGTGTCAGGGTCCCAACACCCATCACTTTTCTCAATAACATACTTGTGGAAGAGTATATCGGAGACAAATATCCTGCGCCCAAACTGAAGGACAGTACTCCTGAAAATCTTCATAATTTCTGGCAGGAGATTCTGGAAAACCTGAAAAAGCTGCATAAGGCTGGATTGGTGCATGCTGATATGTCCCATTTCAACATCCTGAACCATAATGAAAAGCCTGTACTCATAGATTTCTCCCAGTGCACGCCTCTGAGCAATCCAAACTCGCATGAGTATCTGGAAAGAGATGTCAGGAATATATGCAATTACATGAAAAGATTAGGGCTAAAATTGGACAAGGAGGAAGTGCTGCAAGACATAACAGTACCATAGCCTGGTCAACACGCAAAGTTTTTAAATCATGCCCTTTTCCGAAAAATCATGCAAGAAGAATACTCATACGAACTCAAGATCCCCAAGGAGCGGGTGGCTGTCCTGATCGGCACAGATGGAAAGATAAAGAAACAGATAGAAGAGGAAACCAAAACAAATATAAAGGTGGACAGCAGAGAAGGAGAGGTGTATGTTTCCGGAAGCGACGCCCTCAGCCTCCTGGCTGCACGAGAGATCATCAGAGCTATAGGCAGAGGATTCAATCCGGAAGTGGCACAGCTGCTGGTAAAGCCTGATTACGGCTTTGAGATCATCGCCCTTCCAGACTATGCCAAGACACAGAATGACATGGTCAGACTTAAGGGCAGGGTCATCGGAAGAGAAGGAAAGTCAAGAAAGATTATAGAAGAGCTGACCCAGACAGACATCTGCGTTTACGGCAAGACTATAGGCATAATTGGGCAGGCTGAAAGGGTGGGCATGGCCAGGCAGGCTGTGATCACTCTGCTTGAGGGCGGCACCCATGCGAGCGTGTACAAGTGGCTGGAGAAACAGCAGAGAGAGATGAAAAAAGCAGAACTTCTCGGCAGTTCTGATCGATTATAGAGGAACAGTAAAGGTTCTGAAAAAAGCGGTGAAAGATATGGCAGAAGAGACAACTGCAGACAAACTGGCAAAGAAACACAGAGAGATCTCTGTGGCTGAATTTTTTGAAAAGAACAGGCATCTTCTCGGTTTTGATAACAATAGAAAAGCACTTATGACCACTATCAAGGAGGCTGTTGACAATGCCCTTGATGCCTGCGAGGAAACAGAAGTACTTCCTGAGATAAGTGTGGAAGTCATCGATATGCAGAATGACAGGTTCAGGGTCATCGTGCAGGACAACGGCCCTGGCATCATAAAGAAGCAGATACCTAAGATATTCGCAAAACTTCTTTACGGCAGCAAGTTCCATAAACTGAGCCAAAGCAGAGGACAGCAGGGCATAGGTATAAGCGCGGCTGCTCTCTACGGCCAGCTGACCACAGGCAGGCCTATCAGGATCACTTCAAAGGTCAGTCCAAATAACCCTGCGTATTACTACGAGCTGCATATCGACACAAAGACAAACAAGCCTGAGATACTTAAGGAGCAGCAGAAAGAATGGAAAACAGACCACGGAACCCGTATAGAGCTTGATCTTGAAGGCAGCTATCAGGGCGGCAGCCAGTCTATAGACGCATACCTGAAGCAGACAGCCATAGTGAACCCTCATGTGACCTTAATATACACAAATCCCAAGGCCGAACAGATCATCTTTCCCAGGGCCACTGACAAGCTGCCTGTCGAGGCCAAGGAGATCAAGCCGCATCCTTACGGTGTTGAGCTCGGAAGGATGATAAAGATGCTCAAGGATACTGAGAGCAGGACCTTGCAGAGCTTCCTCACAAACGAGTTCTGCAGGGTAGGAAACGAGACTGCAAAAAACATCTGCGAGTCCGCTGCTTTGCTTCCAAATACCAAGCCTGCTGACATGACAAGAGAGATGGCTGAGCAGCTCGTGGCAGGTATCAGGAAGACAAAGCTGATAGCTCCGCCTACTGACTGCCTTAGCCCTATCAAGGCAGGGCTTCTTGAAAAAGGACTGAAGAAAGAGGTCAATGCAGAATTCTACACTGCCACTACCAGGCCGCCTGCAGTATACAGGGGCAACCCCTTCATCGTAGAGGCAGCAGTCGCATACGGCGGCAACCAGCCTGCTGATGATTCAGTAAGGGTGCTCAGGTTTGCCAACAGGGTCCCCTTGCTCTACCAGCTCGGGGCTTGTGCGATAACAAAGTCAGTTATCCACACAAACTGGAGAGGCTACGGCCTCAACCAGTCAAAAGGGGCACTTCCTGTCGGTCCATGCACCATAGTGGTGCACATAGCTTCAGTGTGGGTGCCTTTTACCTCTGAGTCAAAGGAGGCTATAGCCCATTATCCTGAGATCGTGAAGGAGATAAAGCTTGCTGTCCAGGAATGTGGCAGGAAACTTTCATCTTACGTAAGAAAAAGGAAGAGGATGCAGGCTGAGAGTCTCAAGCGAGGCTATATCGAGATCTATATCCCTCACGTTGGCCAGGCCCTGCAGGAGATTCTCGGTCTGTCAGCCACGAACGAGCAGAAGGTTGAGAAGCTGCTTAAAGAGCTTCTTGAGAAGAAGAGAGGAAAACTTGAGAACATGAAGTTTGATCCGAGCCTGAACCCTGAGTATGATGCAAATATGGCGCGAATAGGAAAGGATGCTGCCAAAGAGGCAGAAGGGACTGACACTCAGAAGACGCTTTCAGATGTTCAGGAAGACAGCAGTAAGGATAAAGGCAAGTCAGACAAAGGGGGCGAAAAGAGATGAGCAGCAGAAACGTACTTTCTGAGATGAAGGATCTGGCCAAAGATATGTACACAAAAATCACAAAAAAGAAGCAGCCAGTGCTTAAGTCGCCTCTCAGGTCCCTTTCCAACGTGAAGTATGACCCAAAAGACGGCTATTTTGAGCTTATGGGCAAGACAAAGGAGAGGACCATGACCGCAGCGACTGTAAAGACCTTTGCGCAGACTCTCAGGATGGTCGCGCTCTCAAAACAGCTCATAGAGACTGATGATATAGCCACGAAAAGGGAGGCCTATTATGTGAGCAAGAACTGGGACGATGCCCGTTTCAAGGAGCAGCCTGAGTCTGACACTGTTATGGATGACGTTGAGGCGATGATGCATGTCAACCGTGAGCAGCTCGGATTCATCCCAGAAGAGAAAGGCGGCGAGATCGCCGGGCAGCTGGTGGTGGTGGACAAGGATGCTGACACCGGAAAACCTGTGAAGATCGACTGCACCAAGATGGGTTCAGGCGCTTACTCTGTCCCCACCTCTGTAGAGGACCTGAAGTTTGAGACAAAGGCGAAGTTTATACTGGCCATAGAGACTGCAGGTATGTTCCAGAGGCTTGTGAAGCACAAGTACTGGAAGAGGGTTAACTGTATCCTCGTGTCTATGGGGGGTGTCCCCACAAGAGCATGCAGGAGATTCATCAGGAGGCTGAGTGACGAAAGGAATCTCCCTGTATACGTGTTTACAGACGGGGATCCTTACGGATGGATGAACATCTACAGGACTCTTAAGGTAGGATCTGGAAACGCAGCCCATCTTAATGAATTCTTCTGCGTCCCTAATGCGAAGTTTATCGGCATAACCGCTAAAGACATCACTGATTACAAGCTTCCCACCCATCCGCTTAAGGAGGTTGACATCAAGAGGGTCAAGGACGCTGTCAAGAACGATCCTTTTGTCGCAAACCATAAGGAATGGCAAAAAGCTCTGAAAGATCTTGTCACCCTTAAGAAGAGGGCAGAGCAGCAGGCTTTGGCAAAGCACGGCCTTAATTTCGTCATGTCAGATTATCTTCCCAAGAAGATGAAGGATCCCAAGAGTTGGCTGCCTTAGGCTCTTGTATTGACCGGTTCAAGCTGTGAATGACCCGGGCGCAGCAAGCATGCAGTCATTATGTGACTTATGGTGCTCCTTTTCTCTTAGACAGTTTGTCTGCCAGAAGGCTGAATTTGGATCACTTAATCATACCTCTGAAACTACTGATACATGACCAGGTGATCTGTCTGGTCCTGGCTGAATTGGTGGCGCTGTAATATCATAAGCCTCTATATTTTGTAGGTACTTGATGCTTTCAGGCTTGGTAAAGCGCTCCAGGTCTTCTGCCCATTTAGATGCTTCTATAAAATCGATTGCGTAGGGGATAAGCTCAGCTGCATGCATGCTGTCCGGACTGTATGGGTCTTCATCCATATAGACATTGCCTGCGTATATCACGCAGATAGACTCTTTGATATCACGCGAGTATTTCCAGAATCTTGTTCTTAACCAGGGATACTCCTCAAAAGGGTCGCATTTTTTCCTCATCTGCCGCTGTTCTTCATTGTATACAGGGAGAAACCTATGGTGGGGATGCAAGCATCCTGATGCTGCAAGCCCTGTTACCAGTACTGCTATGTTAGCTGCTTTTCTCATTACGACTGCAAAACAGGGCTCATTTTAAAAATTTTTTGCCCTGATCTTCAGGGTTAGGCCGCTTCTTCAAAGCCTCAGATGATGTACTCTGACCCATAAGGAAAGCAATGGCTTTCTTTGCTTATGCAATAGATTTTGTTGTTCCAAAACCGAAGGGTTAATACCCCTGCCTCATAGAAATTCAGGGAATTTCTAGGATGATCAGAAACCAATCCTTGATTTCTGACATTTAGGCAGGGGATTAGTTCGGTTTTTGTTATCAGGCACCTTCTCCAGGAAAGATTCCCCCTTTCCTTTCATGCCTATCTTCAGGACTGCTGCTCATCCCATAGTACTCTTTCTCTATCTCCTCACATATTCTGATGACAATCTCAGGGCTTCTCACGCCTTCCAGAAGGGACCTGTCTATGTTTGCCCTGACTGTACTGTAAAATTCTGTGTCTGTATCGTCCTCCATGCTATCCTCCAGTCTCTGCAGTTTCTTTTCCATGTCCTGCATCCTGACCGCTTCTTTTGCTTATTCTCGCTTTCTTCAATCATGCTCAAGTCCCATCTTGATGTAGAGATGGCTCTAGGAAATTCTGCTTTCTCTCCTCTGTATCCATGCTATCACCAGTCTTCGTCTTCATTATCATAATCATCTTCTTCATCCCAGTGCATCTTTGCCTCCAGCCGCTTATGCAGCTCTCTTCCTAATATATGGCGCAACCTGGGATGAAGCTCATCTTAAGAAAAAGCAAACCTGATATCTCTGGATATGCTGTTCATGTACATAAAACTTTCTTTTCCAAAAATCCAAAAAAAATAAACTCTGTGCTCATAACCCACAGCTTTCACAGCCTTCTCTCATGCACATGCATTCTGGTTCATAGTACTCTCTGGCGTGATGGCAGCATGGGCACTTTTCCGGAGGCTCTGTGCCTTCATATACAAAACCGCATTGGCTGCATCTCCACCTGATGGGTTTTTCTCTCTTGAAGACCCCTCCTTTCCCGACAAGCTCAAGCAGTTTCCTGTACCTTGCCTCATGCTCTTTCTCTACCTTTGCGATCATCCTGAAAAGGTTGGCAGCTTCCTTGTTGCCTTCCTCCTCTGCGATCCGGGCAAACTCCGGGTACATGCTCGTGTGCTCGTCATTCTCTCCTTCTGCTGCTGCCTTCAGGTTCTCCATGGTGCTCCCTATGCCTTTCAGCAGCTTGAGTTCTTGCTCAGCATGCTCCCTCTCATTTGCTGCTGTCTCTTCAAAAAGCTTGGCGATGTAATGGTATCCTTCTTTCCTTGCTGTGCTCGCAAAATAGGAATACTTGTTCCTGGCCTGGCTCTCTCCTGCGAATGCAGCCTTCAGATTGTCTTCTGTCTTGCTCATGATATCAACCCCTTAGATTTATGGCAAAATATACGCATCCATAATATTTAAATATATTGGATTGACAACAAGATTTATAAATAAAACAGCTCTATCCTGTGCTTAGTGGACCCGTAGCCTAGCCTGGATATGTCATGGATGCTGCCTTGGGCAGGTCTTAGGGTAAATAAGGCGACAGCCTTCTATCCATAAGGAGGTGAGCTGTAGATCGAGGGTTCGAAACAGTTCCATCAAGAACCCCAGGCGTTTTTGTGCGCTGAAAAACTTCATTTTCTGCGCGTTTCGCCAGATGGGATGATGGAGCTGAGAAATTCCCTCCGGGTCCGTTGGGAGAGTAGCCAAGCGGCTAAGGCGAGCGGCTGCAACCCGCTTATTCCTGGGTTCGAGTCCCAGCTCTCCCTTTTTTCATACAATCATTGGGGAAATGAGCTTAGACAACGATATTCAGGAAAGGATGAAAGAGTTGGGAGAAGTCGGTAAAAGACAGGGTTTCCTGAGATTCCTGTACCATAGCCTGCAAGATGAACAGAGGAGGGACGACTCTTCAAGCTTCCATTTTGCAGGGATACACACTCTTGATTTCATGCTCAGAAATCTTGTCTTAGGAAAGCTTGACCAGCACTACCGGACAGCTGTAATCTCTGCTATGTACTCTTACAGGGGCCTTGATCCCTGCCCTGCTAAAGGTTCCAAGAAAGGGCCCTCTTCTGTATATCGCATCTCTCTTTTTGGGAGGGTGCATAATCTGTTGACTGTTCCTGGTGAGCCGTCTGATAACCAGACCATCGACGTTATCGTCAAGGTCAGAGAACTTGATGTCAATTTCGGTTTTGCACATGAAGGTCAGAGGGTTATAAGGTATTCCAGGAGGAAAGATATCTTCAGCAAGTCCGTACCAGGCGATCCGAGGAACTGGCAGGCTTTTGGGATAAGGAAAGTGGCCAGAGGCGGCTCTTTCAGCTTTGGCAGGCCCTACTGTGTGGGCGATGCCCTCAGTGATCAGCACCTAATAATCTTTCAGAATGAGGATCAGACCTACATCTTTGACCTTTTTGGGCAGAGGATACCTGAAACAGATAGGGATCAGACCATCGACAGGATCAATGCCCGAAAAGTGTCCAGGATAAAGGGCCTTGTCGAAGGTTTTGACCTGATCTCCTATTGCTCCTCTATATCAGAGGAGCTTTCTGCTCTGTGGAGCAAGGATCCCTCGATAGGCTCAAACACAGGTTATAATATCCTTGTTGATGCAGAATTTCGATACAATGTCAGACCGGACGGCTCAATCAATTTTTGTTTCCACAAAGGAAGCAAAAAAGGTCGTCTGCATGTTTCAAAGAAGTATCAGGGAAAAGATGTCAGCCTTAGGATATACGGGCCTTTTGGCCTGATCTATCTTGACGGCCGTCCGATCGGAGCTTCGCATGTTCAGGAGGGCTTCAGGTATGACAAGATGAAAAAGGACCCTGTATCCGATCCTGGCATGTTTTCTGTCAAGACTATAAGGGGCGATAGGAGCCTGGTGGTTACTGTCGGGCCCAACAGGTATCATTTTTCAAGATCAGAGATTGAGAGATCAGCAGACAGTGGGCTGGAACAATACGAAGATCTCGGAGTATTGTCTGTTGTGATACCTTCACTTCAGTACCAGCATTTTGAGGCTCTTCTGAGGGATGGACATGGAAGATTTTCCTCAGCGAAGATACAACCTCATAAGATCAGCCCTGCGTACAAGCTGGTCCTGAGGGAAAAGGCACGAACGAGCTGACATCCAAACCTTTTTATACCTCTCTTTATTCTTCTGTCCCTATGGAACAGATAAAGAAAGTCCTCATCACAAAGCATGGCAGGAAGTTCTATGCAAAAGACCTTGATAAGGACCTGCACACCCAGTTCGGCTATGTGAAGTCAGCTGACCTCAGGAAAGCGAAGGACGGAAGTGTTGTGAAAAGCAACACCAATTATGAGTTTCTTATCATGACCCCCTCTTTCATAGATATCTTCAGGAAGATAAGGAGATGTCCGCAGATAATCCCTACAAAGGATGTCGGCCTTATCATCGCTGAGACAGGCATCAACAACAAGAGCAGGGTCCTGGATGCAGGTACAGGTTCAGGCGCATTGGCCTGCATGCTCGCCAATGTGGCCAAAGAGGTCTTCAGCTATGAGGTCAGAGAAGATTTCTTCAGGATCGCAGAGGAGAATCTGGAATTTCTCGGACTTAAGAACGTCAGGCTCAGGAACAGGGATGTATATGAAAGCATCAGCGAGAAAAACATCGATTTGGTCGTGCTTGACCTTCCAGAGCCTTGGAAAGCTGTTTCTCACGCTGAAGATGCCCTGAAAGTGGGCGGTTTCCTTGTTAACTATTCCCCCACAATACCCCAGGTCATGGATTTCAGGCAAAGCCTTGACAAGAAAGGGTTGATACACCTTAAAACAGTTGAGGTTTCTGAAAGAGAATGGGAGCTTGAGGGAAGAAAGGTAAGGCCCAGATCAAAAGAGATAGGCCATTCCGGATTCCTGACTTTCTGCAGGAAGATCAGACACTGATCTTGATCATGCATGATCATGCATAGGTTGTGGGAATACTGTGCTTATGGCTCATAAAGCCTGACCCCGCCTTCAGGTCCGAGAACATGACCGTTTCCTGAAAAAGCCCAGAGAGGAGAGTTGGTAAATGTTCTCTCATTCCTGTCTCCTGCAAAACCATGGCTGCAGTCAGGCACTATCCTCAGCTCTTTTTTCAGTGCAGATATTGCATGCTTATAGAATCTCTCAGGGCAATCCCTGACCACATCATCATCCTGTGCTTTCACGATATATAACTCTCCCTGGAAATTAAGCAGTCCGTCAAGGATGCAGTGGCCGGCATTGCCTGCAGGCGCGATCATCAGCAGTTTCTCCACAGGATACTCATCTGCTATGGCTGCCGCCGCCCCTGCTCCTGCAGAGTATCCCATCAGGTACAGAGAAGGTATAGGTAGTCCGCATATGCTTTCAGCATTGTCAAGTGCAAAGTCCAGTAAAGCCCTGAAATTGTCCACAATCTCTTCCTTTTTTCTGGGCTTTGTATGATACCTGCAGTCTCCTCTTACCACTGCGCCTATGCCCTTTGACTGTATATGATCTGCGAGCTTCAGGTTCATACCCTTGTGGCCGTCCAGGTCGCTGGACATGCCCGGGCAGTAAGCGACTATCTTTCCGTCTTTTGAGGGATGCACACCAACATGCAGCTCGAGAGACAGTCCATCATCGTTGCTTCGCCTGATCGTATGCTTGCTGTGAGCCATTTTAAACCTTAAGAATGTTTTTTGATTTAAAAACTTTACTATTTTTACCCTTATTTAGTAGTTATAAATCGAGGCAAACATCCATCTGTCTTGACCAAACGCAAAGATTAAATAGGAAAACAACTTATGCTTGCTTATGATAATCACTGCAAAAAAGCTCATAGCGCTACTGCTGATATTCATAGCTCTGACCAACATGATATTATTTGCCCTTGGAAAGGTATCTACCTTATGGTTCTGGGGTGTGATAATCATCGTTGCTATGCTCACCTGGTGGCAGTTTCCGAAAAAAAGCCAGAAAAAAATCAAAGATGAAAGATGAGATAAGGGTCATAGGCATCGACGACGCCCCTTTTGACAAGTTCAAGGGAGGAGATGTCCTTGTCGTAGCCACTATGTTCAGGGGAGGCTCCTGGCTTGATGGGGTCCTCTCTACAAGGGTCAGGGTGGACGGCAGGAACGCCACAGACAAGCTTATCCGGATGATAACCTCGTGCAGCTTTTTGCCCCAGCTGCAGTGCATAATCCTTGACGGGATAGCTCTTGGAGGCTTCAACATAGTGGATGTGCAGAAACTGCACCGGCAGACCGGTATCCCTGTGATGACAGTGATCAGGAGGATGCCTGATCTCAAGGCCATCAAGGCAACCCTCAGGAAGCTTGGAAAGCAGCGCAAGTACAGGCTCTTGGAGAAAGCAGGGCCTGTGCACAAGAAGGGAAAGATATACTACCAGGCAGCCGGGCTCTCCCCTGAGGATGCTGAAAAAGTGCTGCAGGTCACCTGCACAAGATCGCTTCTTCCAGAACCCATAAGGGCAGCTCATATCATCGCTGCCGGCATTGTAAAGGGAGAGAGCAGGGGACGAGCCTGATCTAAAAATATTGTATCTTCCTTGTTTGCATGTCAATATCTACTATGCCTGTCTGAAATCTTTGGTCAAATATATTCTTGGCTATGCTGTATGCCCTTTGTCTGAACATCTCGTCGCCAGGACATTCATTGCAGACCAGCTTAGAGCCTTTGTTGAAATATTCTTCGCATTCTTTGATAAAGAATTTTGTCAGGACGTTCCTCCTGAATTCTTCCGCTGACCTTGCTGTATCTCTTGATCTGCTGTCTTGAAGTGTCAGATTTTCGCAATCGATGACTCCTACACCATTTTTGGATTCGTAGGATGACTCGACATCCTCGCTGTCATAGTACCTTAGTCTTGCAGATTTAGGAAGCAGGAAAAAATGTCTTATCTCAGGATCCCCATGGACTATTCCTTCTTTTTTCATCACTTCTTTAAGTATTCCGGATACGTATGCTGCCCTTTGCTCAACCCTTACATATTCCCCTCTTACCTGGAAATTGTCTTCTCTTGCTCCTCTTATCTTGCTGAAGGGTGATCCGGGACAGAACACTTGGTAGATAACAGACCGCCTGGAAGTCTTGTCACCTTCTTCTCCGTACTCAAACCTAAGCGTCTGAGGGGAAAACAATGTGAAATCATTATCAGACAGGATCTGGGTGTATATCTTCAGAAGCTCCGCCAGGAACAATGAGGAGAATACCTCATATACCATCTTGTCGAGCTTTCTGCTTTTTTCTTTCCTGATGATCCCTGTATCAGGTATGATATCAATAACTGAACTTTTGTTCTTCTCCACATCCCATCTACCTGATAATGCTAGCCCTCCGACTACTGATTCCAAGCTCATGCCGGCTTTGTAAGGGGGTCCTATCATTTCAAGGATAGATACTCACAGCTATATAAAAAACTTTCGTTGTGTTACCACTATATGATAAAAAATAATCTCCTTCAAACGTAATAATACTTGCCTTTGCTTTTCTGCTCCCTGTCTTTCACGCTCCCCTCCTTGTTGATCCTCGGCCTGTTTGACTCTGGATCCCTCCTGAAGGTTATGTTGAGGTCTTTGAGGAACATGTTCATCCCTTCCTGCATCTCAAAAGGGCCTTTTGCATCTCCTGAGAATGCTGGCTGGCCGTCAAACACGAGCATCCTGTTGGAGAGATAGTCTATGAAAAGAAGGTCATGGTCCACCACCATTGCAGATGTGCCTTTCTGGTCCATGAACTCCCTCAGGACCTTGGACACCACAAGCCTCTGTTCTGCATCCAGATAAGCAGAAGGCTCGTCCAACAGGAACAGCTTTGCGTCCTCCTGCAGGCAGCTGCATATAGCCACCCTCTGCAGCTCTCCACCTGAAAGCTCGTTCACCTTCTTGAGTAGAAGCGGCTTGATCTTAAGGGGCCTTATCAACTGCACGTCATATTTCTGCACAGCCTTCTTGAGCACGTTCATCACAAGCTCGTCTGAGGCAGTGTCAAGATACTGGGGCTTGTATGATACTTTCATCTTGTGCTCAACCTCTCCCTTGTCCGGCTTGGTCTCATCTGCCAGTATCCTGACAAAAGTGGTCTTTCCGATGCCGTTCTCTCCGATGACGCCGATAACCTCTTTCCTGTTGATGCTTCCCTGTTCCGCATCAAGCTGGAACTTCCCCAGCTTTACAGATATGCCTTTCCATGAGGTGATCTCTTCCTGTCCCCCTTTCTTCAGCGGAGGCTTTTCCTCAAACCTGATCGCATGGTCCCTGAACCTCATATTCTCCTCCCTCAGGAATCCTGAAAGATACACATTTATCGCTGTCCTGGTGGGCTTGTGAGAAGAGCAGATACCATAAGCAGCTTCCTCTCCGTACATCAGGTTGACAAGGTCTGTCATGTAATCCAGTATTATGAGGTCATGCTCCACCACCATGACAGCAGTGTTTTCATCAGCCAGGGACCTTATGAACCTGCTGACCTTTATCCTCTGCTTTATGTCAAGGTATGAGCTGGGCTCGTCGAATACATAGAAGTTCGCCTTTTTAAGTACAGTCGCCGCGATTGCCACCCTCTGCAGCTCTCCCCCTGATATCTTTGTTATGTCATTGTCAAGAATCTGCTCTATTTCAAGGGTCTTCGCTATCTTGTCAAGTTCTCTCTTCTCATCAACCTTCTTTAACAAGTCTTTTACCTTGCCTTTCTCAGCCCTTGGTATGAGCTCTACCTGCTGGGGCTTGTAGGATATCTTGATCTCGCCCTTCTTCACTTTCTCAAAGAACTTTTGTGCTTCTGTCCCCTTGAAATACTCTATCAGATGGTCATAGTCAGTTTCCTTCCTATCTATATCCCCAAGGTTGGGCTTCAGGATGCCTGCCAATACTTTTATTGCAGTTGATTTGCCTATGCCGTTGATGCCTAATACTCCAACAACCTTTCCGAACATGGGCGTGGGAAGGTTGAATAATCGGAAACCGTTCTGTCCATACTGGTGGATAGGCTGCTGGGTGAGCTGTTCAGGAAGGTTTATGATATGGATAGCTCCGAAAGGGCATCTTTTAGGGCAGATACCGCAGCCCGTGCATAGTTCTTCATCTATCTTTGCCTTGACATCCTCACCTTTGGTTATGCATTCTGCCCCAGTACGGTTTACAGGGCATACCCTGATGCAAAGGAAGTTGCCGCAACCTGCTGGATTGCACTTGTCCTTTTCCACGACTGCTATGCGTGTCATGCCCAAAACTGTGAAAACGCTTAATATAAAAGTTTCGGAAATCTTTATAAACAACTTGCCTATAACCTGGTATATGAAATGCGAAATATGCAAAAAGACCATAGCAGAGACCTTTCTCAAGAAACCGGTAGGCACATTTATGAAGGACGGGAAAGGCAAGAAGCATATCATCTGTTCTGAATGTCAGAAAAAATTAAAAACAAAGGAAGATATTCTGACAAAATTGAATAAATAGGCCCCTGTAGCATAGCAGCTATTGCGGCTGACATTACAACAGCATTCGTAATCAGCAGGTCGGGAGTGCAAAGCAGCTGAAGCGCATCTTGCTTCGCCTGTGCAGGTCTCCCCAGGGGCTTTCTTCTTCCTCTCTATAGTACTTTTCCGGCGCCGTCTGTTCCTCTGGTGTTCTACCTATCATCAGACTTTTCAGCAACCTTTTTATATTCCCACGATTACAATGCTCCAAAATGGCAAAAGGCATGACATTAAGGCAGTTCCTGACATTAGAAAGGATCGTTCTGGCTGTGCTTGTGGTACTGCTGGCAGCGGTCTTGTTGCGGCTTTTCAACATCATCTGAGAGTGGAGATTATAGCATGAGTTCTCTAGCAAAAGCACAGGAAGTTTTCAAAAAAAACTTCAAGCCTGTTACTTGGTTTGAACGCACCATCTTCTTCAGCTGGTACTGTGGCATAGCAGACTGCAGGTACTGCTACATGAGCACCCAGAAGGATAAGATAAGGGGGAACAGGCTTGCCAGAAGGACAACTGAATCCATACTTGCAGAGACGATCCTCTGCAAGAAGCTTGGCTGGCCTATCGGCTTTATCTCAGGGGGTCATGATGCCTTTACCAAGGTAGAGTTCAGGGAACTTGTCGCGAACATCCATAATGTATACGGTCAGAAGCTCTGGCTGAATGTCGGCCCTATGAAAAGGGAGGAACTGGAGCCTCTTCTGCCTTATACCAAAGGGGTTATCGCTGCTGTGGAGACAGTAAACCCTGATGTACATTCATATGTCTGCCCCTCAAAACCTGTCAAGCCCATGGAAAGCATGTTGAGCCTCGCCACAGGATACAGGCTTAAGAAAGGCATGACCATAATACTCGGTCTGGGAGAGACCATGGATGATTATGAGCGTCTGCGGTCATTCATCAGAAAACATAACATCTCAAAGATCCATTTTTACGGCCTTAATCCGCAGAAAGGCACTGTTTTCGAGAACTCATCCCCTCCAAATGCATCATACCAGGCAGAATGGATCGCCCGCACTCGCATAGACTTTCCGAAGATGGATATCCAGGCTGGCATCTGGGTGGATAGGGTCAGATATGTATCCAGGTTCCTGGATGCAGGAGCCAATTCAATCAGCAAGTTCCCTGCAATAAGGCTTTTCAACAAGAAGCCTGCAAAGGAACTGGAAGCCCAGGCCAAAAAGGCTGGCAGGAGATTTCTGGGGACAATGACAGAACTGCCAAGGATAGATATCAAGAAGGAGACAAAGATGCTTGAGCCTGCATTGAAAGCAAAGGTCCGGAAAAAGCTGGAGCAGTACCTGGAAAAGATGCAGTGAGCAGATATCCGCTTTATTCATATCTTAGAGCATCTACAGGTTTTAGTTCAGAAGCTTGTTTTGCCGGCAGGAGTCCTGAAGCAGCCCCTACTATCATCGCAAACAAAGCGCAGGAAACCGTCAGCCACAGGGGGAATATCGGCTTTAGCGCAGAATATCCTGTGACTGCTGCGATATAACCCCCTCCTTTTGATATCAGCCATCCGAAAAGTATCCCCACAAATCCTCCAAGCAGTCCCAGAAGGCCTGATTCAAAGACGAATATGAAAAGTATCTGGGAGTTTGGGGCTCCTATGGCCTTCATCACCCCTATCTCTTTTGTCCTTTCCA
>WJKB01000036.1 GCA_014729345.1 Candidatus Woesearchaeota archaeon
GAGCTTTGCTTTCGGAACATACCCCCATATGTTTTTATTGTTTGATTTTTGATTCTGGATATCTGATCTTGTTTCTCATCACCAAAACACATATAAATCTTTAAGCCATAAGGATCTGCATGCAGACAGCAGTTTTGCCCCAGCCGACGCCAGATCCTACGCTCAATGTCGCTATAGACACGATCAACAAGAAGAAGCAGGCTCTTGTCTTCGTGAACACCAAGCGCTCTGCTGAAAAGACTGCTGAAGAGCTCAGCAAAAGGATAAAGACATCTGATCCTGCGCTGAAAGAGATTTCTGAAAAGGTGCTCAAGGCACTTCCAAGACCCACAGCGCAGTGTGAAAGGCTTGCCCGATGCGTGAAAAAAGGTGTTGCTTTCCATCATGCAGGCCTGACTCATAAGCAGAAAGAACTTGTAGAGGAAAATTTCAAGCTTAAGGTTATCAAGGTCATCTGCGCCACCCCAACGCTTGCGATGGGAGTAGACCTACCAGCTTTCAGGAGCATAATCAGAGACCTGAGAAGGTTCGGCCACAGAGGAATGCAGTTCATACCTGTACTGGAATACCTTCAGATGGCTGGTCGTGCTGGAAGGCCCAAGTTTGACAGCTGGGGAGAGGCTATCTGCATCGCCAAGTCTGAAGGCGAGAAAGACAAGATAAAGGAGATGTACATAGAAGGAGAGCCTGAGGATATCTATTCAAAGCTGGCTGTCGAGCCTGTGTTGAGGACCTACCTGCTCAGCCTTGTCGCATCAGGTTTTGTCTGCACAGAGAAACAGGTGTTTGACTTCTTCAAGAGGACCTTCTGGGCCTACCAGTTTGAAGATTTCTCAAAAATAGAGGCCATAATCGAGAGGATGCTTCATCTTTTGGAGCAGTGGAGGTTCATCAAGGGGTCCAAACAGGAAGATTCTGATTTCGTATCCGCAAACCAGATCAGGGACGGCAGGTACAGGGCCACTGTTTTGGGAAAAAGGGTTGCAGAACTGTATATCGATCCACTGACAGCCCATAACATGATCGAGGCACTGGAAAGGGCCGGCAGCTCAAGGTCAATCAATGAGTTCTCTTACCTGCACATGATATGCTACACCCTGGAGATGAGGCCCCTGCTGAGCGTAAGGACAAAGGAATGGGATGATATACAGGAAAGGCTCATCCAGTACGAGACCTACTTTATCGAGCCAGAGCCTTCCATGTATGAGCCTGAGTATGATGATTTTGTCAAGGCAGTCAAGACAACCTTCATGTTTATGGACTGGATAGATGAGAAAGACGAAGAGTTCATACTTGAACATTATTCTGCAAGGCCTGGCGAGCTCAGGATAAAGCTAAGCATCGCAGACTGGCTTTTGTATGCTGCAGATGAACTCTGCAGGATCCTTAACCTTAAGGCACAGATCAGGGAAATAAGGAAGCTGAGGCTCAGGGTCAAGGCAGGAGCCAGGGAGGAGCTACTCCCACTGCTAAGATTGGAAGGTATCGGAAGAGTAAGGGCAAGGAAGCTGTTCAACAATAAGATAAGGGCAATAAAGGATGTAAAAGAAGCAAGACTGCCAACATTGACACAGCTGCTTGGCTCAAAGACTGCATTAAAGGTTAAAGAACAGGTTGATGAGACTGTAAAGCCTGTGAAGAAAGGAAAAAGAAAAGGGCAGGTTAGTCTAAAGAAGTTCTGACCTTATGGATACATAGAATAGCTTAAATATAACATAAACTGAACTAATCCCTACCTAAATGTCAGAAATCAAGGATTGATATGATCATCCTGGAAATTCACTGAATTTCTATGAGGCAGAGGTATTTACCGTTCGGTTTTTGGAACAACAAAAGCTTATGACAATCTTTAACCAATAAATTTATTAATCGGTCCTACAAATCATATACCAACAATGGATATGGGGTGTGATTATGGAATATAAAAATATCTATTCATTTGAGATCAATTGGAAAACTTTGACTCTTCTCAGTTTCTTGGCGATATTTCCAAACCTTTTAGGGATGCTAAACATCCCGACAGTATGGGGGTTTAAGATTCACCTTTTCCAGTATCTTATATTTATTGCAGCGGCAGTATACGGCCCTGTTGGAGGGATGATATCAGGTGGTTTTGGAAGCTTGTTCACTGCAATGACATTAGGAAATCCTTACATATTGGTCGGTAACATGATTCTTGGTTTTGCTGCAGGATTCTTGTTCAGGAAGGGGCTTAGCCTTATTTTAGCAGGATTTGTAGCATGGGCTGTACATATGCCATATCTTTGGCTTACAGATGTATATCTAGCAGGAATGCCTGTTGCAGTTGTAAATAGAATCGTAATTGCATTATTGATATGTGATTTAGTTTGGGCTCTGGCAGCAAGATACACATACAAACCTATCCAAAGGGCAATACAATGAGTCTAAATTGGGAAGAGTTTAATAGAAGATTGACGGCTCTTGATCTAAAGGATTTTGACCTTATAGTAGCTATAGGACAAGGAGGCATTATCCCAGCTGCTTTTATCCAACAGAAACTTGGTATTCCTATGCAGATAATCTCGATACAATACAGGGATAAAGAACATAACCCAATTTATGAAGATGCCAAACTGCTGGAAAACAGATCCTTCAATCTGAAAAATAAGAAGATACTTCTGGTAGATGATGTCAGCAGAACAGGGAAAACAATCAACAAAGCTAAAGAATACCTCAAAGACAACCAGATAAAAACATTTGTCATTAACGGACCAGCTGATCTTAATCTTTTCAATGAAAAAGAATGCATAAAGATGCCTTGGAAGTGACAAGATGAAAAGGATGATAACCAAAGATAAATCAGCTACCTTCTTTTCCCGAAAATACCAGGAGCATTACCATTCTATAAGCGGAGCTTTGGAAGAAGCTTTCAAGAAATACGCTGAGCCCTGCAGGATCGCTGAGCTTGCAGAAAAGCAGGGCAGTGTCAACATCCTTGACATCTGCTTTGGCATAGGTTATAACAGCCTTGCAGCGATCGCAACAGCACTGAAAGCAAAACCTGACTGCTGCATCCGCATCATCGCCCTAGAAAATGACAGGGAGATCATCGAAAAGATGAAGACCATAGATCTTGGCACTGAACTAGAGCCTTTCTACAAGCTTCTCAAGGGAGAAGCTACTCGTCCCAGAGTCTCATTTGAGCTGATCATCGCAGATGCCATAGACTCCATAAAGCTTATAGATCCAGGACAGTTCAGGGCAGATGCAGTCTTCCTTGACCCTTTCTCTCCAAAAAGATGCCCGGAATTATGGACAACAGAATTTCTCAAGGATATAAGAAGAGTGATGAAGAGGTCAGCTATACTTGCAACCTACTCTTGCGCAAGAGCTGTAAGAGAAAACCTAAAGTCAGCCGGTTTTAGGGTCAAGGACGGCCCTTTTGTTGGAAGATATGCTCCTTCAACACTGGCTTTTCAGGCCTGATCCAGCCTGTTGACAACTGACTCTATGTAGGCATGGGCAAGCTGGTGAGAGTTTCTGTCATAAAGATCAGCTACAGCTTTTACACCTACAGAATATGCACCTTCTGGAACACAGTTTCCTGAACCATCGAACCTCATGCCTTCCACGCTTTGCTCCAGATCTTCGAATTTTTTGTTCAACTCCTGAGCTTCTTTGATTCCAGAGTACACTAGCGCAAAACAGTCCCTGCCGTCCACCCTGGCAACTTTTGTGCATTTGTTTCCTTTCTCTTTCCTGTAATCCAAAAGCTTGCGGCTGATATTCACTATAGTAGGTATCCTTGGTGTCTGGATATCCTGGACTTCTATCAGGGCAAGTGCTGCTGAGGTTCCGGAAGGGATATGCATCCTTTGCATATATTCTGTCAGATACTCAAGATTCGGTAGTCCTGTTTCCTGATCACGTTGTTGTTCCATGAATATTACCCTTAAACTCATCCCTGGATAAAAAATATGCATCATTAGTATATAAATATTTCTATTGTTTACTATACATTAGTGGTAATATACATCATTCAGCAGGCCTCCATGCCTCTGTCCTGTTCCTACCGTTCTCTTTAGCGTGATACAGTGCTTTATCAGCCCGGGCTATAGCTGCCTCTCTGATGATGTCTTCTCCCTTAACAGTATACAAGCCGCAGCTTATAGTGATGTTGCCTTGGCTTGGAGGCTTTTCAGGATCACCCGGAACACCAGGATAGTCATACGAATGACAGCTTATCTCATCCCTCAGACCGTCAACAAAGCTGTATGCAGTTCCCTGGTCCATCCCAGGCAGGATAAGGGTGAATTCCTCACCACCATACCTTATCAGAGCTTGGTCAGGGTCAAGCCTATCCATGATCAGTTTAACTGTTTCATTGAGTACATAGTCTCCGAAATCATGTCCCTTCTCATCATTCGCTTTCTTGAAATGGTCTATATCCAGCATGGCTACAGAAAGAGGTGTTTCTGATTCGTAACATGCATCATAGGCTTCTTCCCAAAGGTCTATAGGATCTCCTTCCAGCGTATCCCTGTTTTCAGGACTCATCATACAATCCTTCTTATAAGCGCCTGTCAGGTCATACCTGGCTGAGTGCTTCACCATATCCAGCTCTCTGGTAAGCGCCTCAACCTCCTTTTCAAGTGCTGTCGCTTCTGAATAATAAACATTTTTTTCAGCCCTTTCGACCATCAGTCTGTCAGAAAGCTCGCTATTCTGCCTCCGGAGTGCATCTATATTGTCCTGATAAGCGACCTCGTGCTTTTTCGCCTCTTGTAGAGCAGCATCCTTATCTGCCATCTCCTGCCTTATGTTCTCGGTTATCTGAATAAGAAGTTCCAGGGCTTTTTCTCCATTCTCTCTACCGCAGGTATGTCCAACAACTTCAGAGATGAATCTATACTTGCCAGTATCAAAACCTGCAGTGTTGGATCCAGGTCTATCTATCTCTTCCATAATAGGCATTAGATATGAAAAGCTTATATATAAATCTTTCGCTTTTTTACTACTATATGGTAATTAACTTATAAAGAAATCAAATGCATAGTAGATAACAACAATCTTTATATAAAGCAGATTATCAGCATATCTGGAGCAGAACATGTCCAATTTTGGCAAGATCATACATGACAGGCCTGATCCAGGCTTGTTCAGAAAAAGAGGTATCACAGCTGTTGACATGCATTTCCATTCCAGGTATTCTGATGGCGTTAACAAGGTCAGATTCATACTAAAAAAGGCCAGGCAAAAAGGCATAGGGGTCTGCCTTACTGACCACAATGTCATCAGGGGAAGCATGATTGCAAGCAGGTGCAAGGACGTCCTGACCATACCAGGGATCGAGGTCACAGCTAAAGAAGGATGCCATATACTTTTCTATTTCTACAGTATCCGTGAGCTTGAGAATTTCTACTACACAAACATCAAGCCAAAGAAGGCAAAAACAAGCCCATTTTTGAGGATATCAGCAGAAGAGATTATAGATAGGTCCAGGAGATACAGCTGCATCAGCATAATGGCGCATCCTTATGCCATAGCATGGACCGGCATGATGAACTGTGTCAGGAACGGTGTGATCAGGCCTGAGGCAGCCAAGAAATTAGATGGGATCGAGGCTATCACAGGATCCAACCTGCGCATCCCAAACAAGAGATCCATCGAGCTTGCGCTGAAGATGAAGGGCAGGATGATAACAGGAGGATCAGATGGCCACATATTCTATGAGATGGGCCACACCCTGACATTTGCCAAGGAGAACATAGACAACACAAGAGACTTTTTTGAAGCTGTCGCAAAAAGAAGAGTTTTTGTTGTTGGAAAAGAGACAAAGTTCCTCAAGAAGCATCTTGCCCATTCTACAAAACCAACTACAAGAGGGATGTACGCGCTGAACTACATGGGCAAA